>JAYSYW010000319.1:0-7092 GCA_043727255.1 Rhizobacter sp. | reverse complement strand
CAGCCAGGCGCCGGCATGGGCCGGCGGGCGGGCGCCCACGAACACCGTGTCGCCGGCCCGGTCGGCGCCTTCGACGGCATCGATCGCCTGCGGGTGGTCGGCATCGGCGACCACGAAGTCGCAGTCGTCGAGCGATGGGCCTTGTTCATAGGCGGGCTCGCGCTGTGCGGCCAACCGGAAGAACGAGGAGAGCGCGCTGCGCTCGAAGTCGCTGAAGCCTTGCAGCGCGACGGTGTAGCGCATCGGGCTGCGCGTGGCCATGGTGGGTGTCTCCGGGCAAATGGGGGGCCGGGGGATGTTCGTTGCAGTGCCCGGTTGCGTCAAGAACACCCGGCCCCGCTGTGCTGTGCTGTGCTGGGCGCCGCGCCGCGCCGCGAATACCATGCGGCTCTCTTTGCAGGAGCGCTTCATGACCACCGCCCCCCCCGACATCTATGACTTTGAAGCCGTCTCGATAGACGGCCAGCCCACCCGGCTCGACGCGCAGCGTGGCAAGGTGCTGTTGATCGTCAACACCGCCAGCGCCTGCGGCTTCACGCCCCAGTTCGCCGGGCTCGAAAAGCTGTGGGAAACCTACCGCGAACGCGGCCTGGTGATCCTCGGTTTCCCGAGCAACGAATTCGGCAAGCAAGACCCCGGCAACAACGGCGAGATCGCCAGCTTCTGCCAGCTCAACTACGGCGTGAGCTTTCCCATGATGGGCAAGGTCGAGGTCAACGGCGCCAGCGCCCACCCGCTGTGGAAGTGGCTCACGTCTGAAAAGCCCGGCATCCTGGGCACTCAGCGCATCAAGTGGAACTTCACCAAGTTCCTGGTCGGCCGCGACGGTCAGGCGCTCAAGCGTTATGCGCCGACCGACAAGCCCGAGTCGCTGGTGAAAGACATTGAAAAGGCACTCGCGGCGACGTGACCCCACGCACCCGTCGGGAGCATTCAGCGTGCCGCACCGCCCGAGCGGGGCGCGACCATGCCCTTGCGGTTGCGAATGCGCGAAAGGGCCACGCTGGTGATGCCCACGTAGCGCGCGACGTGGTGCAGCGCGATGCGGTTCGCCAGGTCGGCATGTGAGGCCAGGAAGGCCTCGTAGAGGCCGGGGGCGTCCAGCGTGAGCAGGTTCGCCTCGCGCTGGGCCTGTAAGGCGAAGCTCGCGCTCAGGCCTTCGTCGAGCAGCCCGCGAAGCATCACGAACTCGTCCAGCAGAGCGGTGAGGGTGGCATAGGGCAACTCCACCAGCTCGGCTGATTCAAGCGCCTCGATCGTGTAAGGGCTGTCGAGCGGGTGCGGCGGTGCGCCGGCCCCAATCCAGCCGCCCTCATCATGGAACGAGCGGTTGCGCTCGAGCCCGTCGGGTGCCAAGAAGTAGCAGCGGACCAAGCCGCGTTCGATGCGCCACGCGCTGGCCACCCGGTCACCCTGCCGCAACAGGGCCGTACCGGCCGGCAGGCTGCGCCTGGGCAGGGCCTGCCAACGGGCCTGCAGGGCGGGGTGGCTGGCGATGACCTGGTCGAAGGCGGGCAGGCAAGCGAGGCAGTCGAGTGGCGACATGGCGGATGGCAAAAGGGCGGGCGGCAATGAACCGAGGTTAATGCGGTCAGGCCCGGGGCGGGTGAAGCTGTGGCTTCGACTTTCCCCTGACTGCGCCCATGACAACCCCAACCTCGCGCCACGCTGTGAACTGGCCCCACCTCACCCTCTTGTTGACCCTCACAGCCGGGTTGGCCGTGGCCCAAACCGCCCGCTGGTCCTTGCCCACGGTGGCGGCGGGGGCCACGGTGTTCATCCTCGCGTGGCTGGGGCTTGCTGAATGGCGCTGGCCGCATCGACCCGACTGGGTGTCGGACGCGGCGGAGCGGCGGCGCGAATGGCTCTACCTCGGTGTTGCAGCGTTGGCCAGCGCCGCCAGCCGTGCGCTGATGAACCTGCTCGCGGCCGCCGCCGCACTCGTGTGGCAGCCTTCGACGGCGATGGCCGAACTGCCGGTGGTGGCGGCCGTGGTGCTGGCCCTGGTCCTCGGCGAACTGGGGGCCTACGCCATGCACCGTTGGCAGCACGCGGGCGGCTGGCTGTGGCGTGTGCATGCCCTGCACCATGCGCCCCGACGCGTGAACCTGCTCAACAACGCGACGGCGCATCCACTCAACGTGTTGATGGTCGAAGTGTCGCGCCACCTGCCCTTGCTGCTGCTCGGCTTCACGCCGGAGGTCATCGTTTGTGCGGGCGTGTTCATCCAGGCGCAGAGCTTTGCCACGCACGCCAACCTGCCGGGAACCCTCGGCTGGCTCAATCGTTTCATTGGCACGGCCGAACTGCATCGCCGCCACCACGGCGTGGAGCCGGATGAGGCGCTGAATTTCGGCACGGTGCTCCCGCTGTGGGATCAAGTCTTCGGCACCTATCGGGGGCTGGGTTCGGCTGAGCCGCGCAACGTGGGTCTGAGCGAGCCCCAGCGCTACCCGGCAGCGCGGCGCGTGGGTGCCTGGTTGCTGCACCCGTTTTGCCGCGAAGCGCCTACCCAGAGGCAGACACGGGGTGCGGCGGGATAATCGCCCCTCTTTGCACGGTGCCCCAAGGAGCCCCCATGTTCGAGCACGTCGATGCCTATGCAGGCGACCCGATCCTGACCCTCAACGAGGCCTTCGGCAAAGATGCCCGGCCGCACAAGATCAACCTCAGCATCGGCATCTACTTCGACGATGCCGGCCGCTTGCGGGTGATGCGCGCGGTGCGCGAGGCCGAGACGGCGATGCTGCAAACCCTTGGCGCGCGGCCCTACCAGCCGATGGAAGGCGCGGCCAACTACCGCCAGGCGGTGCAACACCTGCTGTTCGGTGCCGACCATGAAGCGGTCAAGAGCGGCCGCATCGCGACCATCCAGACCATCGGCGGCTCGGGCGGCCTGAAGGTCGGCGGCGACTTCCTTAAGCGCTACTTCCCGCAGTCCAACGTGTGGGTCAGTGACCCCACCTGGGACAACCACCGCGCCATGTTTGAAGGCGCCGGCTTCACCGTCGGCACCTACCCGTACTACGACCCCGCCACCGGCGGCGTGAGGCTCGACGCCATGCTGGCCGCGCTGCGCGCCCTGCCCGAACAAAGCATCGTGTTGCTGCACGCCTGCTGCCACAACCCGACCGGGGTGGACTTGAACGCGGCGCAGTGGGCCGAGTTGATCCCCGTCATCCAGGCCCGCAAGCTGATCCCGTATGTGGACATCGCCTACCAGGGCTTTGGCGACGGCATCCAGCAAGACGCCTTCGCCATTCGCGCGCTTACCGAAGCCGGCGTCAGCTTCTTCTGCGCCAGTTCGTTCTCGAAGAGCTTCTCGCTCTATGGCGAACGCTGCGGCGCGCTCAGCGTTGTCTGCCCCAACGCGGCCGAAGCCGAACTGGTGCTGGGTCAGATGAAAGCCACGGTGCGCAAGAACTATTCGAGCCCGCCCACCCACGGCGGGCAGATCGTCGCCCGTGTGCTGCAAACGCCCGCGCTGTATGCGCAATGGGCCGACGAGCTGGACGCGATGCGCGTGCGCATCGCCGAGATGCGCAAGAAGCTGCACGCCGTGCTGAGCGTCAAGCTGCCGGGGCGCGACTTCGGGTACTTTTTGACCCAGCGCGGCATGTTCAGCTACACCGGCCTCACGGCCGAGCAGGTGGACACGCTGCGTGAAGCGCACGCGGTGTACCTCGTGCGCTCTGGGCGCATGTGCGTGGCGGGTTTGAATTCGTCGAACGTGGAAGCCACGGCGGTGGCAATGGCGGCGGTGCTGGCGCAATGAAGCCGGCCAGCGACCTGGCGGCGCTGGGGCCGCAGCACCGCACGGTGCTCGGCGCCATTGCGCTTGGTGCCACGCCGCGCACCCGCACCTGGGTGCTCGACCTGCTGGCCCAGCTGGGCGCGAAGAATGCCGCTGGCAAGCGCTACACCGGCGACGACGTCAAGGCCTTGATTCGAGATTTGGCCACCGACGGGTGGCTGGTTGAAGAACGTCTGCGCCCGGGGTGCTGGAAGCCTGTGCCGGCTGCACTCAGCCCCGTGTTGCTGGCCTTGCTCGACGATCCGGAGTTGCCCGCCTGGCGCGCCGCGCTGGAGGCGGCCTGTGGTTTACGCCGCGACACCCAGGGCCCGCGCCAAGCCCATTTCACCGACCTGCCCGGCGCCATTGCGGTCGTGCGGCTGGTGCTGCTGTCGGGCGCCACGCTCGAAGAGGTGGCGGCGTTGCGTGCGGCCTGCGGCTGGGGCATCGATTGGGCGGGTGTGGTCAACAGCGCCGTGTCCCACGGGCTCGACGCAGCCTTGTTCAAGCGCCTGGCCCCGAGCCTGCAACGCGACCTGTTGTTCAACAGCCTTTCCGTGCTCATGCACGGCTGGGGCGAGCCTTCGTTGCCCCTGGCCGCGCTGGCCGAAGCCCACCTCGCCGACCACCGCGGGCCGGACGGTTTTCCCTTGCGCATGGCGCTGGCCGAGCACTGGCTCTGGTCGGAGCGTGCCGGTGACATCGCCGGCCTGGTTCAGCCCTTGACGCAGGCCGGGCAAGAAGAGTCCGACTACTGGCAACCGCTGGCGCAGGCCGCCCAGGCGGCGGTGTGGGCGCTGGCCGGTCGGTGGCAGCAGGCCGAAGAGGCTTACGACGCCGTCTGGCCCCGGCTCAAAGAAGCCACCGGCAAGCGCAAGAACCTGCTGCCCGACATGCTGCAGTTGCCCTACGTGCTGGCGCTGCTGGCCCAGCAAAGCCCGGCGCACCTGCACAAAGCCCTGAAGTTCTGCCTGGCCGAAGGCGGCAAGCGCACGCCCGACCTGGCCGACTGGACCGGCCTCATGGCCCTGGCCGTGCAAATGCGTCTGGGCACGGCCCCGCGCGACCTCCACCCGTTCCATCCGCAGAGCCGGCCGCCTTATATGGACCGGCTCGACCCCTGGCGCTGGCTGGTGGCGGCATGGCTGAAGCAAGACACCGCACCGCAGGTGCAAACCCCCGAGACCCAAAAGGCGCTGGCGGCCTTGCGCGAGCGCGTGGCCGCCGCCGGCCTCACGACCTGGCTGGCGCAGATCGACGCCGCCGTGGGTGTGGTCGGTGGCCAGCCCCCGCCCGAAGGCTTCTTTGTGCCGCCGCCCGAAGCGTCGTGGCGCGTCGCGCTGGCCTCGCTGCTGACCGTGGCCGCGCCCGAGGGCGCCGTGAGCCCCGAGTCGGGCGAAGACACACGCTTGGTCTGGGTGCTCACCGTGGACGGCCACGGCGCGCTGGAAGACATCCAGCCCCAGGAACAAAAACGCGGCGTGCGCGGCTGGGGCAAAGCCAAGCCGATGTCGCTGAGCAAACTGGCCCGCACCGAAAACCTGAAACCCGCCGACGCCAACGTGGCGCGCGCGGTGCGGCCCGTGCCTTACGACCGCGACATGCGGTTCGACCTGCCCTCGGCGCTGGCCGCACTGATCGGCCACCCGGCCGTGGTGTTCGACGACGCGCCGGGCAGCTTTGTCACCCTGGTCGAAGCCGCGCCCGAAATCGACGTGGTCAACGTGGGCAACCAGCGCCGCGTGCGCATGCTGCCCGGCCTGCACCCCCGGCGCATCAGCTACATGCACCAAAGCGCCACCGAACTGCGCGAGGCCGAGGCGCTGCAAGGCATCAGCGTGCTGCGCGAATCGCCACAGCGCGCCCGTGTCGTGCGCCTCACCCCCGCGCATCGGCGCGTGGCGCAGTTGCTGGGCGACGGCCTGCTGGTGCCGCCCGACGGCGCCGAGCAGTTGCAGCAGGTGCTGCGCGGCCTGGGTGCGCATTTCCAGGTTCACGCCGACGAAGTGCAGGCCGCCCGCGACGTGCCCCCCGACGCCCGGCTGCGCGCCGAGCTGGCGCCGCAGGGCACGGGCGTTTCACTGCGGCTGGTGGTGGCGCCGATCGGCCCCGAAGGCCCGCGCGTCGCGCCCGGCAGTGGCCGGGCCCGGTTGGTTGCGGCGCTGCGCGGCGAAACGCTCGGCGCGCAGCGCGACCTTGCGCAAGAGCGCAGCCACCTCGATGCCGTGCTCGACGCCTGCCCGATGCTGGAGCCGCTGGCGCCGGGTGCGGCCAGTTGCGAATGGCAGGTCGATGCGGCCGACGATGCGCTGGCGCTGGTCGAACAACTGCACACCCTCGAAGCGGCCGGCGGCGTGCTCTCCGCGCTCGACTGGCCGGCCGGCAAAACCATCCGGGTGGACAGCGCCGCGCTGTCGCAACTGCAAGTGACCGTGAGCAGCGCCGCCGACTGGCTGGCGCTGCAAGGCGGCGTCAGCGTCGATGAATCGCTGGTCTTCAGCCTCTCGCAGATGCTGGCCTGGAGCCAGTCGAACCGGGGCCGCTTCATTCCTCTGGGCGAAGGCCGCTACCTCGCGTTGACGCAAGAACTGCGCGCTCGCCTTGACGAGCTTTCCAGCGTGGTGGACGTGCACCGTGGCGAAGCCCGTGTGCCGCTGGTCGCCGCCGCCTGGCTCGATGCCGTGACCGACGGCGCGCAGCTCGACGCCGACGCGGCCTTTCACCAACGCATCGAGCGCCTGCAAGCCGCCCAACAGGCGCAACCCGTGTTGCCGGCCGGCCTGCAGGCGCAGCTTCGCCCGTACCAGGAAGAAGGCTACCAATGGGCCATGCGGCTGGCCGACGCCGGCTTCGGCGCCTGCCTGGCCGACGACATGGGCCTGGGCAAAACCCTGCAAGCCCTGGCCGTGCTGCTGGCCCGCGCGGCGGGTGGCCCGGCCCTGCTGGTGGCCCCCACCTCGCTGATGGGCAACTGGCAGGCCGAAGCGCGCCGTTTCGCGCCAACGCTGCGCCTGCACGTGTTCAGCGAGTCCGACCGCGCCAGCCTGATCGACCAGATGGAGGCGCACGACGTGGTGGTGGTCTCGTACCAGATGCACCAGCAAAACGTGGCCGCGTTCGCCGCCCGCGACTGGCACACGCTGGTGCTCGACGAAGCCCAGGCCATCAAGAACGCCGCTGCCAAACGGGCGCAGGCCGTGCACGAGATGCGCGCCGCGTTCCGGCTGGCCTTGTCGGGCACGCCCATCGAAAACCGGCTGGCCGAGCTGTGGTCGGTGATGCGGGTCTGCAACCCCGGC
>JAYSYW010000318.1:0-7104 GCA_043727255.1 Rhizobacter sp. | reverse complement strand
CTGACATGACGGCATCGGGCGCGAAGCTTGAGCAGCCCGTCATCGGCACCTCGTAGCGCGGGAACAGCGGCGACACGTCCAGGTCGTGCTGCATCAGGCTGTCTGCCACCACCACATCGCCCACACGCACGCCTTCGCCCAGCCCACCGGCGGTGCCGGTGAAGACAATGCGCGTCACGCCAAATTCGGTCAGCAACACCGTGGCCGTGGTGGCAGCCGCCACCTTGCCGATGCGCGACAACACCACCACCACCTCGTGGCCCTCGAAGTGGCCCACCCAGAACTCGCGGCCGGCGCGGCGCACCAGCGCTTCGTCGGGCATGTGCCGCAGCAGCGCATGCAGCTCGTCGTGCATGGCGCTGACGATGCCAAGGCGTTGCGTCATGTCGCCACCCGCGCCAGCACCGGCTTCAAGGCCACGCCGGTGTGGCTGTCGGCGTTGCGCGCCAGGCTGTTCGGGTCGGTGGCCGCCACCACTTGGCCGCCCTTGGCGCCGCCTTCCGGGCCCATGTCGATCACCCAGTCGGCTTCGGCGATCACGTCGAGGTCGTGTTCGATGACGACCACGCTGTGGCCCGCGTCCACCAGCCGGTGCAGCACACGAATCAACTTCTCCACGTCGGCCATGTGCAGGCCCACAGTGGGTTCGTCCAGCACATACAGCGTGTGCGGCGCCTTGTTGCCGCGCCGGCCCACCTCGTCGCGCACCTTGGTCAACTCAGTGACCAGCTTGATGCGCTGCGCCTCGCCGCCACTCAAGGTGGGCGACGGCTGGCCGAGCGTCAGGTAACCCAGGCCCACGTCTTTCAGCAACTGCAACGGGTGCGAGATCTTGGGCATGGACGCGAAGAACTCCACCGCCTCGTCGATCTCCATGCGCAGCACGTCGCCGATGCTTTTGCCGCGCCAGCTCACGGCCAGCGTTTCGGGGTTGAAGCGCTGCCCATGGCACACGTCGCAAGGCACCTTCACATCGGGCAGAAAGCTCATCTCGATGGTGCGCATGCCCTGCCCTTCACACCCCGGACAACGGCCTTCGCCGGTGTTGAAGCTGAAGCGCGCCGGGCCGTAGCCCCGGGCGCGCGATTCCAGCGTGTCGGCGAAGAGCTTGCGCACCGTGTCCCAGAAACCGATGTAGGTGGCTGGGCAAGAGCGCGGTGTTTTGCCGATGGGCGTTTGATCGACCTCGAGCACACGGTCGATGAAACCCCAGCCTTCGATGTTGTCGCAGCCCTGCCATTGCGGCTTGCCACCGCGTGTGTTGATGAACAGCAGGTTGCTCAGCAACACGTCGCGTGCCAGCGTGCTCTTCCCCGAGCCGCTGACGCCGGTGATGGCGACCAGCCGGCGCAGCGGAATGTCCACCGTCACCTGCTGCAGGTTGTGCAGCGTGGCGCCGTGGATGGTCAGCGGGCCCTTTTTCTCACGGTCTTTCGTGAGCGCTTCGGTGGAGATGGCACGCCGGGCCTGCAACGGGTGGATCAATGGGTGAGCCAGAAAGCGCCCGGTCACCGACCCGGCCTGCGCCGACACCTCGGCCACCGTGCCCTGCGCCACCAGCGTGCCACCGCGTTTGCCGGCGCCAGGGCCGATGTCGATGATGTGATCGGCGCGGCGGATGGTGTCTTCGTCGTGTTCAACCACCACCAGCGTGTTGCCCTTGTCACCCAGCTTGTGCAACGCGTTCAGCAAGATCTGGTTGTCACGCGGGTGCAGGCCGATGGTGGGTTCATCGAGCACGTAGCAAACACCTTGCAGGTTGCTGCCCAGCTGCGCAGCCAGGCGGATGCGTTGCGCTTCGCCGCCGCTGAGCGTGGGCGCGGCGCGGTCAAGCGTCAGATAGCCCAGGCCCACTTCTTCAAGAAATTCGAGCCGGCTCTTGATCTCGGTGATCACGTCGCGCGCAATCTCGGCGTCACGCCCCTTCAGTTGCAGCGACTCGACCCAGCGCCTTGCGTCGCTCACCGACCACTGCGCGATCCATGCGATCGAATGCGCCTCGAAGGTGACGGCGCGTGAGCTGGGGTTGAGCCGCGTGCCGGCGCAATCAGGGCACGGCTCATCAACGACGCCTTCCACTTCCGCCTCTTCGGCGGGGAAGCTTTGTTCACGGCCCTTGTTGTCGTCGTCGCGCACCGAGTCGTCGTAGACCTTGCGCTGTTCACGCGTCAACGCGAGGCCGGTGCCCACGCAGGTGGTGCACCAGCCGTGCTTGCTGTTGTAGCTGAACATGCGCGGGTCCAGCTCGGGGTAGCTGGTGCCGCAGGTGGGGCAGGCGCGCTGGGTTGAAAACACCTTCACCTGGCCGATCTTGCGGGTGGGTGTGCCGGCCAACATGGCGCCGCGCAGGCCGTGCAGCGGGTTCAGCAAATGCATCACGCCCTTGCCGTGCTCAAGCGCCTTGGCCAACAGGGCGCGCATCTCGGCTTCGTTGTCGGTGCCAATCACGAGGTCGCCCACTGGCAGTTCGAGCGTGTGTTCCTTGAAGCGGTCGAGCTTGGGCCACGGGTCCACGCGCACGAAGTCGCCATCGACCCGCAGGTGGGTGTGGCCACGGGCCTTGGCCCATTTGGCGAGGTCGTTGTAGATGCCCTTGCGTGCAATCACCAGCGGCGCCAGAAAGCCCACGTGCTGGCCCTTGTAGTCGCGCAGCAGTTGCGCCGCGATGCTCTCGATGCTTTGCGGCCGCACGGGCGAACCGTCTTTCACGCAGTGCTGCGTGCCGAGCTTCACGTACAGCAGGCGCAGGAAGTGCCACACCTCGGTGGTGGTGGCCACCGTGCTCTTGCGGCCACCACGGCTCAGGCGCTGTTCGATGGCCACGGTGGGCGGAATGCCGTACACCGCATCCACCTCGGGCCGGCCCGCCGGCTGCACGATGCTGCGCGCATAGGCGTTCAGCGATTCGAGGTAGCGGCGCTGGCCTTCGTTGAACAAGATGTCGAACGCGAGCGTGCTCTTGCCCGAGCCCGACACGCCGGTCACCACGCTGAACTTGCCGCGCGGAATGCTCACGTCGAGCGACTTCAGGTTGTGTTCACGTGCGTTGACGATGCGGATGAACTCGTCACTGGCCTTGCGTTCGTCGCGTGCCTTCTTGAACACCGTTTGCAGCGGCCGGCCTTCTTCGACGGCATGCGCGCCGAGCCGCATCGACACGTCGTACTCGCGCAGCGCGGCGCCCGTGTGTGACGTGGGGTGCTGCTTCACGTCGTCCGGCGTGCCGGTGCACACCACCAGGCCACCCGCTTCGCCGCCTTCGGGGCCGAGGTCGATCAGCCAGTCGGCCGCGCGGACCACGTCGAGGTTGTGTTCGATGACAACCAGCGAATGGCCCGCGTCGAGCAGCTTGCGGAAGGCACGCATCAGCTTGGCGATGTCGTCGAAGTGCAGGCCTGTCGTGGGCTCGTCGAACATGAAGAGCGTGCCCTTCTTGGCGACGGATTGCCGGCTGGCGGTGGCGCTCTGCGCCGCCTCGGCCAGGTAGCCGGCGAGCTTCAAACGCTGCGCTTCGCCACCGCTCAACGTGGGCACGGGCTGGCCGAGCTTCACGTATTCGAGGCCGACATCGACGATGGGTTGCAGCAGGCGCAACACCTCACGGTCATCGCGAAACAGCTGCACGGCTTCACTGACCGTGAGTTCCAAGACATCGGCAACGCTGAGCGTGCGTTGCACATCACTGGGCAGGCGGCGGTCGAGCTTCACGTCGAGGATCTCGGCGCGGAAGCGCCGGCCGTCGCAATCGGGGCAGCGCAGGTACACGTCGCTCAGGAACTGCATCTCGACGTGCTCGAAGCCCGAGCCGCCGCAGGTGGGGCAGCGCCCATCACCCGCGTTGAAGCTGAACACACCGGCGGTGTAGCCGCGCTGGGCGGCGAGCGCTTCCCTGGCAAAGAGCTTGCGGATTTCGTCGAACGCGCCCACGTAGCTGGCCGGGTTGGAACGCGCGGTTTTGCCGATGGGCGACTGGTCCACGAACACGGCGGCGCTCAGCCAGTCGGCGCCCAGCAGGCGGTCGTGTTCACCCGGGGTTTCGGTCGGCTTGCCGAAGTGGCGTTCGAGCGCGGGGAACAGCACGTCTTGCATCAGCGTGCTCTTGCCCGAACCCGACACCCCCGTCACGCACACCAGGTGATGCAACGGAAACTCGACGGTGATGTTTTGCAGGTTGTGGTCGCGTGCGCCTTCAACAATCAGCTTGGGCGTGGCCTCGGTCACCAAGCGCCGCATGCCCATGCCCACCTGCTTGCGCGCGCCGAGGTAGGCGCCGGTCAGCGTGTCGGCCTGGCGGATGTCTTCGGGGGTGCCGTCGAACACGATGCTGCCGCCGCGTTCGCCGGGGCCGGGGCCCATGTCGATCAGGCGGTCGGCGGCCAGCATGACGGCCGGGTCGTGCTCGACGACGACCAGCGTGTTGCCCGCGTCGCGCAGCCGGTGCATCGCTTCGACGATGCGGTTCATGTCGCGCGGGTGCAGGCCGATGCTGGGCTCGTCCAACACGAACAGCGTGTTGACGAGCGAGGTGCCGAGCGCGGTGGTGAGGTTGATGCGCTGCACTTCGCCGCCACTCAGCGTGCGGCTTTGGCGGTCGAGCGTGAGGTAGCCCAAGCCCACATCGCACAGGTACTTGAGCCTCGTGCGGATTTCATCGAGCAGCAGCTTCAGGGCTTCGTCGAGCATGGTGCTGGGCAGACTGAGGCCGCGCCGGGCCGCCCCAAGCGGCCGACTCCCCCCTGGGGGGACGACGCCATCGGCGTCTTGGGGGTCGTCATACAGCCCGTCGAAGAAGCGGCGGATGCGGTCGATGGGCATCAGCATCAGGTCGTGAACCGTGAGGCCGGGCAGGGCTTCGAGCTGCGTGCGCGACCACGTGGCGCCGTGCGGCATGAAGCGCTTTTCAGGGGGCAGCACGCCGTCGGCATCGGCCTTCGAGCCCATGCGCCACAGCAAGGCTTCGAGCTTGAGCCGCGCGCCGCCGCACACATGGCAGGGTGTGTAGCTTCGGTACTTCGACAAGAGCACGCGGATGTGCATCTTGTAGGCCTTCGACTCCAGGTACTCGAAGAAGCGCTTGATGCCGTACCACTGCTTGTTCCAGTTGCCCTTCCAGTTGGGCGAACCGTTGATGACCCAGTCGTGCTGGGCTTCGCTGAGCTGCGGCCAGGGCGTGTCGCGTGGAATGCCGGCTTCGCCCGCGTACTTCAACAGGTCGGCCTGGATCTCTTTCCAGGCGGGGGTCTGGATGGTCTTGATGACGCCCGAGCGCAGCGTCTTGCGCGGGTCGGGGATGACGAGGCCCCAGTCCACCCCGATGACACGGCCGAAGCCCCGGCAGGTGTCACAGGCGCCCATGGCGGAGTTGAACGAGAACAGCGCGGGTTGGGGGTCTTGGTAGCGCTGGTCGCTGTCAGGGCAGTGCAGGCCGGTGGAGAAGCGCCAGCGGGATTCTTGTGTGGATGCAGGCACTTCGACAGGCTCAGTGCGAACGGGAGGGGAGCGGTCCTCGCTTTCACTCTTCACCTGTTCACCATTGCCACCACTCCGTTCGCCCTGACCCTTCGACAGGCTCAGAACAGGGTCCGCCTGAAGGCGGATCGAAGGGCTTCTTGCCTCACCTCCCAAGCCCCGTTCGGGCTGAGCCTGTCGAAGCCCCGCCTCCATCTGCGCGGGCACTTCGACAGGCTCAGTGCGAACGGGACCGGAGAGAGGGTCAGGGCGAACGGTGGTTGGGGGGAGTTCGGTGCGAATGGCACCAGACCCTTCGACAGGCTCAGTGCGAACGGGACTGGAGAGAGGGTCAGGGCGAACGGAGTGGGGGTCAGGCCGAAAGGAAGTGGTGGCTTCAGATCGGGAAGTGATGGATTCAGATCGATCAGCGGTGGCGGCATCAGCGCGAACGGGTGCATCCACCACATACACACTCACCCGCCCACTCCCCCGCTTCAACGCCATCTCAATGGCTTCGACCGCCCTCACCTTCTCCACGCCCTGAATGCGGAAGCGGTCGGCCACCACGTCGAGCACCTTGCGCGGCCCGGTTGGTGACGCGACCTCGCGTTCAGCCTGCACCCGCGTGAAGCCGCTTGCCGACAGCCACTGCTCGATCTCATCGGCACTTGTGTTCCCGGGCAGTTCCACCGGAAACGTGATCACCAAGCGCGGGTCATCGTGGATGGAGCCCCCTAGGCGCTCTGCGCCGCCCCCCCAAGGGGGCGCATCGCCTTCTTGGGGCGGCCCGGCGAAGGCGGCCGTCCGCGCCATCAACTCGGCGTAAATCGTCTCCGGCGTGTCGTGCCGCACGCGCTGCGCGGTCTGCTGGTCGAACAACTCTGCGGCCCGCGCGAACAAGAGCTTCAGGTGGTCGTTCAGCTCGGTCATCGTGCCGACCGTGCTGCGCGAGGTGCGCACCGGGTTGGTCTGGTCGATGGCGATGGCGGGCGGCACACCGTCCACCCGGTCGACCGCCGGGCGGTCCATGCGGTCGAGACACTGGCGGGCGTAGGCGCTGAAGGTTTCGACGTAGCGCCGTTGCCCTTCGGCATACAGCGTGTCGAACACCAGGCTCGATTTGCCCGAGCCGCTGGGCCCGGTGACAACCGTCATCTCACCCGTGCGGATGTCGAGGTCGAGGTTCTTGAGGTTGTGCTGGCGGGCGCCGCGGATGCGGATGACTCCGGACGTCATGGGGAGGCTTTCGGGGGGTGAGGCGAAAGATTCTAGAAGTCGCCCCGCTTCCCCGTTGGTCGAGGGCCATGCGGCCCCGGGCCGGTTTGCTTTTGTTTTTGCTTTACTTCGCGTGCGCCTGGAACGCCTTCACCTGCTGGCCCACCACCTCGATCAGGTTGCCCATCGTCAGATCGACCTCGGCCACATGCAGGCCCCAGTCACCCAGCACGCGGTGGCCGATGCGCACGTCACCGGGTATGTCGATGCGCTGCGCCTTGAAGGCCGGGTTGTGGCGCACCGACAGGTAGTTGATTTCAGGGCGCGACACGCACTCGGCGCTGCCCAGGGCGTCGGGGCTGACGTAGAGCGTGTCGATGGTCGAGCCGCTGAGTTTTCCGAGCACATCGGCCATGCGGCCCGACCGGGCGAGCAGGT
>JAYSYW010000317.1:0-7104 GCA_043727255.1 Rhizobacter sp. | reverse complement strand
GCCCATTGCGGCGTGAGCGTCCATTCGTCTTGTGCATAACCGGCCACGCGGCTGCTGCGGGCGGTTGAATCGAACAGGCCTTCATTGCTGCGGTCCTGGCGTTCGTTGCGGCGATTCGCTTCAAACTCGGCGCCGGCCACGAACAGGTGGTCGTTGGCCATCAGCACGGTGTACTTGGTGCCGAGGTTGGCACTGTCGTCGCGGTTGTCTTCGCGGTCATCGCGGGGTGGCACCGAAGCGGCATCGAAGCTGCGCCGCACCCGGCTGTCCCAACGTCCATGGCCCACGCCGCCTCGCAATTCCAGCTTGCCGGCATCGGCCAGCGTCCGGTTGTACTGGCCATTCAAGCGCAGCAAGGAATAACCGCCTTCACTGCGGCCTTCGCTGCTCGCAAAGGGCGCGGGGGTCACCGAGCCGGGGCTGCGGGCCAGCGTGCTGCTCTGGCGGGACGTGCCCTCGCTGATCACCACGATCGGCGTCAGCACCCACGAATCACCCTTGCCACCCCGGCCCTGCAAGCGGCCCGTGGCATGCAGACCCGCGCGGCGGCCGAGCAGGCGTTCGGTTTCCACGTCCACCTCGGTGGGCGGGCCACCGGCCAGCGGCGTGGTGACGGTGGTGGTGCGGTTTTCGTACACACGCTCGCTGGCATAGGCCGAAAGCGAGAGGTTGTAGGTCAGCGCATCAAGCTTGTCGTTGCGCGTCCATGACACGTTGGGCTGCAGGCGGCCGTTCTCGACGCTGACACCGGCACGCACCTGGTTCAGCCGTTGGCGCACGCCCTCGCGCATCACCAGGTTGATGGTGCCTGCGATGGCGCGGGCGCCGGTCTCGGCGGTGGGCGCACGCAAGATCTCGATGCGCTCGATCTGTTCGGGCGACAACGACTCGATCGAAAACCCCGGCGGCACCCGGTCGCCGTCGATCAAGATCTGCGTGTAGCCATTGCCCAGCCCCCGCATGCGGATCGCACCCCCGCGCCCTGGTGCGCCTTGCACCGTGACACCGGGCAGCCGCTTGAGCAGGTCGCCCACGGTGTTGTCGCCAAAGCGCTCGATCTCGTCACGGCCGACCACGATCTTGGCGGCGGTGGACTCGCGGCGCTCTTCGGTGTCGGCGCTGCTGCGCGTGGCCCGCACTTCCACGGGCGCCAGCATCACCGGGGCGGGGCTGGGGGCCGAAGCCGCGCCCACGGGCGCGGCGGCTGCGGCAGGCGCAGCAGGCGATTGCGCCTGAACATCAGACCCGCCGTGGCCGGCGACCAGCAAGCCAATGGCCAGGGGAACGGGGCGGAGGAAAGAGCGGGCAGACGGGTTGTGGCCCAGACGTGACATGAAGGTGTGCGGCATGGCGGGGTCGAATCGGAAGTGCGCGCACTTTAACCAGCGTGCATGGCGGCGTGGGCCTCGCGGCCGAGAGGGGGTTCGCTCGGGGCGCGGAACGGGCATTGACGCCTTGGCAAGGGGGAGGAAATCAGCCGCATGAACATCAGCATTTTTATACGCATAAATTTCTGCAAATTCACGTTAATCTGATAACTATCAGATAGTTATACGCAAATTCACATACGCAAATCACAACCATGAACCTGGGCCACTCCGATCAGTTGGAACCGCTGCTCCCTCAAGAGCACGCGATGGAGCCCGTGCTGGAAAAGGCGCACGACCTCCGCACAGAGGCCGGGCGGCTCACCGGCGCCTGCCAAGCCGGTGTGAGCCGCGAGTTGGCCCGGTTGCTGCGGTCCATGAACTCGTACTACTCGAACAAGATCGAGGGCGAACACACACGCCCCGTCGAGATCGAGCGCGCCATGGCCAAGGTTTTTTCAGAAGACGCAGAGAAGGCTCGGCTGCAGCGCCTGGCGGTGGCCCACATCGAAACCGAGCGCTGGCTCTGCGAACAGCCCAAGGCCACTGAAGGGCTCTATTCGGCCCAGGCCATTCAGGGGATCCACGAACACTTGTTCGCCCAGCTCGATGCGCCCGACCGGGTGGTGCAGTTGCACGGCCTCGACGGGAACGTCACCGAGAAAGTGGTCGTGGTCCCCGGGCAGATGCGCACGCGTGACGTTGCCATCAGGCGCCACGTGGCGCCGGCCAGCGACGCCCTGGGCGCCCTCGTGCAGCGTTGGTCCACGGCCTATGGTCGCGTGCGCCGAGGCGAGCTCCAGGTTGTGGCGGCAGCCGCCGCACATCACCGGCTGGTATGGATCCACCCCTTCTTCGACGGCAACGGCCGCACGGCCCGCTTGCACACGCTGGCAGTGCTGCAGTCGCTGGACCTGACCGCTGGCCTGTGGTCTCCGCTGCGAGGGCTTGCGTGCAATGCCGATGCCTACGGCGAGAAACTGTCCAACGCCGACATGCCCAGGATGGGCGATCTGGATGGCCGAGGGCAGCGCAGCCAACGAATGCTCGTCGAGTGGATCGACTTCTTCCTCGGGGTGTGCCTGGACCAGGTGCGCTTCATGGCCCAGATGCTCAACCTGCAGGAGATGCAAGACCGATTGGGCGCCTTGCTCGCGCATGAAGAGAAGGTGGTCAGGCGTGGCATCCGCATCGAGGCACTGCGGCCCTTGCACTACCTGTTCGCCACCCAGGGCGCCATCAGCCGGGGAGACTTCGCCAGCATGACGGGGCTGGGCGAGCGCACGGCAACCACGCTCATCAGCAAGCTGCTCGATGCCGGGTTGCTGGTGTCGGACACGCCGCGCGGCCAGGTGCGCTTCGGCATCCCCCTGGGGGGCCTGCGCTTCCTGTTTCCGAGCATGTGGCCTGAAGCCGAAGCCGACGCGGCAGCAGCGGCATTCACATAGGCGCCGGCTGGGCATCTGCGCATTCCAAGCACCACCGACCACTGATCCGTTGATGGCTCCGATGGGTCGAAGGCCCGCCCCTCACACGACCCCGAAGACAATCCCCCGACATGCAGAACCATCTTTTCTCCACCCTGCGGGCCGCCTTCCCCGCTGACCTGAACACTGTGGCCATCGAATGCGCCGACGGCGAGCACGCGCGCTACACCTGGGCCGACCTTGAACGCGGCAGCGCGATGCTCGCCAACCTGCTGGGCTCGCTTGACCTGCCGCCTTCCAGCCGCATCGCGGCACACACCGAGAAGTCGGTCGAAGCGCTGATGCTCTACCTGGCCGTGCTGCGCGCCGGCCACGTGTACCTGCCGCTCAACACCGCCTACCAGGCGGCCGAGATGGGCTACTTCATCGACAACGCCGAGCCGGTGGTGGTGGTGTGTGCAGGCAAGAGCCACGGCTGGCTGAGCAAGCTCGCCTTCACGCGTGGCGTGAAGCACGTCTTCACGCTCAACGAAGACCGCAGCGGCACGCTGCTTGAACGCGCCGCGCACCACAGCGACCAGCAGGTGCCGGTGCCGCGCGCGGCCGACGATCTGGCCGCCATCCTCTACACCAGCGGCACCACCGGGCGCAGCAAGGGCGCGATGCTGACGCACGGCAACCTGCTCAGCAACGCGCTCACGTTGAAGGCGTATTGGCAGTGGCAGCCGGGTGATGTGCTGATCCACGCGCTGCCGATCTTCCATGTGCACGGCCTCTTCGTCGCCTCGCACGGGGCGCTGCTGAACGGCAGCAAGATGATCTGGTTCTCGAAGTTCGACCCGCAAGCCGTGCTGGCCCGCCTGCCCGAGGCCACGGTGTTCATGGGCGTGCCCACGCTCTATGTGCGGCTGTTGGCCGAAGCGGGCTTCACGCGCGAGGCCTGCCGTTCGATGCGGCTCTTCGTCTCGGGCTCGGCGCCCTTGTTGATCGACACCTTCAACGCGTTCAAGGAACGCACAGGCCACACGATTCTTGAACGCTATGGCATGAGCGAGACCGGCATGCTGGCCTCCAACCCCTGCGACCCCCACGACGGCGAACGGCGCGGCGGCACGGTCGGCTTCGCACTGCCGGGGGTGAGCATCCGGGTGGCGAATGAACAAGTCCTGCTGCCGGCGGACGAGATCGGGGGCATCGAGGTGCGCGGCCCGAACGTTTTTGCCGGCTACTGGCGCATGCCCGAGAAAACACGCGAAGAGTTCACGGCCGACGGCTGGTTCAAGACCGGAGACCTGGGCTTGATCGACGCAGGCGGCCACCTCAGCATCGTGGGCCGCAGCAAAGACCTCATCATCAGCGGCGGCTTCAACGTCTACCCCGCCGAGGTGGAAGGCTTCATCAACGACCTGCCCGGCGTGGCCGAAAGCGCCGTGATCGGCGTGCCACACCCCGACTTCGGCGAAGCGGTGGTGGCGGTGGTGGTGCCACGCTCCGGCGCAGTGATCGACGGGGCCGGAATCGTGGCGGCCCTGAAGGCGCGCATCGCCAACTTCAAGGTGCCCAAGCAGGTTGCGGTGGTGAATGAACTGCCACGCAACGCGATGGGCAAGGTGCAGAAGAATGTGTTGCGCGAGGGGTGGTCGGGGGCGCTTCCGCCTGCGAAGTGAAGGCCCGGCAAACCCTGCGGACACCCGCTTTCTGACGCTTCAGGCCCCGCACATCGAGCGCCGGTGGCGCCGCTCGCAAGTCATCTGACTGGATGATGCGCAACAGGTTTCGACTGTGGACAGTTCGTTTGTCTTTACGCACAAACGGAGGTCGAAATGCTCAGGCTGCTCACTGCCCTTTCAGGGATGCTGGCGTGTTTGCCACTGGCTGCCCAACCGCTGCCCTGCACTTCGTTCACAGGCATTCCTGTGCCCTACTTCGCCAACCCATATCTCAACAACGTGGGGGTCGCCCATCAACTGTTGAATGGGCAGCCGGTGATCCAGATCAACCCCAACGTGGTGGCCTCGCTGCCCGAGTTTGTGCGGCAGTTCTGGTACGCCCATGAATGCGCACACCACGCCCTGCCACCGCATGTCAACTCAGAGGTCAACGCGGACTGCTACGCGATCAAGGCCATCCGCAACCTGGGCCTCATCTCGGGCCCGTCAGATGTGGGCTCGCTGCTGCACAGCATCTCGGGCTTGCCAGGCAACCTTGCGACCGGCCACCTGCCCGGCCCGGCCCGCGCAGACAACCTGTACCACTGCCTCACCACGCCATGACAGCCGAACTGGCCCTGGCCGATGACCGGCCCGCTGCGGCGCTTGCCGCAGTGCCGGCGCCTCGTTCGCCCGATGAGTTGCTGGCCACGCGGGTGGCGGTGCTCGAAGAACGCACCCTGCCCAAGCACAAGACAAGGCTCGAACGGATCAAGGATTGGGGAGGCATCGCCTCGCTCGCGCTCACGCTGGCCTACAGCTTCCCACTCGGCGTTTGGGACCGCTTCATCGAACCCGACAAGAAACGCGCCGCCGAAGAACTGGTGCGCCTGCGTGACGTGGTCGAGCAATCCGTCGTCATCATTTCCGAGGGAGGAAAAGCGCTCGCCGGCATTCAAGACCCGTTTCTGTACGACACCGTGGGCCGGGCGGTCAACACACGCTTGTTTGTCTTGATGAGCAAGCACCGCGAGCTGTTCGAGAAACACAAGGAACTGCTCACCCCGCCCGAGCTTCTGGTGATCGGGAACACCTTCGCCTTCGTCAACCTGCCCGACGCGGCGCGGCCCTTCTTTGTGCGTGCCCACGAGCGGGCGGGGCAAGACGTGCAATCCAAGGTCGAGGCCATTCGGCAACTTGCAAAGGGGCTCTTTGCTCAAGGCCCCTCGCGGGACCAAACCCAGGCCCGGGGCCTGTTCCAACAAGCCCTGCAGACTTTGGTGACGACGCGCAGCCAACAGGCGATGTACTCGCACGCGGCGCTGCAGGCGGAATGGGCACTGATGGAGCTGATCGACGGCGACTGGCAATGTGGCCAAGACAAGCTGCAACTGGCGCAAGCCGAACTGGCCACGCTGGCACCCTTTCTCAATGACCAGGGCAACTTCGCCCGCCTGGTTGACCAGCGCACCCGCGCATTGACGCCGCGCCCCGGCCAACCCAGGGTCGGCTGCTGACGGCCCCGTGTCCCGCACCGCCGCTCGCACCATCTCCAAGACCCGCGCCGCATGTGGCCACGCGTGGTAAGCAGACGCGTCCACGCGTGACACAAGGCAACGGCCCATCTGCCAACTACCGCACACCTCAATGCCACCCGCCGAAAACCACCGGCTGATGCCCCCTTCGGCCACGGGGTCCACGCGGCATCACTTGGCCAGGGCTGGTGGAACCTCAAACGAACGCGGCGTAACAAAGTGCGGGGCGAGCACCGTCAACGTGCGATGAAATCGGGCACGTGCGATCAAGCGGTGGCCGCGCGCGCCGACCCGTGCCCACCGAACCCCAGACACCCCGCTGGTCACCCACCGCTTGAGGCATGGGTGAAGACAGCGGCAAGACGACCTCTTACGCAGCCCACCATGATTTCTTCTTCCTCCGCGTTTTCCACTGTGTCTTCCACTGTGTCTTCCACTGTGTTTCCCCCCGTGTCTTCTTCCCTGCACGTGGCGCTTTTGCTTCGCATCGTCCTGAGCGCGTCGCTCGCCGCTGCAAGCGCGGGCAGCCTCGCGCAGACGCGCAACCCGGTGGCGGGTGCCGCGCTGTTCAACAACACGCCTGGGGATGGCGGGCTGAACTGCATCAGTTGCCACGGTTCCGTCCAGAACAGGCGCCAAACGATTTCGGGCTCGCTCACGTCTGCGGCGGCGGGCTACGCGGCGATCAGCGTCGATACGGCACAGAGCCGGCTGTCGCTGGCGATCCAGAACAACGCGGGTGGCGTGATGAACCAGTTCAACACGCTGAGCATCAACAATGAAATCAGCGACCTCGCGGCCTACATCGCTGACACGCCGAAGGTGAGCGCCACCACCCTCACCTTCACCGCCAGCGCGGCCAACTCCTCGCCGGCCGACCAGCATGTGGACCTGAGCATCCCCAAGACAGAAGGCATCGTCGTGACCGGCGTGGCCCTCAGCGGCAGCGGCGCGGCGCGCTTCAGCCGCTCATCGGACGCCTGCAACACCCAGACGCTGGCGGCGGGCGCCGCCGACTGCCGCATCTCGGTGCGGTTCACCCCCAACGACACGCAGGTGCGCAGCGCCACGCTGACGATCACGATGCAGCAAGGCGGCTCAAGCACACCGTTCACGCGAACCGTCG
>JAYSYW010000316.1:0-17598 GCA_043727255.1 Rhizobacter sp. | reverse complement strand
GCGAGGACAGTTTTTGCCGGCTTCTTGTCCCATAGCCGTAGCTATGGGACAAGAAGCCGGTGAAAAATGGACCGCTGCGGCCAAATTGCAGCCGACGCTCCCCCAGCCCGACAGGCACCTAGGGGCAAGGGCCGCAATCCCGGCCTTTGCGATCTGCTCGTCTTCGGCCGCTTTCACACCGCTGACACCCACAGCACCGGCACACTGCCCCTGCACCACACGATGGGCACGCCGCCTTCAAGCAGGCCAGGCACTTGCGGTGCACTCAGGAACGCATGCGGCCTTGGTTGACCATGTCCTCATAGTCCTTGCTGTCACGCCGGCCCAATGCGGCGGTGTGGACTTTTGCAGGCGCGATGTGCGCGGAAAGGGGCGCAGCACCGTCCAATCGTTGCAGCCACAGCAGGTGGCCGCCGTCATCGACGATCGCAATCGCCACCCGCCAGCCGTTTTGCAGCGCTTCGGCTTCGGCTTCCGCCCCGCCAGCGATGTGCATACTGCGTGCCAAGCCCGTAGGAATAGCACGCCGGTCCAGGCATTCACGGAACTAGAATCCGCCCAAGTGGGTCTGATCCCACGCATTCATCCACTGGAGGTCTCATGAACGAAAACCTGCAAACTGCTTACGCGGGTTATGCCGGTTCTGGCTCGGTCGCCGAACAACGCAACCGCGTCTTGCGAAACACTTATTGGCTGTTGGCACTGTCGATGGTGCCCACGATTCTGGGCGCTTATATCGGTGTGGCCACCGGGATCGCCCGGGCCATGTCTCCCGGCATTGGCCTGATCGTCTTCATAGCCGGCGCATTCGGGTTCATGTTCGCCATAGAGAAGTTCAAGAATTCCGCTGCTGGCGTGCCTGTGCTGCTGGCCTTCACGTTCTTCATGGGCATCATGCTTTCTCGCCTGATTGGCTCAGTGCTCGGTCTGTCGAACGGCGCTGGGCTGATCATGACGGCATTCACCGGCACCGGCTTGATCTTCCTTGGCATGGCCACCATGTCTACGGTCATCAAGCGCGACCTGAGTGCGATGGGTAAGTGGCTCTTCATCGGCTGCATCATGCTGCTGGTGGCTGGCATCGCAAACTTCTTCATCCAATCTAGCGCGCTGATGATCACGCTTTCGGTGATCGCGATTGGCATCTTCTCAGCCTTCATCCTGTACGACCTGAAGCGCGTGAAGGACGGTGAAGAAACCAACTACATCACCGCCACGTTGGGCGTGTACCTCAGCCTGTACAACGTGTTCCAGTCGCTGCTCGCCCTGCTGGGCATCTTCGGAGGCGAACGCGACTGAGCGTTCATCACACATGAAAACGGGGCCTTCGGGCCCCGTTTTCACTTCTGCTTCTGCTTCTGCTTCTGCTTCTGCTTCTGCTTCCGTTCTCAATTGCCGCACTTAGGGGGTCAAGCGCGCTCGAACACCGCCATGCTTTCCACGTGCGCCGTGTGCGGAAACATGTTGATCGCGCCAGCAGCCACGCAACGGTAGCCAGCCTGGTGCACCAGCAGGCCCGCATCCCGCGCCAAGGTGGCCGGATTGCAACTCACATACACGATGCGCTGCGGAGGCTGGTATCCCGGCGCCAGCGACGCATCGGCATGCAACTCGACCAACGCCTTCACGAGGGCAAATGCGCCTTCACGCGGTGGATCGACCAGCCACTTACCGGCCACCCCGTAGCTCGCCAATTCAGCCGGGGTGATCTCAAACAGGTTGCGCGCCGTGAAGCTCGCTTTCCCTCTCAAACCATTGATGGCGGCGTTCTCACGTGAACGCGCCACCAACGTCTCGCTGCCTTCGATGCCCAGCACTTCTCGCGCTTGAGTGGCGATGGGCAAGGTGAAGTTGCCCAGGCCGCAGAACCAGTCAATCACGCGGTCATCGGGTTGCGCGTTCAGCATGCGCAGCGCGCGCCCCACCAGCACCTGGTTGATCTGGTGGTTCACCTGGGTGAAGTCGGTCGGCTTGAATGGCATGCTCACGCCGAATTCGGGCAGGTCGTAAGACAACTGCGGGCCGTCATCGTCGAGCAAGTGAACCGTGTCGGGCCCCTTGGGCTGCAGCCACCATTGCACACCGTGTTGACTTGCAAAGTCACGCAACCTCTGCAAGTCGGCCACCGTCAACGGCTGCAGGTGCCGAAGCACCAGTGCCGTGACCTGCGAACCAATCGCCACCTCAATTTGCGGCAGGCGGTCGCGCTGATCCATCGAACCGATCAACTCGCGCAGCGGTACCAGCATTGCGCTCATGTGCGGAGGCAGCACTTCGCAACAGTCCATGTCGGCCACGTAGCTCGACTTGCGCTCGTGAAAGCCTACCAACACGCCGCCCTTCTTGGCCACGTACCGCACCGATAAACGCGCGCGGTATCGATAGCCCCACGACGGGCCCTCAATGGGGCGCAGCACCTGTTCGGGTTTGAGCTTGCCAAGGTGCCACAACGCGTCTTCCAACGCGCGTTGCTTGGTGGCCACCTGCGCGCCCACATGGAAGTGCTGCATCTTGCAGCCACCGCAGACGCCAAAGTGCCGGCAGCCAGGTGTCACACGCTGTGAGCTTTCTTTGCGCAGCGCGGTCAGCGTGGCCTGCTCCCAATTGTTCTTTTTGCGGTTGACGCTGACCTGCACTTCCTCACCCGGCAACGCGCCTTCGATGAAGACCACCTTGCCCTCGGCGTTGTGTGCCACGCCTTGCGCTTCCAGGTCGAGCGACTCGACCGTCAGCCATTCATTTGCTTGTGTCATGGGGCGAGATTATCGAGGGGCTGACAGCAGCCTCCCGGCTCAGCAAGCGCTCGAAAGTCAGAAAATCGAGTCGCGGTCGATGCCACTCTGGGCCATGCGACGCTTGAGCTTCACCAGCGCCTCTTGCTGGATCTGCCGGATGCGTTCGCGGGTGAGACCCAGGCGCTCGGCCAGCACTTCCAGCGTTTCGGGTTCGCGGTCGCGCAAACCGTAGCGACCCGCCAGCACCTCGCGTTCACGATCGCTGAGTTCATCGAGCCCGTGCTGCAGCAACACGTCGATCTCGTGGTTGAGCGTCAGGCTCATCGGGTCGGCGTTGCCATCGTCGGCCACCGTGTCGAGAAGCGATTCCGAGTTCTCGCGGTCGAGTGGTGCATCCAGCGAAGCCGGCAACTCGGCGAACTTCAACAACTCGCTGACTTCCTGGATCGGTCGGCCCACGCGGGCGGCGATGTCTTCCACACGCACCGGCTTGTCGGCATGCTCCCCGTGTGAGGCGTCGGCCTCCAAGGCACGGCGAGCCTTGAGCACCTGGTTCAATTCGCGCACCACATGCACGGGCAAACGCACCAACCGTGCCTGATGCATGATGGCCCGCTCAATGCTCTGGCGGATCCACCACGACGCATAGGTTGAGAAGCGAAAGCCACGCTCGGGCTCGAACTTGCCAATGGCGTGCATCAAGCCGAGGTTGCCTTCCTCAATCAGGTCAGGCATCGGCAAGCCACGGCCCAAGTAGTTCTTCGCAATGCTCACCACCAGCCGCAGGTTGCGCTCGATCATGGCCTGCCGCGCACTGAAGTCACCCGCTCGGGCGCGCGTGGCGGTGGCGAACTCTTCCTCGGGCGTCAGCAGCGGTGCGCGGCGAATGTCTCGCAGGTAGGTCTGCAGCGTGTTGCCAACTTCACCGTCACCCGCAGGCAAGTCTTTGACGGCAATGACTTCGTCGGCTGTCTCGCCCACCAAATCAGCCGCATCATCGAGCGGCCCATCCGCAGGCGCCGCCGTGTTCAACGGCGGGTCAGACGATGGTGTCGCCCCCGACGAGTTCAGCGCATGCCCATTCATTACCGTGCGCTTTTTCGTCATGTCGGGGCCCGGTTGGATCGACGCTGAACGTGGCTTGAATCAACGGGCGGGCAACAGCTTGGCCGGGTCGATCGGCTTGCCTTGCCTGCGGATCTCGAAGTGCAACTGCACCCGCTCTGCGTCGGTTGAACCCATCTCGGCGATCTTCTGACCCCGGCGCACCGACTGATCCTCTTTCACCAACAAAGCCTGGTTATGGGCATACGCCGTGAGGTAGGTGCTGTTGTGCTTGAGGATCACCAGATTGCCGTAGCCGCGCAAGCCCGACCCCGCGTAGACGACACGGCCATCAGCGGCGGCCAACACCGGGTCGCCCGGCTTGCCGGCGATGGTCAGGCCCTTGCTGCGCGACTCGTCGAATGCCGACAACACAGCGCCACCCGCCGGCCACAGCCAGTTGATGTTGTCGTCACCCTCGCGTGCGGCGGGGGCGGAAGCAGCCGGCTGCGACGAAGCCCCGGAGGCCGCAGTGGCGACGCTCGCAGCCACTGGCGGTGTGCCCTTGGTCGCGTCGAGCGGACGGGTTTCAACCTTCGCCGAAACCACCGCACGGGTGGCAACCGCATTGGGGTCGGCCCCTGGCGGCACGACGCGCAAAACCTGCCCCACCTCAAGAACGTTCGGGTTCTCGAAGTTGTTCCACTTCATCAGGTCTTTCCAGTTCTGACCTGATTCAAGACCGATGCGGATCAATGTGTCACCGGGTTTGACGGTGTAGTAACCCGGCTTGCCGGCGTTTTCCGCACCCGTCAAGGGCTTGCTGGTTTCGGTGGCAGGCGGCGTGAGGGTCGGAGCAGGAACCGTGGACGCGGTGACGGCCATGCCCGGGCGAGCGGGCATGGCTCGATCTTCCACTGGCGCACGGTTCAACGACGTTGAAGAACAGCCGGCCAATGCGACCGCCACCAGCAAACTCGTGGCAGCTTTTTTAATACCGAAATGGCGGGCTTCAATGGCCCCGCTCTGCATCTTTTTCATGGGTACAAAAGCCATCAATTCAGACCTGATTTTAGAGGGACGAAGTGCACTGGCTCGTGAGCTGAATGGACGTAGCCCGCCTCGGTTCGATCCACCACCACAAGCACCTGCCGAGCCCCTTCGTGGACAGGGGCCACAAGGCGTCCGCCGATGGCCAACTGCTCGAGCCAAGCTGTAGGCAGTGACTCGCCACCAGCGGCCGCGATGATGCTCGTGTACGGCGCGTTGGGCGGGTGCCCGCGCATGCCGTCACCATACACCAGCCGGATGTTCATCTGGCGCAGAGGCGCCAGCAACTCCCGGGCTTTTTCATGCAGGGGCCGTACACGCTCAATGGAAAGCACCTGCGTGGCCAACTGCGAGAGCACCGCCGCTTGATAACCGCAGCCAGTGCCGATTTCCATCGTGCGGCCGAGAGACTGCAAGGCCTTCGCGGCCTGCCCGGCCATCAGCAGCTCGATCATGCGTGCCACCACCGAAGGCTTCGAGATCGTCTGCTCATGGCCGATGGGCAGACTGGTGTCTTCATAGGCTTGGTTGGCCAGCGCCGCATCAACGAACAGGTGACGCGGCACCGCCACCATGGCACGCGCCACGGCCACGTCTCGCAGGCCCGCCGCCTGCAACTTGCTGACCATGCGCTGACGCACATCGGGGGAGTCAAGGCCCAGGCCCGAAGGTCGCAAGAGACGGCCCGATTCAGCCGCCGCCTGATGCAAGGGCCGCTGGGGCCGCAGCACCTCGCGCTTCACCGATGCGGTGAGCTTGACGGGGTACGGGGCCGCGAACGACGCCAGCTTTGGAGAAGGCGCGCTCACCAGGGTTTTCGCCGGCTTTACCAAGCCATCAAGCCGCAACGGAAACTTCGGGCGCGGGCCGCTGGGGGAGCTCATGCGGCGCCCTGCCCTGCCACCCATTGCGACCACGCGGGAAGGCGTGCGTGGTCGGTCAGGTCGATCTGCAGAGGAGTGATCGAAACCCGGCCCTGTGCGGTGGCGTGGAAGTCGGTACCTTCGCCCGCTTCGCGAGCGTCGCCGGCCGGGCCAATCCAGTAGATGGGATCACCGCGCGGGTTGGTCTGGCGGATCACCGGCTCGCTGGCGTGGCGACGTCCCAGGCGCGTCACCGCTCGGGGCAGGCTGAGTGCATCGGCACGGTTCGGGATGTTGACGTTGAGCAGCCAAGGCCCCGGGGCCGGCGGCTGGCGCAACACCTGCTCGACGATGTCGCGCGCCACGCGGGCTGCGGCATCGAGGTGCCCCCAGCCTCTTTCGGTCTGAGAAAAAGCAATGGCCGGCACGCCGAACAGAAAGCCTTCCATCGCAGCAGCCACCGTGCCGGAATACAAGGTGTCATCGCCCATGTTGGCGCCGTTGTTGATGCCTGACAGCACGAGATCGGGTCGAGGCAACAAGCCGGTGAGCGCGATGTGCACGCAGTCGGACGGCGTGCCGTTGAAATAGCGAAAGCCATTCGGCGCCGTGAAGGCGGACAGCGGCCGGTGCAGCGTGAGCGAGTTGGAGGTGCCACTCGCGTTCTGTTCAGGGGCCACCACATCGATGTCACCGAGCCCTTCGCACGCTTGAACCAGCGCTGCAAGTCCGGGTGCAAGGTAGCCATCGTCATTGGCAATCAAGATGCGCATCGGGCGATTGTAGGACTCGTCACTTGCGTGACCGAGGGGCTTGTGTCGCCCTGTTTATCATCGGCGACGACCCTAAATTCACGGAGACACCATGCAAGCTTGGCTGTGCGAAAACCCCATCGGTCCCGAAGCCCTGATCTGGAAGGAACTGCCGACGCCAGAACCCAAGGCCGGCGAAGTGCGCATCGCCATCCGCGCGGCGAGCCTGAACTTTCCCGACCTGCTGATCGTCCAGAACAAGTACCAGATGAAGCCGCCCCTGCCCTTCGTGCCGGGGTCTGAATACGCTGGCGTGGTGGAAGCCGTGGGCGAAGGCGTCACAGACCTCAAGGTGGGCGACGCCGTGGCCGCCTTCGGTGGCGGCGGTGGCTTCGGCACGCACGTCATCAACAAGGCTTCGGCGCTGATGCCGCTGCCAGCGGGTTTCGCATTCGATGATGCGGCCGCGTTCTTGTGCACCTACGGCACGACCCACCACGCCTTGATGGACCGCGCGCAATTGAAGGCCGGCGAAACGGTGCTGGTGCTGGGCGCAGCAGGCGGCGTGGGCACTGCGGCGATCCAGATCGCCAAAGCGGCCGGAGCGAAAGTGATTGCGGCCGCATCGAGCGATGAGAAGTGCGCACTGTGCAAAGAGCTGGGGGCAGATGCCACCATCAACTACGGCACGGGCAACATCCGCGACGAGATCAAGGCACTGACCGACGGCAAAGGGCCGGACGTGGTCTATGACCCGGTCGGGGGAGATCTCGCCGAGCCGGTGTTCCGCTCAATCGGCTGGCGTGGGCGCTACCTGGTGATCGGTTTCGCGCAAGGCGGCATCCCCACCCTGCCCTGGAACCTGGCCTTGCTAAAAGGGGCGTCGATCGTCGGGGTGTTTTGGGGCGAGTTCGCGCGCCGCGAACCGAAGAACAACCAAGCGGCCCTGGCCGAGTTGGCCACTTGGTATGCGCAAGGCAAGATCAAGCCGGTGATCGACCAGCGCCTGCCGATGCGATCCCTGCCCGAAGCCTTTGCCCGCATGGGCAGCCGGCAGGTGCGCGGTAAATTGGTGCTGGTCAACGACTGATCGGCAGCCGTGATTCGGGGCCGAATGACTTCAGTCAACCGTCCCGGATCCCCACATCGAAACCCACCGCCGAACGCAAGCAGTGCTGTTCGACTGAGCTACGATGCACTTTCCGCAAAGGAAGCTCACGTCGGTATGGCAGTCAAGGTTTTGATCGTTGAAGACAACCCGGTGGCACGCAGCTTCTTATGCCGCGTGGTGCGGGAGAGTTTCAGCGACACCCTCGTCATCACCGAGGCCGGTGACCTGGAAACAGCCCGCCGCCACCTCGGTCTGTTCGACCCTGTGCGAACCGATCCCCCGGCCGACCCATTCAAACTGGCACTGCTGGACCTCGAGTTGCCCGACGGCAACGGCATGGAGTTGCTGACCGAACTGGCGCGCTACCCCGCCACCAAGATCGTCACCACGCTCTACTCCGACGACGATCACCTGTTCCCTGCCCTGCAATGCGGCGCCGACGGCTACCTGCTGAAGGAAGACCGCTTCGAGGTGCTGGTGGAAGAGTTGCAAAAGATCGTGCGCGGTCAACCTCCGCTTTCACCCGCCATCGCACGCCGTCTGTTGGGCCACTTCCGCCAGGGGCCGGGCGGTGTGGGCGCGGCGATGGAGCCCGCGGCGCCATCCGGCTTTCAAAGCAGCCGGCCCACGTCACCCGCGCGCGGCAATGCGCCGATTGACCACGAGCGGTTGACCCCGCGCGAAAGCGAAGTGCTGACGTACTTGAGCAAAGGGTTCACGATCAAAGAGATCGCCAACCTGATGAACATCAAGTGGTTCACCGTCAACGACCACATCAAGTCCATCTACAAAAAACTCAACGTTTCCAGCCGCGCGGAAGCCGCTGTGCTCGCCAGCAAGCAGGGCCTGGTCTAGAGCCCGCCCCTTCAAGCGGTCGGCCATGAACCCACACGCGGCAGCCGATTCGCCATCGAGCCGCGCGCCTTTGCCGGGTGACGCGCCACCCGCCGTGTGGACAGAACCCGACCCGGGCCTCGACTTGAATCTGCTCTCGGGCCCTGCGGAAGGCCGGCGCCTCTCGCGCTGGATGGGGTGGCGGCTGCGGCTGCTGATGTTCGCGGCGCTTACCGGCTGCGTGGCCCTGCTGCTGCTGGCCAACTGGCTCGCCGAGCCCCCACGAATCGACGCCACGTGGAGAGCCACCGCCGACGGCCGCGCGGAACTTTCATCCACCACCGAACCCGCCCTCAAGACACAGTTGGGGCAAGTGCTCGTGGCCATCGAAACCGCCCAGGATGGCCGTGTGGCGGTGGACGCCCTCACGCTGCACCAGTCGTCCCGCTGGCTGACCGACGACGCCGAACGCGCTCGTCATGTGGCGATGCATGAACAGGTGTCCCAGGCGCTCGCGCATGGTGATGTGCGGCTCACGTTCGCCAACGGTGACGAGGTGCCACTCAAGCTCGCGCCGCGAGGCATCAACAACCTCGGCCTGCTGTTCTGGCTGCTGGGCGCGCTGGCGTTGGTGCTCTACATGGTGGCCATGGTGATCGCCTTGGCAAGGCCTTCGCATGTCAGCCTGCTCTATTCGGTGATGGCACTCTGCCAGGCCGGCAACCTTGTGTTCATCGCGGTTGAGTCCACGCTCGACCTCAGCCTGCCCCCGCCTTTCCCGGCATGGGACACACCCGTGCGCATGGCCCTCGACCTCATCACCGCTGCAGCGACAGTGCATGCCACCTGCCTGCACCCACTGCGTGTGCGAGGCGCCAACGCGATTGCCTTGGCGACGTGGGCGAGCACGCTGTTGCTGGTCTTGGCAAGTGCCAGCGGGCTGATGACACCGCTGTGGTGGTGGACACAATCCTCAGTGGCCGCACTGAGCCTCACGGGCCTCGGGCTGCGCGCTTGGTCGTACCGGCAAACGCCGCATCCGTTCGGCATCGTGCTGCAGCGTTTCGGTGTGATGGCGCTCGGAACCTGGGTGCTGCTGACCATCGCCCTGGCGGCGGTGGACCGAGCACCGGGGGTGCAGCAACAGATCGCGGCCGTCGGCCCGATGATCTGGTATGTCTTCTTCGCTTCGTTGCTGCTGCTGATTCCGTTCCTTTCGAAGTCGCAGCAGGTAATGCGCGAGTTCTCTTTGCTCGCCGCGATCAGCACCGTGGCCACCTCGCTCGACTTGCTCTTCGTCGCGGTCTTCTCGCTCGGGCACTTCACCTCACTGACGCTTGCATTGTTTTTGTCGTTGGCCGTCTACACGGGCGCGCGGCAATGGCTGCTCGACCAATTGATGGGCAGCAGCATGCTGACCACCGAGCGCATGTTCGAGCGCCTGTACCGCGTGGCCCGTGAGGTTGAAGCCAAGCCTGACCGGCTGCCTGAGCTGTTGCGGCAACTTCTGCAAACCCTGTTCGAGCCGATGGAAACGGTTGTGGTCAGTCAAGCAGGCCAAGACCCGCGTGTGACGGAAGGCGGCGCAACGTTGCTCGTCCCATTGCCCGACCTGTCAGGCAATGAAGAACCCGCAGCACAAGGCATTGCCATGCGCTTCGCGCACCGAGGACGCCGGCTGTTCACTGAAGAAGATGCGCGCCTGACAGGCCGGATCCTGGAACAACTGCGGCGCGCAGTGGCTTACGACCATGCAGTCGAACAAGGGCGCAGCGAAGAGCGATTGCGTCTGGCGCAAGACCTGCACGACGACATCGGTGCCCGTCTTCTGACGATGATGTACAAGTCGCCCTCCCCGGAAATGGAGGAGTACCTGCGCCACACGCTGCAAGATTTGAAGACGTTGACACGCGGCTTGGCGGCCTCACAGCACAGGTTGTCGCACGCCGCTGCGGAGTGGAAGACCGACCTCGCCCAGCGGCTCGCCGCTGCGCAAATCTCTTTCAGCTGGCACATGTCGTTTGACGAGGATGTGCTGCTCAACGTGGTTCAGTGGTCCGCCCTGACCCGCGTGATGCGCGAGCTTGTTAGCAACACGATTGCGCACTCGGGTGCCCAACGTGTGGAAATTCATTTCCAACTCAGCACCGAAAGTGTCGAGCTTACCGTCACCGACGACGGGAACGGCAGAAATCCCCAAGCCTGGTCGCACGGCCTCGGGTTGGGTGGCGTGCGCAAGCGCGTCAAGCAATTGGGCGGCGCGGTGACGTGGTCCGAAGTCGAACCTCGTGGCATTCAATGCCGGGTGTTCGTTCCGCAGTTATCGGAACGGACGTAGTGAGCACCGGAGGGGGCTGTTTCTGAGAGTTCAGTCCCGTTCGCGACCGCGATACGAGCGGCCAGGACGCAAGGCCTGAAACGAAAACAGGCGCCTGGGCGCCTGTTTCGTATTGCTTTTCGATGGGGTGGCTGATGGGGCTCGAACCCACGACAACAGGAATCACAATCCTGGACTCTACCAACTGAGCTACAGCCACCGCAGAGCCACAGATTATAGCCGATGGTGCGGCCTTTTTATCGCGCCGTCGAAGCTTCCGATGCTGCCCGATCCGCACCTGGAACAATCTTCACCTTGAACCGCTCACGCAGCACCTTGGCATACGCCTGGGTCTCTGCGGCGCCCCAAGCTTGCGCGTATTGGTCTTGCACTCGCCTGGGATCAGCCACCGAAGGGTCTCGGCCCAGCACCTTGACCACCTTCACCACGGCGAAGCCCTCGTCACCCAGTTCCACACCCACGAAAGCCGGCATAGGCGCTGCGGGAGCCTTCAGCACCGCGTCGATCAGCGGCTGCGGGAAATCACGCGTCTGGGTGCGTGACACAGCCTGCGTTGCACCGAGAGAAACACCAGCCTCCTTGCGAATCTGGGTCAGTCGAGCTTGGCCTTCCTTGCGCGTCAGTTCCGCAGCTTGACGCGTGACCAGGGTCTGCCGGATCCGGGCACTGACATCAGCCAGCGGCAACAACGCCGCAGGGCTGTATTTCACGACACGGGCAGAGACCAGTTGGTTGGGGCCTGCCTCGACCGCCTCTGTGTTGCGCTTGTTGTTCAGCACGTCGTTCGAGAACAAGGCTTCGAGCAGCTTCGCCGATGCAAGAGGGCCTTCGGGGCCGCCCGTCGCCACACGCGTCACACCCTTGGCGGTTTGCAGCGTCAGCTTCAGTTTGTCGGCCACCGGCCGCAGGCTGTCCGACTGCTCATAGACCGTGTTGGTGAACTCCAAAGCCGCCGCTGAGAACTCTTTCTGAGCCTGCGCCTTCTTCACCTCTTCTTCGATCTCCGCCCGAACGGTCTCGAACGCGCGCCTCTCCCCACCACGAGCCTGCTGGAGTTGGATGATGTGGTAACCGAAGTCGCTTTCCACCACGCCGCTGATCTGCCCAGGCTTGAGTGAATAAGCCACGTCCTCGAAGGGCTTGACCATGGCGCCACGGCCGAAGAAATCGAGGTCGCCGCCACGCTCGGCAGAGCCGGGGTCTTGCGAGTTCTTGCGTGCCACATCGGCAAACGAACCAGGGTTCTTCTTGACCTCGGCCAACAGAGCCTCAGCCTTCGCGCGGGCCTGCTTGCGTTCTGCCTCGGGTGCCGTCTTGGCCGCCGTGATCAGAATGTGGCTGGCCCGGCGCTCTTCGGGTGCCGTGTAGCGCTTCTCGTTCTGCGTGTAGTAGCTGCGCAGCTCGTCGTCAGAGACCTTGATGTTCTTCTTGAGCTGATCCAGGTCGAGCAACGCGTACTCGATGTCGGCTCGCTCAACCGACTGAAACTCAGCGGCGTTCGCAGGGCTCTTGTAGTACGCCTCGATGTCGGCGCTGCTGGGGTTGACCTTGGCTGAGTAGTCTTTCGCATCGAAGCGCTGGACCTGGATCTCACGCTGCTGATACAGCGCGTCGAACGCACTCGATGCCGCGCTTGCTGGCGCGAAGGCGGTCCCGGTGATGCCGGACATGACCTGGCGCGAGGCAAGTTCCTGGCGCAAGCGGAACTCGAACGCCTCAACCGACAGACCTTGCGCAGCCAGGGCCGATTGCAGCGCTTCTTTGTTCAAGCTGCCATCGGGTTGGCGGAAAGCACCAAACTGCGGGTCTTGCTGATAGGTGCGCAACAAGCGGTCGTCGGTGGTGATGAAGCCGGCCTTGTCGGCCGCCGCAATCACCACGCGTTCGCTCACCAAGCCCTCAAGCGTTTGCGCCTTCATCGTGGGCGTGTCGAAGATCTTTGAATCGAGGTTCGGGATCTGCTGGCGAAGCTGCTCCACTTGAGCGCGGTGCGCGTTGTCAAGCTCGGCCTGGGTGACGTCGCGCCCGGCAACCGTGGCGACCACCGAACGCGATTCGTTGAAATCGGTGTAGCCCTGAATGCCGAAGAAGACGAACGACGGGATGATCAGCAGCACCAGCGCGAACAGCATGATGCGCGTGTGGGAACGAATGAATTCAAACATGGATAACCTCAAACAATGGGCTCGGCTGGCGTCTCGCTTGAGCGGACTGTGAAGCGTCCCAGACGCAACAAAGGCGAACCGAAGTTCGCCTTTGAACGGTTGGACGCTTTGAAACTAACTGATGGCGAAGCGCATTTGCGGGCCTTCAGAGTCGTATCGCTGGTGGGTGCTGAGGGGCTCGAACCCCCGACCTACGCCTTGTAAGGGCGCCGCTCTACCAACTGAGCTAAGCACCCGGATACGCCTTCAGTTCACTGCGTCCTTCAAGGCCTTGCCTGGACGGAACTTCGGCACCTTGGCCGCTTTGATCTTGATGGCGGCACCGGTACGGGGGTTGCGGCCCGCACGGGCTGCACGCTTGCTGACGCTGAAAGTTCCAAAGCCAACCAGCGACACGCTGTTGTTCTTCTTGAGCGTTGACTTGACACCGCCGATGAGGGCTTCAAGCGCTCGCGTGGCGGCCGCCTTGGAGATGTCAGCCTGCTTGGCGATGTGCTCAATCAGTTCGGATTTATTCACGAAGGTACCCCCTCAAAAAGGTGTCTCACAAGAAATCTGGTGATGGGTCAAGCCGGTCAAGACCGTGGCGGCGCAGCCCAAAAGATTACAGCCGCAGGACCTTGCAGTGTCAAGCGCGGAAGGGCGATTCTATGCGTAATCCCCTGTATCCATGCGCGTCTGCGGGCCGTGCTTACTCGGTTGACAACGCACGAATGACGGTCACGCAAGATGCTGCTGCGCATCAAATGTGACGTGCGTCATGCACGCGCATCGGCACCCGCGGCGGGTGCTTTCAAGACAAGGCTGACACCCGCCGCAGTGAACGCAATGCCCGCCAACATGGGCAGCGTCAGCACCTCATCGAACAGGGCCCACGCCATCAATGCCGTGGTCGGTGGCACCAGATACAGCAGGCTGGTCACCCGTGTGGTGGCACCGCGCTGGATCAACAAGTACAGCAGTGAGCTGCCACCCAGCGTCAAACCCAGCACCGACCACACCATGGCGCCTATGAAGTGCGTGTGCAGCACGATCGCTTCGGTTTCAAGCAAAGCCAAAGGCAGGCTGACGGCCAAGGCCGCGAACAATTGAACCGTGTTGGCTGTGCGCACATCACAAGGCGCGACGAACCGCTTCTGGTACAGCGTGCCGGAGGTGATGCTCATCAGCGCGAGCGCCGCAAGCGCCATGTTCCACAGGGTCAGCTCACCCACACCGAGCTTGCGCCACACCACGAGCAACAGCCCCACCAGACCCAAGGCCAAACCCAGCCATTGCACACGTGAGACGTGTGGCCCTTGCGCCCCATGCCGCGTGGCGCTGACCCAGAAGGCGGTGAGCAACGGCTGCAGCCCCACCAACAGCGCGACCGTGCCCGCTCCCATGCCGGCCTTCACCGCCGCCCACACGCCGCCCAGGTAGCCCGCATGCATCAGCACGCCGGTGATGGCCAGGTGAAGCCATTGGCTGCGGCCCTTCGGCCAGGGTGCACGCGACACGCCGATCCAGATGCCGAAGCACAACAAGGAAAGCAGGTAGCGGATGCACAAGAAGGTGAGCGGCGGCGCATGCGGCATGCCGTAACGCGCGACGATGAAGCCGGTGCTCCAGATGAGCACGAAGGCCCAGGGCATGGCGCGCACCATCCACGCGTCGTGGGAGTCACTCACCGGCAGACCGATCAACGCAGTGGCGTCAGCGGGCCTTGGCCCGTATTTCGGGCAACGCTTTCTGCAGGTAGTACACCATCGACCAGATGGTCAGCACGGCCGAGACATAGATGAGTACCGTGCCCCACAGGTGCGTGTCCACGAAACCCAGCAACTGGCCGTGATAGAGCAGAAAGGGAATGGCGACCATCTGCACCGTGGTCTTCACTTTGCCCAGCATGTGCACGGCCACACTGCGCGAAGCACCGATCTGCGCCATCCATTCGCGCAAGGCCGAGATGGCGATCTCGCGGCCGATGATGACCAGCGCCACCAGCGCGTGCAGCCGGTTCAGGTGCACCAGCACCAAGAGCGCGGCGCAGACCAGAAACTTGTCGGCCACCGGGTCGAGAAAGGCGCCGAACGACGAGGTCATGTTCAGCTTGCGTGCCAGGTAGCCGTCCGCCCAGTCGGTCAGGGCCACCACGATGAACAGCAAAGTGGCGATGAGGTTGCGGGTGGGCTCGGCCCAATCGAGGTAGAAGATGCCAACGATCAAGGGGATGGCGACGATGCGCGCCCAGGTCAGCAGTGTCGGCAGATTGAAAAACATGAAGGCATTGTGCCGAAGTTATGTCTGGCGAAAAGGTGTACGTGCAGCCTCAGTTGTCCAGCGTGCGTGGCTTGAAGCGCCGTTCATCGTTGAACAAGAACACTTCGACGAACTTCCATGGCTTGGGCAAGCGCGACACATCCCCAAACGGCGCCGCGCGGCGCACGGCGTCGATGGCCATCTGCGTTGTCTCGGGTGCCTGCCCGGGGTAGCGCATCACGCTGATGCGTTTGATGCTGCCGTCGCTGTTCAGCTCCATCTCGAGCACCGGAATTGCCAGCAGCACATCGGGCGTGCGGCTGAGGTACGTGCCGTCGGGGTGCGCGGCCACCAGTCGCCGTGCGGCCTGAAGGCGCAAATCGTCCCAGCTTCTCGCCGCGTGAGGTGCCGGCAACTTGACCGACGCGCCCACCCCTGAAGGCGCGTGGCCCGCGATGGGCCGGGTACTCGGCGTGGGGACCGTTCCAGGCGCCGTGGTCGAGCACGCCGTCAAGCCCAGGACCGCAAAAGCAAGCACCCCCGCGCCATGAATCACGCGCCGTCCCGCATCAATGCAACGCACGGTAGATCTCCTCTGCCAATTCTTTGGATATGCCTTCAACGGTCGCCAGGTCTTCCACACTGGCATGGCCCACACCGCGCGCGCCACCAAAGCGCTGAAGCAGTTTGGCACGCTTCTTCGGGCCGACACCCGGGATGTCTTCGAGCTGGCTGCTGCCGGTGCGCACACTGGCACGCCGCGCGCGCATGCCGGTGATGGCGAAGCGGTGCGCCTCGTCTCGAATCTGCGCGACCAGCATCAGCGCCGCTGAGTCAGCGCCCAGGTAGACCTTCTCGCGGCCGTCGGCAAACACCAGCTCCTCCAGGCCGACCTTGCGGCCTTCGCCCTTCTCAACGCCGGCGATCAGCCCCAGGTCGAGCCCCAGCTCCTCGAACACTTCACGCGCCATGCTGACCTGCCCTTTGCCGCCGTCCACCAACACCAGGTCGGGCAAGCGGGCTTCGCCCTTCTCGCTCGCCGCCGCGAGCTTGCTGTAGCGCCGCGTGAGCACCTGGCGCATCGCCGCATAGTCGTCACCGCCAGTGATGCCTTCGATGTTGTAGCGACGGTATTGCGCGCTTTGCATCTTGTGGCCTTCAAACACCACGCACGATGCCTGCGTGGCTTCACCAGCGGTGTGGCTGATGTCGAAACATTCGATGCGAAAGGTGTCGAGGTTGTCGCTCGCCAGGTCGAGCGCATCGACCAGCGCACGTGTGCGTGTTTGCTGCGAACCTTCTTCCGCCAGCAGCCGCGCCAGCTTGATCTCGGCGCCCTGGATGCACATGTCGAGCCACGCGCGGCGTGGTTCACGTGGCTGGTGCTGCACCGTGACCTTGATTCCACTGTGCAGCGTCAGCGCTTCGATCAGCGACTTGTCCACCGCATGGCTCACCACCAGCAACGGCGGCACCGCGCTTTCAAGGTAGTGCTGCGCGATGAAGGCTTCGAGCACCTGCACTTCTGGCGACGCAGCGGCCTGGCGTTCGTCGGCTTGCTCTTGCGTCAGCGCGGTCGCGTCTTCCACATGAGTGGGGAAGTACGGCCGATCGCCCAGATGACGGCCGCCCCGCACCATCGCCAAGTTCACGCAGGCGCGGCCGCCTTGCACCTTCACCGCCAGGATGTCGGTGTCGGTCGGACGCGCGCCGGTGTTGTCTTCCACCGACTGCTGGTGCAGCACCTTCGACAAGGCTCCGAGCTGGTTGCGTATCTCGGCCGCCTGCTCGAACCGCAAGGCTTCGGCGTGCGCCATCATTTGCGACTGCAAGGTGTCCATCACCTCTTGCTGCTCGCCTAGCAAGAAGCGTTCGGCGTTTTGCACGTCGCGGGCGTAGTCCTCAGCACCGATCAGCTTCACACACGGCCCCGAGCACCGCTTGATCTGGTACAGCAGGCAGGGCCGCGTGCGGTTGTTGAACACCGTGTCTTCGCAGGTCCGCAACTTGAAGACCTTTTGCAGCAACTGGATCGATTCCTTCACCGCCCACGCGCTTGGGTAGGGGCCGAAGTAGCGATGCCGCTTGTCCACCGAGCCCCGGTAGTACGCCATGCGCGGATAGGCGTGCGAAGCAATCTTCAGATACGGGTAGCTCTTGTCGTCGCGGAACAGGATGTTGTAGCGCGGGTTGAGCGTCTTGAGCTTTGCATGTGATAGGTGGTTTCGGACCACATTCTGTGCAAATTAACACGAGTATCAGCAAAAATTGGCTTGCCATTTTGTGTGATATTAATTTGATTGTTTTGAGTCACTGCACCGATTAATTGTGCGTTCAAGTTTTGGTTGAGCTGCGCTAAAACTGCCTCAGCATCACTTGCACGCACCTGAATCACCGCGCCAAGTTCTTCGTTAAACAATGCTGCTAGAGCATCGCCAGCAAGTCCGTCGCCAGTTATATTATCT
>JAYSYW010000315.1:0-7156 GCA_043727255.1 Rhizobacter sp. | reverse complement strand
GCCGGTGGGCGATGTGGCGGCGCGGTTGGGTTACGAGAACACGGCCAACTTCACGCGTGCCTTCAAACAATGGTCGGGGTTGACGCCTTCGGCGTGGCGGCGGTCGGTGGGTGGTTGAGAGGCGGCTCCGCTACGCCTGCGCCAGCAACTGCGCCACCACACCCACCGCAATCACCTCGGGCTCTTTGCCCGTGATGCCGGGCATGCCTATCGGGCACACCATGCGGTCGATCAAGGCTGGTGAGATGCCGCGTTGCTCGAAGCGGTGCACGAAGCGCTGGCGTTTGGTCTTCGATCCGATGAGGCCGAGGAAGCCGAAGTCGGCGCGCTTCAATATGGCTTCGGTGATGCGCAGGTCAAGGTCGTGCTGGTGCGTCATCACGAGGTAGAAGGCGCCGGGTGGGGCTTGCGCCACTTCGGCTTCGACGGCATCGACCGCGAGCTTGCGGATGTGAGCGGGCCAGGGGTTTCCCTCTGAATCGGCTTCACCCAAGCGCGGTGGAAATTCGCCGTCGCGTTCGTCGATCCAGTCGACCCGCACGTTCAGCGTGGCCAGCAGGCGTGCCACGGCGCGGCCCACGTGCCCGGCGCCGTAGAGCTGAAGGTGAAACAGCGGGGCTTCTTGCGGCCAGTCGGCGAGGTGCCTGGCGTGCAGTCGCTCGAAGCGCAGGGTGACGGCGCCCCCGCAGCATTGACCGAGCGCCGGGCCGAGGGGGAAGTGTTGGGTGTGGGTCGTGGTGTCGCTGCGGGTGAGCATCTGGCGGGCTTGTTCGATCGCCTTGAGTTCAAGGTGGCCGCCGCCGATGGTGCCTTCCACTTGGTTCGCGGACACGAGCATGCGTGTGCCGGCTTCGCGAGGCACGGAGCCTTGGGTGTGGGTCACCTCGACGAGCACGGCGGGGTGCGCGGTGGTGAGCCAGTGGAGGGCGGTGGGTTTCAGGGGCATGCGGGGTGGGGACTTCGATACTTCAGGCTGAACGGGTTGGGGGTGGGCGAAGTGATCGAACGGCTGCGGTGTGCGCCGGCTTCGACAGGCTCAGCCCGAACGGGGGCGGGGGAGAGTTCGCGGGCACGAGTCCGAATGGGTTGATGAATGCGCGAAGTGATCGGACGGCTGCGGTGCGCGCTGGCTTCGACAGGCTCAGCCCGAACGGGGGATGGGGAGAGTTCGCGGGCACGAGTCCGAACGGCTGGCCCTTCCCCACCTGGCCCTTCCCCAGCTCGGTTCGCGCTGCGCCTGTCGAAGTGCAGTGCATGCCACCACAGGCCCTCACACCCTCTGCATCGCCATCACCGCACCCAAGCCCGCTTCGAGCGGGTGGGTGCGGTAGACGAAGTGATCGAACGGCTGCGGTGCGCGCCGGCTTCGACAGGCTCAGCCCGAACGGGGGGCGGGGAGAGTTCGCGGGCACGCGTCCGAACGGTTGGCCCTTCCCCAGCTCCGTTCGCACTGAGCCTGTCGAAGTGCAGTGCATGCCACCGCAGCCGTTCACAGCCCCTGCACCGCCATCACCGCACCCAAGATCGCCTCGCTTGTGGCGGGCGCGCGCAAGGGTGGGTCCACCCGGTGATCGCCCACCGCTGAAATCGCATTGCGCAGCGCGAAGAACACTGAAAACGGCAGCAGCAGCGGCGGCTCGCCCACCGCCTTGCTGCGGTGGATGCTGTCTTCCACGTTGTCGCCCTCGAACAGCTTCACGTTGAAGACGGGCGGGCAGTCGTTGGCGGTGGGGATCTTGTAGGTGCTGGGCGCGTGTGTCATGAGCTTGCCGGTTTGCGGGTGCCACACCAGCTCTTCCATCGTCAGCCAGCCCATGCCTTGAATGAAGGCGCCTTCGACCTGCCCGATGTCGATCGCGGGGTTGAGGGACCGGCCCACGTCGTGCAGCACGTCGGCGCGCAGCAGCCTCCATTCACCGGTCAGCGTGTCCACGATCACTTCGCTGACGGCCGCACCGTAGGCGAAGTAATAGAACGGCTGGCCTTGCATCGTTTCGCGGTTCCAGTTCAAGCCGGGGGTGGCATAGAAGCCGTCCGACCAGAGCTGCACCCTTGAGGTGTAAGCCTGCATCACCAGTTCGCAAAACGGCAGTTGCTGGCCGTTGACGAACACGGCGCCGTTGGCAAAGCGCACGTCTTTCGCGTCGCCGCCATGGGTGGCCGCGGCCAGGGCCGCGAGCCGTTCGCGGATCTGCCGGGCGGCGTCTTGCGCGGCCTTGCCGTTCAGGTCGCTGCCCGTGGAGGCCGCAGTGGCCGAGGTGTTGACGACCTTGTGGGTGTCGGTGGCCGTCACGCGCACGCGATCGAAGTCCACACCCAGTTCATGCGCCACCACCTGCGCCACCTTGGTGTTCAAGCCCTGGCCCATCTCGGTGCCACCGTGGTTCACGAGGATGGAACCGTCTGCATACACATGCACCAACGCCCCGGCCTGGTTGAGGTGAACCACGTTGAACGAGATGCCGAACTTCACGGGCGTGAAGGCGATGCCGCGCTTGAGCACCGGGCTCATGGCGTTGAACTGCGCGATGGCCGCGCGGCGTTCGCGGTAGCGGCTGGTGGTGGTCAGTTGGTCGGTCAGCGCGTCAAGAATGTTGTCGGCCACCGGCTGGCCATACGGCGTGACGTTGCGCTGGTTGCCCGAGCTGGCGCCGTAGTAGTTGGCCCGCCGCACGTCGAGCGGGTCACGGCCCAGCCGCCGCGCAATGCTGTCGAGGATGTACTCGATGGCGATGGCGCCTTGCGGCCCGCCGAAGCCCCGGAAGGCGGTGTTGCTCTGGGTGTTGGTCTTGCCCAAATGGCCGTGCATTTGCACCTCGGGCAGCCAGTAGGCGTTGTCGAAGTGGCACAGCGCGCGCGCCATCACCGGGCCCGACAGGTCGGCCGAATGGCCGGCGCGCGACACCATCGTCACTTCAACGCCCAACACGCGGCCTTCGTCGTCGTGGCCCACGTCGTATTCGTACCAGAAGCAGTGGCGACGGCCGGTGATCAAGAAGTCATCGTCGCGGTCGAGCCGCAACTTCACGGGGCGGTTGAGTCGCCGTGCGGCCACCGCCGCCACACACGCAAACAGGCCCGACTGCGATTCCTTGCCGCCGAAGCCGCCGCCCATGCGTCGGCATTCGACCTGCACGTGATGGGCCTGCACCTTGAGCACCTGCGCCACGATGTGCTGCATCTCGCTCGGGTGCTGGGTTGAGCAGTGCAGCTTCATGCCGCCGTCTTCAAGCGGAATGGCGTAGCTGATCTGGCCTTCGAGGTAGAACTGTTCCTGCCCACCGACATCGAGCGTGCCTTGCAGCCGGTGGGGTGCGGCTTCGATGGCGGCCCGCGTGGCGCCGTCGAAGCTTTCGCGCTTCAGGTGCATGGCGGGCAGCACGTACTGGCCTTGCGCATGGGCTTGCTGCGGGGTCAGCACGGCGGGCAGCGTGTCGATCCGCATGACCGACTTGGCTTGTGCGGCCGCGCGGCGGGCAGCGTCGCGTGAGGTGGCGATCACCGCGAACACCGGCTGGCCGAAGTAGCGCAACTCACCAGCGCACGACCCGTCGGCGTTGAAGGTGATGGCGGCGAGGATGGGGTCGTCGTGAACGATGGGGCCGCAGTCGTTGGGGCCGGGGATGTCGGCCGCCGTGATCACGTCCACCACACCGGGCAGCGCACGGATGCGGTCGAGCTGCAGGCCGGTGATGCGCCCATGCGCCACGGGCGACAGGCCGAGCGCGGCATGCAGGGTGCCGGTCAGTTCAGGCAGGTCGTCGATGTAGGCGGCCTCGCCGGCCACATGCAAATGGGCTGATTCATGCGGGCGGCTGATGCCCACGCGGGCGCCGTTCAGCAGGGCCACGTCTTCGGTGGGTTGCAGCAGAGAAGCATCGAGGGCTTGGTTCATCTCAGACCCTTTCGGCGGGGTGGTTCGACCCGTGCCACACGTTCACCGCCGCTTCGGGCAGCGGGTCGGCCACGCGTGTTTCAAGCCAGAAGCGCATCAGCAGGTTCTGCGCCACCTGCAATCGGTAGGTGGCGCTGGCGCGCATGTCGGTGAGCGGCGCGAAGTCTTGGGCCAGGGCCTGTTGCGCGGCACGCACCGTGTCTTGCGACCAGGGTTGGCCGGCGATGGCGGCTTCGGCCTGCGCCGCGCGCTTCACGGTGGCGGCCATGCCGCCGAAGGCGATGCGCACCTGCTTCACAACGTCACCGTCAAATTCAAGGGCCAGGCCGGCGCACACCGCCGAGATGTCGCTGTCAAAACGCTTGCTGATCTTGTAGGCCCGCACCTGGCGCCGCAGCGCGGGCAGGGGCACGGCCAGGCCCTGCACAAACTCACCGGGCTCCATTTGGTTCTTCATGTAGTCGAGATAGAACGCGTCGAGCGGCATGCGGCGCACGCGGACGCCCTTGCGCAGTTCGATGCTCGCATCGAGCGCCATCAACACCGGCGGTGCGTCGCCGATGGGCGAACCGTTGGCCACGTTGCCGCCCAGCGTGCCGGCATGGCGGATCGGCGGCGAGGCAAAGCGCCGCCACACGTCACACAGCGTGGGCACGCGTTGCGCCAGCGCGCCCCAGGCTGATTCAAGCGACGCGGCGGCGCCGATGTAGAGCTCTCGGCCGGCGGCGATCTCGCGTTCTTCAACCACCCGCAACTCGGCCACTTCGCCCACGGAAATGATGTCGCCGACGTCCCGGAACAGCTTGTTGACCCAGAGGCCCACGTCGGTGCCCCCAGCCAGCAATCGCGCTTTGGGCAGTTGTTCGCGCAGCGCGGCCAGCGCGGCCAAAGACTTCGGCGCATGGAAATGATCGACCCGCTGCACGCCCGGCCATTGGCGGTTGAAAGCGGCGTATTGAAAGTCGCTGGCCTGCGGCAGCGCCTGCAAAGCGGCCACCACCGGGGCGGTGTCGAACGTGGCGGCGGGCAAATCGAACATGCGTTCGCCCGCGTCGAGGATGGGCCGGTAGCCGGTGCAGCGGCACAGGTTGCCCGAAAGGTCGTCGGCCAGTTGCTGGCGCGTGGGTTGGGTGCCGCAGGCACGGTGCCGCTCGTAGCCGAACCACATCGACATCACGAAGCCCGGGGTGCAAAACCCGCACTGCGAGCCGTGGCAAGCCACCAGGGCTTGCTGTGCGGGGTGAAGCTGGCCGCCGTTCATGGGTTTCACATCGTCCACCGTGAACAGCGCCTTGCCATTGAGCGTGGGCAAGAACTGGATGCAGGCGTTCACGGTTTTGAGCGCCAACCCGCGCACCGCCTGCGGGTCGCCTTCGGCCGCCAACTCGGCCACCACCACGGTGCAGGCGCCGCAGTCGCCTTCATTGCAGCCTTCTTTGGTGCCGGTGCAGTGGGCGTCTTCACGCAGCCAGTCGAGCACCGACCGGGTGGGGTGCGCGCCACTGACTTCAACCACTTGGCCCCGGTGGAAGAAACGGATCGGTTGGGTGCTCATGGGATGGTGGGGTTGAAGATGAAGGTCGGCACTCGGGATGGATCGAGCGGCGTGGGTTGAACGCGTGGGTTGAACGGTATACCGGGCTGGGAACAGTGTGTATACGATGCCAGCCTGTCCCCTTGCATGGCCCCTGCATGACACCTTGCGCTCGTCCCGATCCGCTTGCAAGCCGTGGGCCCGCCAGCGCTCATGGCCCGAAGGCTGCTAGTGCCTGTTGCCCATGAGCCCCCTGCCCCCGCCTTCACGGATCGCCCTGCGCGGCGACCTGCTCGACTTCACCGCCACGCCCCAGTGGGGTGCGATTGAATCCCCGGCGGTGCGCTTTCGGCCCGACCACTGGTTGTTGATCGAAGACGGCCGCATCGTCGGTGCGCAAACCGACGCCCCTGACGCCACTTGGGAGCCGCACGACCACCAAGGCCGTCTGGTGATGCCCGGCTTCATCGACACCCACGTGCACAGCCCGCAGCTCGACGTGATTGCGAGCTACGGCACCGAGCTGCTGGACTGGCTGAACACCTACACCTTCCCCGCCGAGCGGCGTTATGCCGACCCGGCCGAGGCCGAAACCGGCGCGGCGCGTTTCCTCGACGCCTTGCTGGCCCACGGCACCACCAGCGCGGTGGTGATGCCCACGGTGCACAAGGTCAGCGCAGACACGCTGTTTGCCGCCGCGCAACAACGCGGCATGCGCCTGGTGACCGGCAAGGTGTTGATGGACCGGCATGCGCCCGATGGCCTGCGCGACGACGTGGAGCAGGCCGCACGCGACTGTGTGGACCTGATCGACCGCTGGCACGGCACGGGCCGGCTGGCCTATGCCGTGACGGTGCGCTTTGCGCCCACCAGCACGCCGGAACAACTGTTGATGGCCGGGGGTTTGTGCACCACGTACCCGGGCTTGTTCATGCAGACGCACCTGTCGGAAAACCGCAGTGAAGTGGCCTGGGTGAAAGAGCTGTTCCCCGATGCGCGCAGCTACCTCGACGTGTACGACCAGGCCGGCTTGATGAACGCCCGCAGCGTGTTCGCGCACGGCATCTGGCTGGACGACGAAGACCGGCGGGTGCTGGCCGAAGCGGGGGCGCAGATTGCGCACAGCCCTTCATCCAACTTGTTTTTGGGGAGTGGGCTGTTTGGGTGGCGGGCTTGTGAGGACGCGGGGGTTGCGGTGTCTGTGGGGTCGGATGTCGGCGGGGGCACGAGCTTGTCGATGCAGCGGACCTTGGGGGATGCGTACAAGGTGCAGGCCTTGGCGGGGGAACGGCTGACGGCCTGGAAGGGGTTGCATGCGGCGACTCTAGGGGCGGCTGAGGCGCTGGGGTTTGCTTCTGAGATGGGCTCGTTGGCGGAGGGGTGCTTGGCGGATGTTTGTGTTTGGGACTGGGCTTTGGGCTCTGTGGCTGAACGGCGGTTGGAGGTGGCGGGGGGGCTGCATGAGCGGGTGTTTGCTTGGATGAGCTTGTCTTCTGAGTCGAATTTGGTTCGGGCTTATGTGGCGGGGGGGGTGGCTTATGAGCGTGGCTGCTGACTCGCTTGCTGTTGCTGCTGGTGTTGAGCGTTTTGGGAGTGTTCTTCTTTGGTCTTTGCTCGGCGCCGGGGTCTCGGCCCGGCGGCCGACTTCCTTTCTTTGGGTCGCCAAAGAAAGGAAGCAAAGAAAGGCGACCCGACGCCTTCGCCCCTCGCGTTGCGAGGGGTACGTT
>JAYSYW010000314.1:0-17610 GCA_043727255.1 Rhizobacter sp. | reverse complement strand
CGAAAGACCTGATCGCGCAGATTCAGCAGATGTCGCCAGACGAAGAGCTGTACGACGCCAAGGTGAAGGTGCTGGGCGAGTACATCGACCACCACGTGAAGGAAGAACAAAACGAGTTGTTTCCTGCGGTAAAGAAAGCCGGCATGGACATCAAAGCCGTGGGCGAGCAATTGCTGGCTCGCAAGGAAGAGCTGATGGCTGAGATGACCGAAGGCATGGAAGTGGCTTGACCGCCTTCTTCCGTCTGCATTGAGCAGGCCCTTCGATGCGCCTCACGGCGTGTCGAAGGGCCTTGTGCTTGTGCTTCGCTGACTTACTTAAGCGCTCACACCGGCGGTGGGTCGCCGACGCGTGCGAAGTGGCGGTGCAAAGACACGGCGTGGACGAACTGTTCGATGGCGGCGCCCAACCCGCTTCCTTCTTTACCCCCCTCACCCAACCCACCCACCACGATGCCCGGGTCGGCATGGCCGCTGGGCAGCCGGGCCGACGCGCCAGCAGCCGCCAGCAGGTGTTGCCCCGCCCCCAGCACGAGCATCGGCTTGCCGTGGCGGAACTGGTCTTTCACATAGTCGATGGCGTGGCCGGTGCCACCCAGGGCCTCGACGGCCGCCTGTCCATCGGGCAGCACCAACGCGTCGTACAGCACCGAAGGCATGGTTTCCATCGTGGCCTCAACGTGGATGGGCTGCCCGTCGCCCTTGATCGCGCCCAGTTGCACGCCCACATAGCGCGGCGCGGCGCCTTGCTCAATGAGCGCGGCGTACACGCTGCGCAATGACTCGGCTTCGACGCCCGGCGCCACCAGCAAGGCAATGCGGCGCCCCTTGATGCCGCCGTCTCCTGGCCGGTAGAACAGCGACAACGCGGGCGACGGCGCATACGAAGGCGGTTGCAGCATGGTGGCCTTGGGCATGGCGGGTGGCACATCGAAGCCCAGGCCGTCGGCCACGCGCCGGGCCAGCGTGTCGTCCACATTGGCAAGCATCGACACCACCCGCGCGCGTATGGCTTGTGTCTGCACCCGCGTGAGCTCGAAGCGGTAGGCGCGCACGATGTGGTCTTGCTCGATGGCGCTCTGGCTCTGCCAGAACAACGTGGCCTGCGAGTAGTGGTCGGCAAAGCGTTCCGGCTTGCCACGCACCTTGTCTTCATGCAGCGGCTCGGGGAACGAGGTGAAGCCCCGCATGGCGCCCGCCTGGAAGGGGCAGCCGCCGCCGAGTGAATTGGGTTCGTAGTTCACACGGCCCCGGTGGATGGCTTGGCGGTGCATGCCGTCGCGCTGGTTGTTGTGCACCTGCGCGAGCGGGGCGTTGATGGCGATCTCGTGGAAGTTGGGGCCGCCCAGGCGCGAGATCTGGGTGTCGAGGTACGAGTGGATGCGGCCTTGCAGCAGCGGGTCGTTGCTGAAGTCGATGCCGGGCACGATGTGCGCGGTGCAAAAGGCCACTTGCTCGGTTTCGGCGAAGAAGTTGTCGGGGTTGCGGTTGAGCACCATCTTGCCCACGGGCACCACCGGCACCAGCTCTTCGGGGACGATCTTGGTGGCGTCGAGCACGTCGAACGGGAAGCCCTCGGCCTGCTGTTCGCTGAACACCTGCAGCCCGAGTTCGTACTCGGGGTAGGCGCCGGCCTCGATGGCTTCCCAGAGGTCGCGGCGGTGAAAGTCGGCGTCGGCGCCGCTGATCTTCACGGCCTCGTCCCAGTCGAGCGAATGAGTGCCGGCCAGCGGCGTCCAGTGAAACTTGCAGAACACCGATTCGCCCCGTTCATTGACGAGCCGGAAGGTGTGCACGCCAAAGCCTTGCATGGTGCGGTAGCTGCGCGGGATGGCGCGGTCGCTCATCTGCCACATCAGCATGTGGGTCGATTCGGGCATCAGCGAAACGAAGTCCCAGAAGGTGTCGTGCGCACTTGATGCCTGCGGCATGCCGTGGTGGGGCTCGGGCTTCACCGCGTGCACGAGGTCAGGGAACTTCATCGCGTCTTGAATGAAGAAGACGGGGATGTTGTTGCCCACCAAGTCCCAGTTGCCTTCGTCGGTGTAGAACTTGACGGCAAAACCGCGCACGTCACGCACGGTGTCGGCCGAGCCACGCTCGCCAGCCACGGTGGAAAAACGCACGAACACCGGCGTGCGTTTGCCGGCCTCTTGAAACGGCGCGGCCTTGGTCAGCTCGGTCAACGCCTTGTAGCTCTCGAAGTAGCCGTGCGCCGCCGAGCCGCGCGCATGCACCACGCGCTCTGGAATGCGTTCGTGGTCGAAGTGGGTGATCTTCTCGCGCAGGATGAAATCTTCCAGCGCGGTCGGCCCGCGCAGGCCGGCCTTCAACGAGTTCTGGTTGTCAGCGATCAGCACACCCTGGTTGGTGGTGAGCGGCTGCCCGGTGGAGTCAACCCGCACGCGGTCCAACGACTCGATGGTGTGGTTCAGCCCGCTTGGCGCGCTGGTGCCTGCCTTGCCGGAAGCGTTGAGCTCAGACACGGTGCTTGCCCCGGCGAGCGGGTCACTCGGCTCCACCGTGGAGCCCTTGGCGGGCGACAAGCTGGCGGCGCCATGTTCACCAGGCTTGTTTTCGTTCCAGGCGATGGCTTCGGCAAGTTCTGCCGATGCGGCAAGCTTGGTGATGAGCTCGGGCCGCACAGCGTTCGAAGCGTTCTTGGCTTGGGGCGGGGGCGTGCTCGATGGGCCGGAAACGGTGCTGAGCACGCTTCCGAGCGAGTCGGCATCAAGCAGCGGAGAAGCTTTTTTGCGAGAGGGCATGGGGTTCCTGGGTGGCTGGGTATGGGTTGGCGCATGCGAGGAACCTTCGCTTGGGGACGGCAGTTCTTCACTTCAGCGGGAAACCCGCCTTGACCGCGTAGGGGCAAACCCCGTGCCCATCTCCCGGGACGCGACCCTGCGCAGGCCGTGTCAACGCCGGCGTGGCATGCCCAATGACGTGGTCTGGCACCGCATGGCAGCCACTGCCGCTTCGCTTTGCAGGTGTCGGTCTGCCACAAGCTCGGGGCCGTCGCCGCGCCAGCCTTCACGCTCCCACAGCACCGATGCCAGGTCGGCGGCATCGGCCGCTTCGAGCCGAGCGTCGCTCGCCCGCAGCCGCTGCCCGCAAAGGGCGATCCAGTCACAGGGTTTCCATCCGGGCGTGTGCATCGCAGGGTCCTCTCAAATCCCGCCCATTTGGGGGGCTCACCTCGATAGGGGCTAGGGCAAATGGCGTGCCTGAAGTAGGCTCCCGGCCTTGGGAGGAAGGCCCATTGAGGCCGGCTTATCCGGCCATGGTGGACGTTGAAAAACCGCAGGCTCTGAGTTCCCTGAACACGGCCTCCGGCTCTCTGCCCACCATGTCGCCGCCCCCAGCAATCTGGACCATCCGAAAGGCTTCCTGCATGGAAGATTCAATCAAGCCACTGACCATCGGTGCCCTGCTGGGCGTGGCCGAGCACATGCCGCGTGCAAGCGTTTCAGCCGTGCGGCATGAACTGATGACGCTGACCTTGAACGGCCTGCGGTACGGCATCGACGTGAATTGCGTGGTCGATGTGCGCGACCCTCAGCCGCCGGTGCAAATGTTCAACCGGCCGGCCTGTCTGGTCGGATCGGTGTGGATCGCTGGCGAGCACGCACCGGTGATCGACCTGCGGCTGGCGCTGGGCCTGCCCGCACCGCGTGGCAAGCACTCGGTCATGGTGGCGGTGGACATGGGCGAGCGTGTGATTGGCGCCGTGGTCGACGCCGTTGGCGACATCGTGGCCATTCCGCTGGGCCAGGTGAAGCCGCTGGAAGGCGCTGCCGGCCCGATCGACGACTGCTATTGCGCCGGCGTCGCTTCAGCCGGTGCGAACACGCTGGTGCTGCTCGACATCGTGGCGTGGATGACCGCCTTGAACGAGATGTTCGAGATCACCTCGGCCTGAGGTTCGACTCAACACCAGAGCGCACACCGCTCACGGGGGCGTGGCAGCCAGCGAGCCCTTGCGCACAAGGCCGCCACTGTTCACCGCCTCGACGCCGCTGCCGGCTTCACCCCGGACATTCGTAAAAAAAGAGGGCTCAGCTGTGAAGCTGAGCCCTCAACCCATGAACGCTCTCGGGGCTGGCAAGCGATCGCAAAGCCCAGCCGACCCACAAGAGCCGTTGCATACCCGCCATTCTTCGCAGCCACCCCGGGTTTGGAATCAGCGAATTCATAGCGTCTCCATGCAAGTATTTGCATGTCACTTGTGGTAATCGACCGGATGCCCGTGCAGCATGCTTCCCCAAGCCGAGGCGGTTAAGCTTTCGGGCGCGACAGGCTTTGCCTCGGGTGGATGAGGCATTCAAGGGCCGTCGCGTACACATCAAAACAATGGACGAGACAACCACCATGTTCGACAAGCTTCAGAAAACGCACTACGCCGCGATCGGTGTTGGCACCGCCGTCGTGATCGGCCTCGCGGCTTGGTTGCTGCCCGACCCCGACACCGAAAACCTGTCGCCCGAAGTGACCACGCAGCCCACGGCGAGTGGCGCGCAGTCGCCCTGGGGTGCTGCTTCCGCAGCCATGCCCACGTCCGCCAGCATGGACCCGATGAGCCCCAAATTCGATGCGTCCCGGCTGTTCGAGATCGGCTACGCGGGCGGCCTGAAGATTGACTCCGAGACCCAGCGCAAGCTGGACGAAGTGCTGGCAAGCATGGGCGACGACCCCACCGAAGCCGATATGGCCAAGCTGGAACGCACCCTGCGCGAAGGCCTGCCCCGTGAAGACGCCGAGAAGGCGCTGAAGCTCGTCAAGGGTTACCGGGGCTACGTGGGCGAGGTGAAAAAAGACTTCGAGGCGCACGGCGTGCCCATGGACCGAACCTCGGTCGACGCGATGTTCCAGCGCATGGAAGCCAACCAGCGCCAGCACTTCGACAACGACACCGCGCAGGCGCTGTTCGGCCAGCAGCTGAAAGAGGGCCGCATCGTCATGGAAGCAGCACTCGTCGAACAAGACCGGAACCTGAGCTGGGAAGAGAAGAAGGAACGCCTCGACGCACTGCGCAAGCAACTGCCGCCCGAGAAGGCCAACTCCATCGTGGAACCCGCCAAGCCCGAAGGCACTGCGGCTTCAACGCCTCAGTGACCGTCTCAGTGGCCGGCTCAGTGACGTTCTCAGTGACGTTCTCAGTGACAGTCACTGCCCGGTAAGACCCGGGGCGCCCAGGCCGGCGCCCCTTTCAAGCCAACGAAGGGGTGCTCAGAAGTACAGCACCACCACTTCGCTGACCACGCCGTCGCTGACCACCGGCACGGCGGCCAGCGTGCCGAGGTCGGCGGCCAATGCCGCCGCACCCACGCCGCCGGGCTCTCCGGCGGTGTTGTTCGACAGGCCCGGCACACCGCTCAAGAAGCAGCGGCCCACGGTGCCCGCCACATCGCCATCGAGGCTGATGCCCTCGGGCGCATCGGGCAAGGCGCCGGCCCGTTCGCAAAAGCCGAAGCGGCGGCGCAATTGCTGGCCGCTGGCATCGGGAACCCAGCTTTCCACACGCCGTGTGATCGGCGTGGCGGCCGCCGAAAGAAAGTCCATCACATAGGTTTCGTGGCCGCGCGTGCCGCAGGGAATGGCCAGGCCACGACGGATGCCGGTGTCGGCCGCCAGTTCGGCGCGCACAAAGCCTTTGGCGTCGCCCAACTCCTTCTCGAACACCGCTTCGCCACGCTGCCACGCCTTGCCTGGCAGGCCAGAGCCACGCGGCAAAAAGGTGTCGCGCGACGCCGACTCGAAGGCCTCGGGCGTGGTGCCGTAGTAGCCGTCCACCAGCGTCATGTCACCCGTGACGCGAGAGTCGTTGCGCCACAGTTCGATGGCGCCGGTGTGGGCCTCGTCATCGCCGCAAAAGAACACCAGCACCGCCTTCAGCGTGTCGTCGGTGAACACGGGCATGGCGATCGCGCAAGTCCAGCCGGCGGCTTTGGCGGCGGTGGTGCGGCAAAAGTACGAGCCGTCGAATTCTTTGAGCAGCAGCGGCCGGCCTTCGTCCCACGCGCGGCCGGGCAGGCCCTCACCCCGGCCGAAGCACATGGTGCGGCTGAGCGCACCAAAGTGGGCCGCCGAGCCATACAAACCCCCGCCGAACTCAAGCAACGAACCGTCGGCGCTGGGCGTCCAGACTTCTGTGGCGCGGATGAAGGTCTTCATGGGGTCGTTCTCGCTCGAATACGGGGAAGGTGCGGCTGTGCAGCCGTTGGCTGGCTGCAGCCCGTGCAAATTTCGGGCCAGATGGGCGGCGGATCGCCGGGCCACACCGGCCGCCACACCGCCCGCACGCCTCAGCGCGAGGTCACCGAGTAGTTGCTGACGCCGTAGTTCAAGCCGCCAGCCGATGAGGTGATCTCGAAGCCGTACTGCACATCGCCCACCGTCACGTCGCCCATCCAGCCCCGGGTGCGCAGCCAGTTCAAGATGGCTTTCACATCGACTGTGGTGTTGTTGGTCTTGGTGGTGCGCAGGAACGAAAACACCTGGTTCGCGCCATTGCTGCCCCGGTACACGTTCCAGGTGGCGCCGCCCACGTTGACGTTGCTGTATGCGGGCACCGCATTGCCGGCCGAGTTGTAGCTGGTCGAGATCGGCTTGACGTTGCCCCCGCCCGTGGCCGTGCCGGTGTAGTTGAGCCACAGCATGATTTCGTACTTGTGGTCCACGTCCCAGATGTCGAAGGTGGAGCTCCAGGCGCCGCCGCTGGGCGTGGTGGCCTTGACCGTGGCGCTCAGCGTGCCGATGGCGCTGACCTTCTTCTTGATGCTGCGGGTGACGTTCGGGTACGACTTGATGCCGCCGCTGTTGGGGTGGTCGGCCCACACGCCCCAGTTGCTGGCCGAGTTGGCCCAGATGGTTTGCGGGCCGGCGCCGCTGCCCCAGATGTTGTTGTAGAGGGTGTAGCCGTTGTTCGTCCACGTGCCCCAGCGGTCAGACGACTGCCAGGTGGCGCTGAACGCCAGCGCGGGCAGCGCGGCCAGGGCCAGTGCGGCCGCGGCGCGGCGAATGAATTGCGGTGTGCTCATGCTCGTCTCCTGATTGTTGGTATGTCAAAGGGGGCTCAAGGCAACCGCCTCGACCCCCCTTCTCATGCTGACGGTGATGGGCACCGCCTGCATCAGGAGCAACGCGCATGCGCGTGCTCAACCACTTGTCCTCATTGGTCAAGCCGGATCGTGTAGTCGAGCACGTTGCCCCAGATCGGCTGGTAGTTGCAGCCGGTGGGCCGCAGGTTCCACGACAAGATCGAGCGTGCGCGGCGTGGTTGCCCGTTCATCGGCTGCACCAGCGGCAGGTTGCGAACCGCGTTGGCCACCACCGCGAACTGCCAGGTTGGCCGCTGCGTCGAGTTGGAGAGGTGCACGCTGTCATCGCCGACCGGCTGAAACACGCCGGCCGCGTCTGCCACGCAGTTCAGCACGAACTCGCGGCTGCCCGGCAATGGCGATGGCCCGAAGCCAAAGGGCTGCTTGATCTTCACCGGGCAGGCAAAGGTGCGGCGCTGGGGGTCATAGCCACAACAAGGCATCTCTTCGTAGAACAGGCTGCCCACATAGGCCACGCGTGCCCCGCATTGCCGCGCGGCCACGAAGAAGGGGTCGGTCGCGGGGATTTGCGCGCTGTCTTGTGTGGCGCAGCTCTTGTACTTCTCGTAGATGCTGGCTTGCAACTTCAGTTGCTCTGCTTCGCTCAGTTGTGACGATCCCTCCAGCGTCTTGACGATCTCCGCTTTCACCGCGTCGCCGCAAGCGGTGGTGGCTTGCGCGTTCGCCGCCAGTGGCGCAGCCAGCGCCAGCGCCAGAGCGGCAGCCAGCATCAGCCGGCCAGAGTGCACGCGTCTCATCAGGTTCTTCAGCAATGTGTTCATGAAAAGGCCTCCTTGAGTGGGGTGTGCGCATCACACGACGACCGTGCCAGCGCCGCGAAACTATGGTTGGCGGCATGGGGCGATTCAAGGCACAAGCTAGGGGCAACACCAGGGTGACTTGGGGGGTTCCGCACTCAAGTTAGGGGCCATCACAAACCGCCTGCATCACGGTGCGGTCGCGTGCTCTTACAGAGCTTCACAGAGCTTCACAGACCTGCACAGGCATTCAACGAGCCGCCAGCGGCAGCAGCGCCGACACCAGTTGCGAAGCGACCTTCGGGTCGTCGGCGTCGGTGACCATCTGCAGCCGCACGCGGTCGCCGTCGAGCTGCGCGGCCAAGCCTTCGACCTTCCATTCGCCTTCCAGCGTGGTGATGGCGCGCAGGCTGCCATCGGCCGCCACCACGCCCACCACTGAACCGGCACACGCGCCGTCAAGGTAGGCATCGGCTGTGTTTTCAGCCACCGCGCTGAAGGCCCAACTGCCATCGTCCAAGGCCGCGCCATCTGTGAAGCCCAAGGGCACGCCGCCCACATCACCCAACGCCAGAAACTGCACCATGCGCAGTTCGGGCAGCGGCGCGTTTGGCGTCAGCAACCAGGCTTGCCACTCGGCCAGGCTGTAGGCGATGCATGCGTTGCGCGCGTCGCCCTTGTTGCCACGCTGAAGCAAGCGCAACTCATCACCCAACACAAAGGCGCCTTCGATGTTGAGCGCTTGAAAGCTGGCTTCCAGCGTTTGATACAGCGGTGCCAAGTCCACATGGCGCACCGGCTCGGCGGGCAGGCCGTTCTCAGCGAACGCCATCAACACGCCGCCGCGCCGGTTGGGCCGCGAGCCCGAGCCCAGCGCCAGCAAGGCCCCATGCGGGTGGCCGGGCATGGGGGCCAAGGTCAGCAGCGCTTCAAGGTCGGGCTTCAGCGCTTTGCGGGCCGCCTTGGCCTCGGGCAGGTCATCGGGCCACAGCCGCAGCAGGCGCACCGGGGTTTCGTCGTCGTTGTCGTCGAACAGGCCGAGGTGGTGTTCGTCATCGGCCACCACATAGAAGCGCCCCTGGTGATGCACCAGCCCACTGGCCGCGCTGAGGTGGGGTTGCCCACGCGGGTGCTGGCCAGGGGCGAGTTGCAGGTTGCGTCGAAGGTGGACAGTCAGCATGGCATGCACCTGCGGTGGGGTTCGATGAGGGGCGCTCGGGCCGGGCCGGCCGGTAAGCTTGTGCTTCATGCTGCCATGCGTCTCTTTTGAAAGCCGCCGATGACCCTGCAACAAATCCTGGGTACTGAGCTTCCCCTCATTCAAGCGCCGATGGCCGGGGTGCAAGGCAGCGCGATGGCTGTGGCCGTCAGCAATGCGGCCGCCTTGGGCTCGTTGCCCTGCGCGATGCTGACGCTCGAAGCCCTGCGCAATGAGCTGCTGGCGATCCAATCGCAGACCGATCGCCCGTACAACGTCAACTTCTTCTGCCATGTGCAGCCGGGCCCGATGCAGCCCGCGAAGCGCGCTGGCGGGCCGCGCTGGCGCCGTACCACCACGCGTTCGGCATCGACCCACAAGGCATTGCCGCCGGCCCCGGCCGGGTGCCGTTCACGCTTGAGTCGGCCGAGTTGCTGGCCGAGTTCAAGCCGCCCGTGGTGAGCTTTCATTTCGGCCTGCCCGCGCCTGAGTTGCTGGCGCGTGTGAAGGCATGGGGCGCCAAGGTGCTGGCCTCGGCCACCACGGTGAGTGAAGCGCTGTGGTTGCAGGCGCACGGTGCCAATGCCGTCATTGCCCAAGGCCTGGAAGCAGGCGGACACCGAGGCCACTTCCTCAGTGACGACCTCAGCCTGCAATCCGGCACCTTCGCCCTGCTGCCGCAACTGGTGCGGGCGCTGCATGTGCCGGTGATCGCCGCTGGCGGCGTGGCCGATGCCCAGGGCGTGGCCGCCGCCACGGCGCTCGGCGCAAGTGGCGTGCAGGTCGGCACCGCCTACATGCTGTGCCCCGAGGCCAGCACCAGCGCGCTGCACCGTGCGGCCTTGCAAAGTGACGCCGCCCGTCACACCGCGCTCACCAACCTCTTCACGGGCCGCCCGCCGCGCGGCATCGTCAACCGCGTGATGCGTGAGCTCGGAGCCATCAGCAACGCGGCCCCGGCCTTCCCGCTCGCCACGGCCGCGATGGCCCCGCTGCGTGCAAAGGCGGAAGCACAAGGGTCGGGCGACTTCTCGCCGCTGTGGTCGGGGCAGAACGCACAAGGCTGCAAGGCGGTGCCCGCCGCCGAGTTGACGCGCGAACTGGCGAAGGGGCTGCGTTGAAGGCGCCAGCGGCAAGCGCTGCGCTGCAACCCCACGCCGAACTCGCAGCGGTGACGGCCCTGCGCGTTGAAGCGCTCCCTGTGCCGGTGCAAACCACCGAACGCGAGGCCGGCCTTGACGCGTTGAAGGGCGCCTTGACCCTGCTGGTGGTGCTTCATCACACCGCGTTGACCTATGGCGCAACCGGCGCCTGGTTCTATCGGGAATTGCGGCCCGACGGCTCGGCATCCTCTGCGTTGTTGAGCTTCTTCGCCGGAGTCAACCAATCGTTCTTCATGGGCCTGTTCTTCCTGATCGCGGGCTTCTTCACGCCAGCGGCGCTGCAACGCAAGGGAGGCTGGTTCTTCATGCGCGATCGGCTGCTGCGGCTTGGCCTGCCGCTGCTGGTGTTCGGCTTCGTGCTGGGGCCGTTCACCTGGGCCTTGGCTCAAGGCCACACGTTTGCGGGCGGCCTCGACCTCTTGATGCGCATGTGGCGCAGCGGCCGTTTCATCCCCGGGCAGATGTGGTTTGCGCAGGCCTTGCTGGTGTTTGGCGGGGCAGCCGTGCTGTGGCATGCGCTCATGCCCATCGGCAAACGCTTCACGGGAATGGCGGCCGAGCGGCCTGCGTTCCCCACCCAGAGCAGCCTGCTGGTGGCCGCACTGGCATGTGGCGCCGTTGCTTTCGGGCTGCGCCTGGTGTGGCCGGTGAACGTCGCGGTGTGGCACATGCTGCCCGGCTACTTCGCCAGCTATGTCTTGCTGTTCGCGGTGGGCTGCATCGCAGCGCGGAAGCGGTGGCTCGACAACATTCCCGAACGCAGCGTGCGGGAGTGGCGGCGCGTGGCGTGGTGTGCGCTTCCCGCGTTGCCGCTGGTGGTGGGCCTGGGTGCCGTTTCACCCATCTTCAAAGGCCCCCTCATCGGTGGCTGGAACGTGCCCGCGCTGGTGTACGCGATGTGGGAGCCCCTGTTGGCCTGGGGAATCATCCTCACGCTGTTGCAAAGGTTCAAGCAGCGGTTCGCACAACCAGCCAGCCCCCGCTGGCAGGCCCTGTCGCGCCGCGCCTATGCCATCTATGTGATCCACCCGCCGGTGCTGGTGGGTGTGGCTCTGGCGTGGCAATCGGTGCCGTGGCCCGCCTTGGTCAAGTTCGCCCTGACCGGCGCCGTGAGTTGCCTGCTGTGCTTCTGGATCGCAGGCGGCTTGCTGCGCAGCGCCTGGCTGCGGCGCGTGCTGTAAGAAGCCGGGGTTCGCGGCGCTTTACCGGGCCGGCGGCGGCACCGGAAAACGCAACCGCTGCAAGCTCTCAAAGGCACGCGGCTCGCCGGTCACGGGGTCAGTGAAGGCAAGCGAACGGGCCAGCAGTTGCAAGGGCCGGGCAAGGTCGGGCGTGGCCTCATCGGGTTGCAGCGTGGGGTAGATGCGGTCGTTCAGCAGCGGCAGGCCCAAGCCCGCCATTTGCACCCGCAACTGGTGGCGCAGGCCGGTCAAGGGGCGCAGCGCATAGCGCGCCAGCGGGCCTTGCACTTCCAGCAGCTCGATGGCGGTTTCGGCGTTCGGTTCACCGGGCACCTCACGCATCTGCATGAAGTGCTCGGCCTCCACCAAGCGGCTGCGGCGGGTGTGCGGCAACACCACATCGGCCCGCCACGGTGCGATGGCCTCGTAGCACTTGCGCGCCGCGCGTTCGCGGAACACACCTTGGTAAGCCCCGCGTGTGTGCGGCCGCAAACTGAACAGCACCAGGCCCGCGGTTTCGCGGTCGATGCGGTGCACGGGGGCCAGCGTGTCGAGCCCGAGCTTGCGCTTCAGCCGCACCAGCAGCGTCTCTTGCAGGTAGCGGCCCGAAGGCGTGACAGGCAGGAAGTGCGGCTTGTCGGCGACCAGCAGGTGGTCGTCTTGAAACAGCACCACCTCGTCGAACGGAATGCGCGGTTCGGGCGGCAGGCTGCGGTAGTAGTGAACCTTGCGGTGCGGCTCGTAAGGCGCGTCGGGCGCGAGTGCCGTGCCTTGTTCGGTGGTGACATCACCACGCTGCATGCGCGCTTGCCATTCGCTGCGCGTGATGCCCAGGAAGCGCTGGGCCAGGAAGTCGAGCAGGCTCGGCCAGGTGCCCGCAGGCAGTGCAACGCAACTCGCGCCCACGCCGTCTCGCGTGGGCCTCATCAAAGGCTCAGACGGCGTCATCAAGCCGCCGCGCACGCGCCAGCCGCCAGGCGCCGTCGGGGTCATCGGCATACACCTGCTCGGCGGTGGTGGCGGTTTCTTGCAGATGGGTGTCGAGCGCAATGCGGTTGTCGAACACGAAGCACTCGCCCTCCCAGTCGCGCTCGGCGTCGGGCAGGGCCTGGAAGTGGTTGAGGATGCCGCCATCAAGCTGCAGCACGTCGAGCCCATGCGCCTGCGCCATCCACGCGGCGGTCTTTTCACAACGGATGCCGCCGGTGCAGTACATCGCCACGCGCTGCTTCCGCGCCTTCCACTGCGGGGCATTCGCTTCAATGAACTTCGGGAAGTCGCGGAAGTGCGATATCCCCGGATCGATCGCACCCTTGAAGTGGCCCAGCCGGTATTCGAAGCTGTTGCGGTTGTCGATCAGCACCACGTCGTCTTGCGCCATCAACTCGCGCCAGGCCTGCGGGCTGACCACGCCCGGGCTTTCAGCCGGCACTTCCAAAGGCCCCGACGCGAACCCCAGCGCCACGATCTCGGGTTTGCGGTGCACGCGCATGCGGCCAAAGGGCGGTGTGACACACGCGCTGCGCTTGAAGGCCATGCCGTCAAAGCGCCCCTCGAACAGCGGGTCGAGCGCCAGCGCGTGCCTGAATTCGGCCAGGGCTTCGGCACCGCCCGCCACCGTGCCGTTGATGCCTTCGGTGGCCACCCAGATGCTTCCGGTCAACGCCCCGCTCAGCGCCACCAGCCGCGCGGCCACGGCCTCGGGCTGGGGCAGGCCGACGAAGCGGTAGAAGGCGTCGTGAAAAAGCGGGGGGGAAGAAGACATGCGAATGAGGCAAGGGGCGCTGTGACCCCGGCGCAACGGCGAAGGGGGGCGCAAGCATACCGGCCAACGCAACGTCGAACGCGGCGGCCAGCACGGCGACCAATGCCGCGCCCGCCCCATCATCCAGCGGGTGATGACGCGGGTGAGGCGCCCTCAGGGCTTGGGCACGTGCAGCGTCTTGCTGATCATCAACGTGCCCGACAACGCGAACAGCAGCGACATTGGGTGCCAGTCCCAGCCCAGTGCCAGTTCGCCACCGTACAGGTCGGGGCCGATGTGGCCTTGCCAGGCGGCAAACGCCAGCACCGCCGTCAACACGATGCTGGTCGGGATCGGCGTGCCCTCGAAGTAGGCCACCTTGTTCGAGCCCACCGACAGGCTTTCGGCGGTGACGTTGAAGCGCGCCAGCCGCGCCACACCGCAGCACACGAAGTAGATGAGGATGGCCACGTCCCAACCGCCCCTCAGTCCGGCCGCGTAACCCAGCGCGGCCGGGGCCACGCCGAACGAGACGATGTCGGCCAGCGAGTCCAGTTCGCGCCCCATCGACGATTGCGACCGCCGCCAGCGCGCCACCTGGCCATCAAACACATCGAACACAAAAGCCGCTGGCGCCAACGCCGCAGCGGCCATGAACTGCGCCAGCGAACCGCTGCCCATGTAGGCCATGGCCAGAAACACCGCCGCCACGCCACAGGCCGCATTGCCCAGAGTCAACAGATCGGCCAAGTGCAATTCGCGCACCATTGAAAAATGGCGGCGTGGGGGTTTGGGGGGCACAAGCACATTGGCCATGGAATCACTCCGCAAGCTGGAAAGAAGACATGCTCGCAAACACCCGCTCCACAAGCTGTAGGACAAGAGCGGGTTCGCGGGAAGGCGCTGCAGTTCCCATCTGCCATCAGGGGTACTTCATTGCCAGTGGCGCCAAGATCGCAGCCGCGCGAGGATTCACGCTCCATTGCCACAGGAGACCCACATGGCCGCCGAATTCATGGAAACCTTCCACCCCACCATCGACGAATTGCGGGCACTCAAGCGCCTGGAACTGGAAACCATTCCCCCCGGCGTCGCCCTGCACGACCACGTGCCGCAGCGGCTGTATGAGTTGGGCTACATCGCCAAGAACGCCAACGGCCACCTGACCATCACCCACAAGGGCCTGGCCCTGACACGCCGCCAATGAAGATACCTGCGGCGTGGTGGCTCATCGGGCCTATTGCATTGGCGCTTGCGGCCTGCGCCTCGTATTCCCCCAGCGGCCTGCGGACCGGCGCCACGCTGGCTGAAGTTGAACGCGACATGGGGCCGCGCACCGGCGAATACCCGTTGCCCGGCAACGCGCGCCGGGTTGAATTTGCGCGCGGCCCGCTGGGCAAACACACCTACCTGCTCGACTTCGACGCCAACGGCCGTTTGCTGTCATGGCAACAGGTATTGACTGAAGCGAAGTTCGCCGAGGTGCAACCCGGCATGACCCGCCAGCAGGTGCTGCTGCTGCTGGGCCGGCCTTCGCACGTGATGTGGCTGAGTTACCAGAAACGCCAACTCTGGTCATACCGCTACGACGCTGTGTTCTGCGTGTGGTTTCAGGTGAGCCTGGACACACGAGACCAGGTGATCGAAGCCGGCCATGGGCCCGATCCGCTGTGTGATGTGGACGACCGGGCCCTGTGATCAGCGGGCTTCAGCTTTATCAGCGACCCGCGAGTTGGTAATGCAATGGCAATGCATTGCGTCAAAAACCAAACCAACTCCCCCTCATCCCGGATGAACCCACGCCTTCTGCGGCGCCGGAAATCCATCTGCACGAGGCAAATGCGCACGCGTGCAATTCAAACAAAACTCATCAAACGCAGAGTCTGCGCACGGTCCGAGTCATTCATATTCATCGCCATTTCACAGGTATCAGATCGGCGCCACAGCGGTTGCATACTTTTGCAAAGTGAGCATAAATTGACTGCGGGACAACAAAACCGTCGCCCTCGTGATACCTTGCGCCCCTGCCGAATGGAATTGAATTCAATTCGGCTTTTCGGTGTGAATTGAAATCGGTCATTCAGAACCGATCAATGAGGGAGGACACATCAGCCATGACCTGTGACCGGAAAACTCTCCGCTATGACGAAAACCTACACCCAAGTAATGAAGCAGATTCAGGCCCTGTCGCGCGAAGCGGAAACGCTCAAGCGCAAAGAGGTCGAAGGCGTTGTTTCTCGCATCAAAGAAGCCATTCAGGCATATGGCCTGACCGCTGACGACCTGGGATTGAATGGCGCACGCCCCGCCAAGAACAAGCCCGGCCGCAAGCCCGGAAAAGTTGCCGGCACCAAGGCCAAGCCGGCGTCTTCGGCACCGAAGTTCCGCGACGAAGGCGGCAATGTGTGGGTGGGTCGTGGCCCGCGCCCGCAATGGCTGCGCGACGCGCTGTCCAACGGCAAGCAACTCTCCGATTTCGCGGTCTGAATCGTTTGATCCGCGAGGTGTGAATTGCGCCGGTCTTCGGCGCCATTCAACACGTGCGGCTTTCGTGTCGGGTCGGCGGGCGCCTGAAGGCGCGCCCCACCCGCCAAGCCAAACCGGCGCTGATGGCCAGCGCGCCGGCCGCCAACGGCGCCATGCCGTGCAGGCGGCCATCCACACCCTCGTGCAAGGCCACGGCCGCCACCATGGCGGCGGCCGTGATCGCCAGGTCTTGCACCATGCTTTGCAGCGACATGAAGGCCGCGCGTTCGGTCGCTGACGGCACCTGGCTGGTGGCAGCGGCCAGCGACACGTTGCGCCCCGCATTGCCCGCCATGAACAGCACGAAGGGCACGGCCCATGGCCATGCGCCAAAACCGAAGTCAATGCCGAAGAACGGCAACAGGCCCGCCGCGATCGCCAACGTGGCCACGGCCACCGCAGGCCCCGCGCCCCAACGGTCTGCCGCCCGGCCGAGTGCCTGCACGCTGAGCAAGGCGGCCACGCCGCCCAACAGGTACAGCGTGCCGAGCTGGTCGCGTGGCAGGCCCAGGTTGAGCAGATAGAACGCGCTGAAACTCGGAATCAACAAGAACGCAGAGAACTGGCTCGCCGCCTGCAACAGGCAGGCCGTGCGCACCGCCGGCCGGCGGAGCAAGTTGAGACCCGACCCCGCGTGGCCGTCCGCCCGAGCCGGCAGGGCCGGCAAGGCCCACGCCATCAACCCGCCCAGCACCGCAATGGCCACGCTGAGTGCGGCGAAGGGCTTGGCCCAATCGCCCCGCTGCGCCAGCTCGAGCGCCAACGGCACCCCGGCGATGGCCGCGAGCGAAAACCCCAGCATCACCTGCGCGATGGCCTTGCCGCGCGCGTGCGGCGCGCTCACGTCGATGACCATCGCCATGCCCAACGCCACCATCGGACCGCCGAAGAAGCCGGTGGCGGCGCGGGTCAGCAGCAAGCCCTCGAAGCTGCCCGCGAAGCCGGTGGCGAAAGTGGCGGCACCGAACAACACGAGCACCGCCAGCAGAGCCCGCTTGCGCTCGAAGCGGTCGATGAAGCGCAGGCACAGCGCGCCCGACAGCAACGACGCCAGCGTGTACGCGGCCGACAGCCAGCCCAACCGGTCGGCCGCGAAGCCGAGCGCCCGGGCCGCGTCAGGCCCCAACGGCAACACCGCCATGAAGTCCACGATGTAGACGAACTGCAGCGCGGCCACGAGGCCGACGACACGCGCTGCGGGTGGCACACGCAACGTGCGCAAGGGGCTCAAGCGGTGCCCCTCAGAAGCGCCAGGCGGCCGTCAAGCGGATGTCGCGGCCTTGTTCGGGAAAGCCGGCGATCTGGCCCCAGCGGGGGTGAAAGCCGAAGCTGCCTTGCTCGTAATAAAAGCGGTCGAGCAGGTTCTTCACGGTGAGCGTGAGGGTCACGTCGTCGTTGCCGAGTGGCAGCCATTGCGCATACGCGTCGTGCACCGCATAACCCGGCTTTTGCGCACCGCCCGCTTGCACGTGGGTCAACTTTTCGACCACGCGCCCGGTCCAGCCGAGGGTGAGGTTGAAGGCCGGCAGGCTGTGGTCGAGCTGCGCCACCCAGGTGCGGCCGGTCGAGTTGCCCAGCAGCAGTGAGTCGCCATCGATCAAGGGTTGGCCATTGAGCTTTGGCTTTGTTTCCGACACGCCCAGGCTGGCTGCCCAACGGGCACCCTTGTAGGCGGCGCTGGCGCTGTAGCCATTGGCCTTCACGTCGCCGAGGTTGTCGCGGAAGTCGTCGTAACCGATGTAGTTCTGGATCTCCTGCCGGTACACCGTGCCGCTGAGCTGCCAGGGGCCTTGGCTCCACAGGGCGCTGAGCTCGGTGTTGCGCGATTTTTCGGGGTTGATCTTCGCGTCGTTGGCTTGATGCTGCTTGAGGAAGGGCTCAACAACACCCACGCCGCGCAAGGCACGCGCGTGGCTCAGGCGCAGCGTCAATGCATCCGTCGGC
>JAYSYW010000313.1:0-37664 GCA_043727255.1 Rhizobacter sp. | reverse complement strand
CATCGCCGCCTTGCACACCGCCGTCACCATGTCCTTCATGGACACCATGCTGGGACAGCGGCGGCTTCAACTCAAGATGCCACGGCCAGCCGCTTACTGTCCATGAATGCCTGTCCGTATCGAGCCAATTCCGTCCTCCATCGCCGCCCCCGGGGTTGATCTTTGGAGGCGACAACTATTCTGACGCGGGGGGCCGGCCGTGCCTGATGAGATCGCCGCCAGCGAGGGCTACGCCATCTCCCAGCAAAAGCGCAAGCGCATCGAACAGGGCTTCGGCTGGGGCAAGTTTGTCGGGCCGATTCGGCAGGTGATGGTGCGTGGCATCAAGAAGGTCGATCAGCTCTTCATGATGACCATGACCGCCTACAACCTCGTGCGCATGCGCACCTTGGGGCAAGTCCGTCTGGAGCTTGCGACATGAGCCGCAAAGGCCAAGAAATGGCCCTTCTGAGGCGTCAAACAGCCCCTCGTGAGCTGCGTTCTGTCGTCGCTTCTGACCCATTCACCAAAAATTGGCCTTCAACGCCAATTCGGCATCTGTTTGCGTTGGGTATTTCAGCAACCTGCTAATAGTGCTGGAACAGAACTGTCTGGTACGGAAGATATTCATCTGAGTACAGCCAGATAAGGCGCACGAACATGACGGTCGATACAACGAGTGTCAAGGCGAAGACGGATTTATGAAGCGTCTCTTTTCTTCTAGCAAAGATTAGCGCAGCAGCGAAACCCTGAAAGATGCAGGCGGCCACGTAGGCTCTTGAGTACATAACGTAGCTACCCGGAAACAGAGCCGTCATTAGCGCTGTAAGACAGAGGGACGCAATAGCGTACTTGACAACGAAGAGTGAGCCCGGGGGCAAGTACTTGAGCTGCTTGGAGAAATACCAAGCCACCAAAACCAAATAGGCAGCATAGAGACGCTGCCCAGCGCCTTGCTCAGTCTGAGTCTCCTTGTAGATCGCAATTTTGTCTTCTGAGGTCGCACTCCCCGCCATCGCCGTCAGTAAGGCGTACATATCTACTGCATAGGCCAGTGTCAGGATGGCGCCCGCTGCTGCCATGCCGACCATCAGCCATTGCATTCGGCTCAGCTTGGGCCACCAAAAAACCACGGGCATCAGCATGATGTACATGAGCGAGGTCAACTGAATTTGCGTGCCTATCAATGCGATGAGAAGTGCAGGCAGTTTTTTCCCATTTCTCAGGTAGTAGTCACACCCAAGCAAAAAAAATCCAATTGCAATGGACTGCCTGACTTGGGCGAAGTGCAACAGCATGAAGCTATAGCTGAAATAGATGGCTAGAACATAAAAGCGATTAATTGCAAAACGGGCGGTCAATCGATAGACCGAGTACGCGCAGAACAGTGAGGCAGCCAGGAATATCAGCGAGTAGCTTCCTCCAAGCCATTTGACTGCGTAGTTCAGCAGGTAGTAACCGATCTCAAAGAACGGCGGCCGGGAATCACCGTAGTACAGCTCGATTGGGTCAGCATCTAGCTCAAGTCGATCAAAGAACGCTTCGTATGGCTCCCAGTCCTGCCCCGTCTGAAATCGAAGTCCAGCGAATAGTGCAATGGCAAGCAGGCCGACTCCATAGAGCCACCGCGGGGTTCTATACAAGCGTAGTTGTTGCCCGGCGGCGACCACAGCCAGAGCGAAGAAGGGCAGCAAATATGTGATCACCGGCGCGTCAAGCCTTCTGAAGATGTTTGTGGTCTACGGTATCGTGTTTCGGATTTGAGCCACTTCTAAAGAGGCTACCCGCACCAAATGGCGGTGGCGGATTTTGTCATGTCGTCAGAAGGTGAAATGGGACAGGTCTGGCAAGAGCTACAGTGCTGAGGATCCTCAAGGAACTCGCATGAAACCGCATCATCCATACAACATTGCCCGGCTGACATTGCTGGCGCTGCTGCTTGAGCCAGCAACCGCGTTTGCCTACATCGACCCGAATGCCGGCGGTCTGTTGTTTCAGCTGCTCGCGCCGTTCTTTGCGGCATGCGTCGGCGCTTGGGTGTTCATGCGCAAGACCATCGCAGCCTACATGCGTGCCATGTGGCAGAAATTGACGGGCAAGGGCGACCGGCCATGACGGTTGGGGCAGACACGACGGTTCCCCCTCCCACGAAAGAAATTCCCCAACCGCCTGCAGCAACCCTCTGGCCGGTCTTCTGCTTCTGCCTGGTCTGCATTGGCTTGCTGTGGTTGCCCATGGCGGTGATGCAACAAGTCGATGCGCTGCTGCGGTTCGTGACGCCGCTGGAGCTGGCGAGCGATGCGGCCTTGCTGCTCGTGTTGCTGGCCGTGGCCTGCGGTGCATTGGCCAGTGTCGCCACCTTGTGCGGCGCCGTGGCCCAGCGCCTGGGCGCCGGCGTCAGCAGCACACGCAAGCTGGTGTGGCTGCTGGTGATGATCCCGGTCGGGCTGGCCTGCCTGTGGCAGTCAGCGTTGACGGTCAAGCTATGGCTGGAGCAGGTTCTTGCGGTCCGGCTTTCCACAGGCTCCCTGCCCTACCGGGGTGCGCTGGTGGTGATCGTCGCGGTGGCCGTTGCCATGGTGTGGCGCTCACTCGGCGTGACGCGCGTCATTCGTGCCATCACCACACCCGTGCTGCGGCTGGGTGTGGCGGCGTTGCTCGTGACCCTGCTGGCCTTGGCGTGTGTGCTCTGGCAGCGGCCGGCCATCGGAGCGCGTCCGAGTGGCCCCGGGCTCAAGACACCGGCGGTCAGCGGCGCACCCGATGTCTTTCTCATCACGCTGGACACGCTCGCTGCCGAAGACGCTTCTGTCTGCGGCACCGGGCCCACAAACATGCCGCATTTGCGGCGCCTGGTCGCGCACTCGACTTGCTTTACCCACCATTACACCGGCTCGACGCTCACCGCCCCCAGCACCACCTCGCTGGAGACCTCGACCCTGCCCTGGACGCACTGGGTGGTGCACGGTGGCCGCCCGCCGGCCGAACTTGCCGGCACATCTGTCGCCCACATGCTGCGGCGGGCAGGCTACAGCACACACGCCTTCAGCGCTGCGCCGGGCGCCAGCCCGCGCCAACACAGCACTTACCAAGCCTATGACACGGCGGAACTGGCGCAGACCAGCTCGCTCAACATGAGCGCAGTCAATGTGATCCTCGAGTTCCCTGATTCACGCTCGCTGCCGGGTCTGCTGGGCGGCGTGTTGAGCGTGCTGTCGGCAATCGATCTCACCCGGATTGATACCGAGAACCCCTATCCCTCGGAGAACGTCTACGGCCCGGCAGGCCGTCTGCTGGCGCAGCAAGGCAAAGACCGCCCCATCTTCTTGTGGACGCACACGTGGCCGCCTCATGCGCCGTACCTGCCCCCTCCCAGCACGAGGTACCAGCTCTTGCCGCCCGGGCAGTTCGATCACTACCGGGACTTCCTCGGCGAGGTAGGAAGCTATGACCTCGCGCGCCAAGCCACGGTGGACAACAACAGGTTGCGCTACCAAGAGACGATCCGGGGCGCCGACGAGTCACTCGGGCACTTCTTGCAAGAGCTCGAGCGCCAAGGTCGGCTGGAAGGGGCACTGCTCATCGTCACGTCTGACCACGGAGAATCGTTCGAGCGCGGCGTGCTGCGACACGGCGGACAGGATCTTCACGAAGCCGTGATCCGCGTGCCTCTGCTCATCAAGCTGCCGGGCCAACAGGTCGGCCGCACCATCGACACGCCGACGAGCCAGCTCGACATTGCGCCGACGATTCTGGAGCTGGCGGGCGCAGAGCCCATCGCAAGATCGGAAGGTCGGTCCCTGGTTGCTGCGCTGATGGGCGCGCCGCTCGACCAAGTGCCGGTGATTGCCATGGCCGTGCTGCGGGAGAGCCGCTTCTGGCCTCTCACAGGTGGCCACTACACCGTGATCGATGGCCGGATGAAACTCGTGTACCACCTGGCCGAGAACAAGTCAGAGTTGTATGACCTCGCCGCTGATCCTCGTGAGAGCCGAGACATCGCGTCGTTGCAGCCAGCCACCGCCGCACGCCTGCAAGCTCTGCTGAAGACCCGCATCGCCAGTGCCGAAGCCCAGCGGCGAGAGCGCTTCGGCATGCCTTGAAGCGGCAGCGTCACCACTAAGCGCCCCCGACCCATGAGCACACCCCAGGTTTACTCACGATTTCACCGCATGCTCGACGGGCTGGCCGCATTGTTTTACCCCTCGCGCCGCCCCTACCGCAAGGAGCTGCTGCGCCTGCTCGCGGCAGCTCGAACGGGGTGGGACTCAGCCGACTACGGCGCCGGATACCTGTACCAGTCATTCCCGCCGCTCGGTCTGCACGGCTTTCGGCACACCGAGGTGCGACAGGCCCAGATGGCCATCACCGAAGCACTGCACGGCCAGCGCGTGTTGGAGATCGGCTGCAACAGCGGGTTTCTGTCGCTCGCCCTTTCACCCGGCACCCACCGCTATATCGGGTTCGACAACAACCCCTTCCTGATCGACATGGCCAAGCTCACGCAGACGACCGTGCGCAACGACGTCGTCGACTTCCGGGTCGACACGGTCGAGGCATTTGAGAGTGCCGAGCCCTTCGACGTGGTGCTGTCGTTCGCCAACCATTCCACCTGGGACGGCAACATGACGCTGGCGCTGGAGGCCTACTTTTCCAAGCTGCAGAGGCTGCTGGTGCCAGAGGGGACACTTTTCTTCGAGTCACACCACCCCGCGCTGGAAAACAAAGCCCAGGTGCAAGAAACGCTCAAGGTGATGCAGAAGTTCTTTGCGATTCAACAGCAAAGAGAACTGACGCGCGGGTCGGCTTGGGATCGAGGGCGCACCTTCGTCGAGGCCAGGTCTTTGATCAGCGGGTAGCAGGCCGATCAGTGCCCGCGTGTCGCCTGCACCAGCCAACCCGCCGCCGCCTCGGCGCTGCGGCCGACGTTAAACACCCAACGCTCCCGAAACGAGCGGATCTGATCGCAGTGCGCGGCCTGGTCGGCGAACGTCCGCTCCAGGTGCTGGGGCAGGTCTGCCAGCCGGGCAGCACTCACCACCTGGCCAAGTCGCTCGCGTCCGAACACCTCGATGGGCTCCAGCGGCACGTCCCGGTAGCGAGGGTTATTCACCTTGCGGGGAACGTCGATGAAGATCACGGGGCGCTCAAGCCCGAGCGCATAGTCAAAGGCCGCACCCGACCAGTCGCTGACCATCACGCTGGCGCGGCGCAGCGAGTCGTGCCCGGCCACGCTGGTTTCCAGCCGCAGGTTGGGCGAGCGCTCGCACCACTGACGCACGCAGGCGATGGCCTGCGGCGCCAGCCGCAGCGTCTGCGGATGCGGCCGGACGATCACTTCCCAGCGGGTCGGGGCCAAGGCACGCAGCAGTTCGTCGGCATGGGCTTCGAGCAGCCCTTGCGGCCCCCAAGAAGGGGCGACCAGCAGCACCGGGTGCTCGGGCGTCCGCAGGTCGTCTTGTGACGCAGCCAGGATGGCGTCGAGCCGGCCGTAACCGTGCTGCACCAGTTGCTTGGGCGGCAGCCGGTGCAGCACCTCGATCGCCCGGATCTCGGCTTCATGGTGCGGCCCGGCACACAGGACGGTGTCGAAATGGTCGAACGCGACCTCTCGATAGGCCATGTGGCTGCTCACGAGTGAATGGTGCAGGTAGGCGCAATGCCGGGTGCGCGCCGAGCGCTTGATGTGGAAGGTGTTCAGGTCGGGCATGGTCATCAGCAGCAGGTCGGTCTGCAAGCCCCTGAAGAACAGCGTGCGCACATGGCCGTCGCCGATAACGTGCGTGCTGAGCTTGGGGTGGGCCACCGCCACCCCGGGGTCGTCGGCCGACGACGACACGTAGGCAATGGGGTGGTCAACCCGGCCCAGCGCGGCCTGCAGCACCGGCCCCAAGTGGGGCCACGAGGCCGCCCCTTCGCTGTAGACCACGACCCTGCGCTCGGGCAGTGGCAGGCCCTGGAATCGCAGGTAGGCCTGCAGATTGCGCCAGCCCTGCTGCACGATTCAGGCTCCGCCGTCGTAGATCGGTGCCAGTTCGCCCTGCGCGAGCGAGCTTTCATAGCGATCGAGGTCTTGCACGTTGTCGACCTCAAGCCAGCCGTTGGTCACCGTCGCGGCGCGCACCGGCACACCGTGGTCGATCTGGTGCTGCAGGTACGACGTCATGTACATCTTGTCGCGCGGGCGGCCTTCGAACAGAGCGTTGTCGGGGAGTCGCTCGTAGCGCGCAAAAAACTGCGGTGCGAAAGCGCGGCTCACTTTGAAGAGCCCGATGTACTGGCCCTGGATGTCGGCCAGGTTGCGCGGCTTGCGGCCGAGCTCGACGATGTGGCCAGCAGCGTCGAGCTTCATGGTCTCGGCGTCGCTCAGCGGGTCGTCCATCCGCAGCTCCCACAGGCGCTGCCAACCCAGGTCGACCACCACGGCGATGGGCGCGTCAGTGGCCAGCAGACGGGTAAGCACTCGCGGCTCGTAGACGATGTCGCCATAGGCCACCACCACGTCGTCGGTGCCGTCGAACAGCGGCTTGGCGCAGTGAAGGCTCGCCACCATGTTGGTGTTGGCGTAGCGTGGGTTGTGGAAGAGACGCGCGCCTGAGCTACCCAGAGCCTCGGCGCAGTAGCCGGCGACGATGCTGATATCGGTGATACCTGCGCGGTTCAGCACGGCCATCTGACGTGCGAGAAGTGGCTTGCCGCCCAGCGGCACCAAGGTCTTGGGCAAGTAGTCGGTAAGAGGTCGAAGGCGGGTGCCCTCGCCAGCAGCCAGGATCACGGTTCGGGTCATGCGGGTGTGAACAAGCGAGTCAGGAGAGATTGGTCGAGCATGCCCAACTGCGGCTCGCGCTCGGGGTGCCACATGACGGCCACCCAGGGGAACTTTGCGTGCTCGGCCGCTTCGATCCAGCCCTGGGCATCGCTCCACACCGGCACCAGTGACGGCGCCAGCCCGCCAGCAGTGATGCCGAAACCGTGGAAGCTGTTGACCTCCCGGTCTGGCTGCAAGGCCGTGAAGAAGCGGGCCGCGCGGCCGCTCGACCGCAGCGGGTGCCGCACGGCGACGTGCCCGGCCACCGGCGTGAGCGTGCCGCCAAGGTAGGTGTTGAGCATCTGCATACCGCGGCACACACCCAGCACAGGCCACTGCTGGGCATGGGCCATGTCGAGCAGCAACCGCTCGCTGCGGTCGCGCTCGGGCGCCTCGCCGCGCGCAGCTGGCAGGCCGCACAGGTCGTTGCCACCGCTCAGTAGCAGCCCCTGGATGCCGAGGCTTCGAGCCCAAGCCTGAGGGTCGTGCAAGCCATTGGGCAGCGGCACTGGAGTCACACCGAGTGGCTCCAGGCAGGACGCCCAGCGTTGGTCGAGCGCGTCGCGACGCTCGCGATGGCTGCTGGCCTCGTCGGCCCGCTGGGTGATGGCGATGCGCATCAATGAAGGGTGGTGATCGTGCGTTGCTGGCAGTCGAGCACGAGGCGTGTGCTCATCGCCAACTGATGGTAGCGCCGCTCACCCACGCCGATGGCCGCCGGCAGCCCGAACTCGGCGGCACGCACCGCCATGTGCGAGTTAGCGCCACCGTAGGCTGTGATCAGGCCAGCGATGCCGTGGGCAAACAACCAGTCGCAACCTGGGTCGGCCTGGCTGACCAGCACGATCTTGCCAGCCAACAGCCCAGGCGTCGCCACGGGTTTTTCGACGCAAACGACGCCGGCTGTGATCGCCGCGTTACCGATGAAATTGGGGGCGGTGTCGGGGTAGAGAAAGCTGGCGAAATCGTCTTCGCTCAGCAGGAGCGGCGGCAACTCCACGCCCTGCGCCACCTCGTGGGCCAGTCGCCCTTCTTCGGCGCGGGCGCGCAGGCCGCCGGCCACGTCATTGCACAGCCAGCCGCTATCGTGAGCACGCAAGTCAGACAGCGACAGGTGCGACAGTTCGTCACGGGTGAGGCCGATCTCGGCGCCGAAGCACGCGATGAGGTCGAGCGCCTGGCTAAGGCTGCGCGTGAAGCTGTGCTTGGCGAACTCACGGCCGGCAATAGCTTGGCGCATGAAACGATCGACGTGCTCAAAACCGACCGGCAGCCCGGCCCGAGCCAGGGCCGCGGAAAAGCGCCTGCACGTTTCGTGCGACCAGACCTCGGCCACGTCCACCGTTGCGCCGGTTGCTACGGGCGGTCCGGCCGGCGCAGCGGCGTCGAGGTAGCGCAACGGGTCTTCGGCGTAGCTCGGTACGGTGATGTCGTAGGTGCCAGGGCGCAGGTGGCCATGCCGCGCGAGGAAATCGGGCAGCGTCAGCTCACCGCCATGCAGCCGGTCGCAATCATTGCGGTAGTCGGCGGCGACGGTACTCACCGACTGGAGGTAGGCAGCCCGCTCGGCGGCGCTGATGACACCGGCATCCACGGCCGAGTTGAGCAGCGCCATCGCGACGAAGCTGCCACGCGCCAGATGAGCAAACGGCAAAGTGCCATGGACACGACAGTCGTCGAGCAGCATCAAGGCGCGGCGCAGGGCCGGCAACTCGGCCGCAACAAGCGTCGGCTGGCGCTGCAGCAGGGTGTCGATGTCGGCTCGGTCGGATTGGACACGATCGAAGGCGCGCAGCGTGAGCCGGGCAAACGCGTCTCGCAACTGCTGCACATCGGCCGGCGAGAAACCCGCCGCATGGAGTCGCTGCGCACGATGCTCGAAGTCGAAACTCAGGCAGGTGAACATGACCTCGAACTCGACCTTGTCATGCAGCTGGGGGTGCGCCACCAAGTGGTCGAGGCAGTGCTCCACCAAGCGCCGCGCCAGGCCGTCATTGAGCTCGGCCGGGACGAAGCTGTTGAATGACGCCCGTACGTCGATGTAAGGGTGGCCGGCAAACCCATGCATCAGCGGCTGTGGCGTGACACGGCGGTAGCCGTATTGCTGGCGCTGCAGCGCCCACACGTCTTGAGTGATCAGATCGGAATACAGCGAGAACGCGAGCCGGCGCGGCCGGGTGCCGATCATCTCGGCCGGGTTCCAGTCGGTCATCACGCTAAAAGGAGCGCGACCTCCGTGGATGAACGGGCCGGGACGCTGCAAACGCCTGAAATCTTCACACGCCGAAGCCAGCGCCTCACGCACCAACTCGTCGCTGCCGCACCAATGCCCATGGTCGACTGCGATCGGGCGGATCTGCAGCACGTGGACAGCGCCGTCGGCCGACACGATGAACTCGATGTCGAGTGAATCGTGGCCCACCAATGACTCGATCTCGCGCACGGCTTCGAGCAGGCCCCCCAAGGCAAGCGGAACCCCGGCCGGGAGCCGATGACTGTCGCGGTGCACGTACAGCGTCTGCAGCGTGTCGCCGCGGCCCGCTGTCACCGAGTCGGATGCGCCAGAGGCCGCGTCGTAGTTGATCACCCTGTACGGTGCCCCGTGGCTGAGGGTGCGCGTCATCGCGACACCGCTCAAGCAGACGTCTTCGACCAGGCGCTGCACCAGGATCTGGTGGGCCTGATTGTCGTCGCCATACGACGCCGCCACCCGCTCCACCGCCTGCGAGACGGCCTGGGCCTCCCGCCCGTCGACGTCGAGCACGCTTTCGAAGCGCCCGGCGGCCGAGGCTTCGAAGCCGTCTTCGCCGAGTGCGCTGCTGCGAACCACCAGGCGGGCTGGGCCAAAGGCGGCGTGTACGCGCCGCAGCATGGCCGCGGCATCGTGATGCCATTCGCCGACAGTGAAGGCCACCTGCTCGCCAATGTGGCTGTACTTGACCCGCGGGCGCAGGCGCTCCAAGGTTTGCGCTTTGGTGCCCAACACGAAGCGGGCCAGGTCTTGTGGCGCGTTGAGTTCGGCCCAGTCGCCTTCGCAATCAACGGTGGCAACCTGAACGTCGTGCGCCACCAGGGCGTTCAGCAGCTGCGGAAGATTCCAGTGGGCGACTTCGGGCCGTGCCGCCCAGGACTGCAGGAGCTCAAGGGCGCGCGCCCCAAGCTTGGCCAGGCCCACGAACTCGGCGTCGGGCCGCACAGGCCGCTCGGAGGCGCTGCGGCCGTGTGCGCTGAGCAGGTGCCCCGCTTGCAACGCCAGCACTTCGGCGCTCGCCATGTCGGCCGCCGAGCGGTTGTCATAACGTTGGCGCCAGTGCGAATCCACCGCAATCACGCACTCGGCCGGGTGGCTGCAAAGCTGCCTCACCAGCCCGTCGCGGTAGAGGATGTCAGCGTAGCTCACCACGCAGACTCTGTCGGGCTGGGGGTCGGCGCGCAACAGGGAGCTCACCGTGCCGGTGCTCGCCCAGTTGGGGTTGATCAGGGCAGTCAGCGAGGGGTAGTGGGCGACGATCTCTGGAAAGCGGTAGCCGCCGACAAAGGCCACGTCATGACAGCTCTGCCCCAAGGCGCTCACCAGCCAGTCGAGCACGCGCCCATGGCCGGCGATGCCCCAAAGAGCCGAAGGCAGCTGGCCGCGTGCCGGTTTGCCAGCGCCGAGTATCACGGCACGGTGGTGTAGTGATGTCATCGTCAGACTTCGGCCGGCACCGCGCTCCGCGATGCGGCCGACAAGGCGCTCAAACGCTCAAATGCAAAACGCCGCATCCGCTCGTGCATGAAATGGAAGGTGGTGCCGTCGCTCTTACTTTGCGCGACGGCAGGCTGCGCGCAGAGGTCGCCTGAGGCGCCTTCAACCACACGACGGAGCATCACCGCTCGCAGCATGGGGTCGACAAAGGCGTAAAGCAACCGGTAGGCCGTGGCCGTGTCCAGATCGGTGAACCCGGCTGGCATGGGAGGAAGATCGAGGTCGCTCGCCAGAATGATGTCGCCAGTGTCAAGCCCTGGGCTCATGTAGAACGCGGTCGCCCCGGGCCGCCCACGCAGCAGCACCGACCAGAGCAACCCATCGGCACCGCGTACCTGAGGCAACACCCCGGGGTGCACATGAAGAAAGCGGCACTGCGGGATGCCCAGCAGACTGGCGGGCAAGATGCCACCACCAGTAAACAGCACCGTAAGACCACTTGGTAGGGCTCGCAGGTGGGTCTCTAGGGCTGCATCGCCCAAACCATCGACAAACACCTCGTCCACCTGGTCGGAGTAGCGTAGGTAGTTCGGGCGCTCAGTCAGGCAGGAGTAAACAGATGCATCCAGACCCCAGCTCCACGCCATGGCTTCGAGCCAGGGCTGGCAGAACGCGGAATGACGCCGCAGCAACTCACGCGGCCAATGGTTCATGCGCAGATCTTGCACCAGGCGAGCCAGCGGCCGTCGCATTGGGCCGGGCAGCCACGGCGCGACCAAACGTCGATGCGCGGGGTCGCGCCGGCCCACCATCAGCACGATGCGCTCGGGGCGGTAACCCGCCGCATGGAGAACGCCCAGGTAGGCGCGCGCCATCGGCCCTTCGTGCACTAACACGGTCAATGCCAGTGGCTTCACGATACGCAGCCTTTGCGGACCAACGCCTGTAACTCAGCATCCAGGACGCTCATCGAGATGCCCGGGTCTTTCGCGTCCACGTGATCAAGGCAGTTGAGTGCCGAGTTCGCCCACCGCAAGGTGTTCGCGCGTGATGCCTCAACGGCACCATGTTCATTCCGTGCCGCCTCCATGAATACCAGAGCCAAGCCTAGATAGCCGTGACGGGACACCGTCGATTGGGACGTCGCCTTGTCGATGTCGACGTCATAGGCCGTCATGAGCTTGTGAGCCACGTCGATCTTGCGGTGGTAGCGTTGCAACCGGAACAAACCGTCGCAGTCACCTGTCACCGGCGAGTGAGTCAACAAGCGGCCGATATCTCGCTCCACAGGATGCGGACTGGTAAGAAGGCGCTCGCTCAGAGCAATCAACAACTGAGGCCAAAACATCGTGTCGACGATTGTCTCTGATTCATGAGCATCCCTCACCCGAACCGCCCCGCGTTAAAGCCGATGAGGCTGCGAGAATGGACCGCGTAAGATGCCTGCCCTGGCGATAACCGGCGGCCCAGCGGATGTATTCGTTCTCGCAGGTTCGCCTCAAGACACGCAGTGCAAGGCAAATTTCGCATGTCCCTTTTGATTCTTAGTTTTCTCACGTCCTTGCTAACCACCCTTTTCTTGGTTCGATCGAGCAACCAGAATAGCCAAGCATGGAGTGACCACGATCTTTCTGGCCCACAGAAATTCCACGTGCGCCCTGTTCCTCGGATTGGTGGTGTTGCCATCATGGCTGCGACCCTGGTCGGCGCCGTAACTGCCCAGTTCTCGAAGGAGCAAGGGGGCTCACAGTTCTGGCTTCTCATTGCCGCTGGATTGCCGGCATTCGCCGCAGGCGTCGCGGAAGACATAACAAAAAACGTATCCCCCAGACGTCGGCTGGTTTTTACTGCCGCATCTGCCGCACTGGCCGTCTGGTGGCTCGACGCTTCGCTCGTGCGCACTGCCATTCCTGGTGTAGATGCCCTTATGCCCTGGGCGCCTTTCGCCATCGGTCTGACAGTGTTCATGGTCACCGGCGTGGCCAATGCAGTGAACATCATTGATGGTTTCAACGGCTTGGCGGCGATGTGCGTGCTGATGATGCTGCTGGCCATCGCCTACGTGGCATTTCAGGTCGGCGACAGCTTGGTACTCTCCACCGCCCTGATCATGATCGGTGCAGTGCTTGGCTTTTTTGTCTGGAATTTCCCCGCCGGACTGATCTTTCTCGGCGACGGCGGCGCGTACTTCCTAGGGTTTGTGTTGGCCGAGCTGTGCGTGCTGCTATTGCACCGAAACCCGCAGGTGTCACCGATCTTCACCCTGCTGTTGTGCGCATACCCCATCTTCGAGACGATCTTTTCCATCTACCGCAAGAAGTGGCTGCGCGGCATGTCCCCCGGCGTGCCCGACGGGGTGCACTTGCACATGCTCGTCTACAAGCGCCTGATGCGCCTGATGATCGGCACTACGCCTGACCGCCGCAAGACGGCACGCAACTCAATGACGTCACCCTATCTGTGGGTGCTGTGCATGTTGTCGGTGATTCCTTCGGTGCTGTGGTGGGATAACACCACCGTCCTGACGTGCGTTCTCGTCGTGTTCATGGTGTCTTACGTCCTGCTCTACTGGCGCATCGTGCGTTTCAAGACGCCGAAGTGGCTAGTGTTTCGCCGCTAGCCGGGCCAAGTGCCTGGGGTGGACGGTATTCCGGAATGAATCTCCCCAGCATGGTCCGCTGCTGCTGCGGCATCTGACGGGCACTCACATCTTCAAGCCACGTCAACAGTGCACTCGTCCATTCAGCGCTCACCTGCGTTCGCAGTTTGGCGATTCGAAGACGGGGGTGGGCCGATGCCAGCGTCTCGTCAGCATCGGCCAACAACTCCTCGTACAACTTTTCACCGGGACGCAGGCCGCTGAAAACCACGCCGATCTCGTTCTCACGGCGACCGGAAAGCCGGATCAAGTCGCGAGCCAGATCAACGATCTTCACCGGCTCGCCCATGTCGAGCACATACACCTGCCCCGTCTCGGCCAAAACTGCAGCTTGAAGCACCAACCGCGCCGCCTCCGGGATGGTCATGAAGTAGCGCGTGATGTCCGGGTGGGTCACAGTCACCGGCCCCCCCCTGGCGATCTGCTCCTTGAACTTGGGGATCACGCTGCCGCTGGAGCCCAGCACGTTGCCGAACCGCACGGCGGAGAACTTGGTTCGATGGCCCTGCATCGCCAAGTGTGACAGCAGCATCTCGGCGGCGCGCTTGCTCGCGCCCATCACGTTGGTCGGGTTCACCGCCTTGTCCGTGGATATGAGCAAGAAGCGCTCGGCGCCGGCTTGCGCCGCAGCGTTGGCTGCACGCCATGTTCCCAGCGCGTTGTTCTGCAACGCTATCCAGGCGTTTTCGTCTTCCATCAGAGGCACATGCTTGTACGCAGCGGCGTGGAACACCAAGTGCGGCCGGTAGGTGGTGCATGCATGGCCGATCTGCTCTGCGCTCTTCACATCACCGATCAGTCGAACCAAAGGCAAGTGTGGGTGCAGCTCCGACAGCTGTTGCTCAATCTGGTAGAGCGCCAACTCGCTCAGCTCGAACAACACCATGCGTGCAGGCCCGTAACGTGCAACCTGACAGCACAGCTCGGAGCCAATCGAACCGCCCCCCCCAGTTATCAGCACTGTCTTGCCTGAGATCAGCTCGGCGATGCCAACCTCGTCGAGCACGACGGGCTCACGCCCCAGCAGGTCTTCCGGTCGGATGTCACGCACACGTTCTCGAACGCCGGCTTGCAGCTCCTGCGCGCTCGGTACAGTCAATAGTGGCATGCCTGCGTCTGCGGCCAGGTCAAACACCTTGCGTCGCTGATCGGGCTTCAGGCTGGGGATGGCGAGGATGAGGTGTGTGACGCCCTGCTTGCGTGCTTGCTCGGCAACATCGGCGATGGGGCCGAGCACTTGCACGCCGGCAACGCGCACGCCGCGCTTGGCGGGGTCGTCGTCGAGCAAACCTGCGATCACCCAGCCGTCGTGCTGAATGCCTGCAATCAACCACTTTGCCGCCTGCCCCGCCCCCAGCACCAGCGCGTGGCGGGCCTCACCGGACGAACCCGAGATCTGCCCGCGCATGTGCTCGTAGAGCATGCGGTAACCGATGCGCACGAGCGTCAAACCCATCAGCGCGATGACCGGGTGCAGGGCCAACACCGCGCGGGGGATCTTCACCAGCTGCGCCATCTGCACCCACACCGCGCAGATCAGGCCGGCCAGCAGGCAGGCCCAGGTCATGCGTTTGATTTCGCCAAAACCCGCGAAGCGCCACATGGCCTTGGGCACCTTCAGCGCGTAGAAACACGCGCCGTACACAACCAAAACACCCAACAGCACCCACACGTCGTAGCTGGCTCGCGCGCTGAGCCAGCGCTCGAAACCCAGCCGGAAGAGGTAGGTGCATTGCCACGCGATGGCGATCACCGTCAGGTCGATCGACAGGGACAGCGGTTCGCGCCACGGGCGGGCGTGGGTCAGGAATCGTTCGAGCGAAGACCAGAACATGCAGATGCTTTCTCTTTCGGTAGCCGCCGTGTGTCAGCCGGTTTTTAGGCGCTGTTTAGTCGTTTGTCAGCCGCGGGTCAGCGCCTGAAGGGTGCGCCAGATGACACGCAAGTCCGAGCCCCAACCGGCCTGCTCGACATAGCGCAGCGTGAGCTGAAGCTTTTGCGGCATCACGATCTCGATGTACTCGCGTTCGGGGTCGACCGATCGGGCCAGCAGTTCGCCTTCGCTGCGAAATTCGATCGAGGCCGGGTCAGTGATGCCCGGCCGCACGCTCAGCACGCGCTGGCGCACATCGTCAGGGTAAAGCGCCACATATCGTGGCACCTCGGGGCGTGGACCTACGAGGCTCATCTCGCCTCTCAGCACGTCAATCAACTGCGCCAACTCGTCGAGCTTGCTGCGCCGCAGCCAGCGGCCGCAGCGCGTGATGCGAGGGTCGTCGCCAACGGTGATCTGTGCACCCGCCTCGCCTGCAGGTGACACACCCATGGTCCGGAACTTGTGGATCCGAAATGGCACGCCATGACGCCCCACCCGCTCTTGCCGAAAGAACACCGGGCCCGGCGAATCGAGCTTGATCCAGACCGCGATGACCAGCAACAGAGGCGACAGCAGCAACAAGCCCAGGCAGGCCAGTGTCACATCGAACAGCCTCTTGGTCATGGCCTCATCAGGCGAGCCCGGCCCGCACCGCCGCGATGACGCGCCGCACATCCGCATCGTCCATGCAGGTGTAAATCGGCAAACTGAGCATGCGTTCGTAAGCCTGCTGGCTGTGCGGGAACTGCTCAGGTCGCAAGGCATAGCGCTCACGCCAATACGGCTGCAGGTGCAGCGGGATGTAGTGCACGCTGCATCCAATGCCCGCCGCGAACAGCGACTCGATGACGTGGTCGCGCGTCAGCGGGGTGGCGTCCGACAGGCGCAGCACGTACAGGTGCCACGGGTGTTGATCGGTGCCCACCGGAAGCGGCGGCGTGATGACCGGCAGCCTCTCGAACGCCGCGTCGTACTGCGCCGCGATCTCGGCACGACGCTTCGCAAAGCCCTGCGCACGCCTGAGCTGATGAATCCCCATCGCCGCCGCGATGTCCGTCAAGTTGTACTTGAACCCCGGCGCCACGATTTCGTAGTACCAGCTGGGCACTTTGGCGGTGAAGCGGTCGAATGCGTCGCGGTTGATGCCGTGCAGACGCATGACCTTGATGCGTTGAGCCAGGGCGTCGTCGCGTGTGACGACCATGCCGCCTTCACCGGTGGTGATGGTCTTGTTGGCGTAGAAGCTGAACACCGTGGCGTCGCTGTCAAGCGTGCCGATGAGCTTGCCGCCACAGGTGGTGGGCAGCGCGTGGGCAGCGTCCTCGACAACCTTGAGGCCGTGCTTCTTCGCAATCGCAAGGATGGCCGGCATGTCGCAGGCCAAGCCAGCGTAGTGCACGGGGATCACGGCCTTGGTCTTCGGTGTGATGGCCGCTTCAATGGCCACTGGGTCGATGCACAGCGTGGCGGGGTCGATGTCGACCAGCACCACGTCGGCGCCGAGGTAGCGCACCACCTCGGCCGTGGCGGTGAAGGTGTGCGTCGTGGTGATGACCTCGTCACCGGGGCCGATGCCCAGCGCTTCCAGCGCAAGGTGCAGGCCCGCGGTGGCCGAGTTCACTGCCATCGAGTGCAGGCTCGGGTCACCCAGGAACGCAGTGAAGTCTTCTTCGAAACGCTTGGTCTTGGGGCCGGTGGTCACCCACCCGGAGCGCAGCGTGTCCACCACTTCGGCGATTTCTTCTTCGCCGATGTCGGGCAGGGCGAAGGGCAAAAAGGGCAGCTTGTCGGTACTCATGTCGCAGGTTTTTCTATCCAGGCCAGCAGGTGGGTGCGCAGCATCGGCAGGGCGTTGAAGAGAGCGTAAAGGCCAGGGTGAACTTTGGCGATGGCACGTGCGATCGGTGGGGCGAGCGTGAGGCGCCGGTGGGCGATCCGCCCCTGCGGAAACAGTGCCCGCACGCGCGCCAGTGGCACGCCGCGCACATCGGTGTTGCGGGGATTGTCCACCGTGAAGTCGTACCAAAGCACTGCGCCACCAGGCTTGACCCAACGCCACATCGCATCGGCCATGCGCTGCTGGAAGGCGTCATCGAGCAAGGAAGAAAACACGGTGGACTGCAGCACCAGGTCTTGGCTGCCATCAGGCACCTCGGCCGCCAGCGCGTCGCCGGGTGAGAGTCGAGTGGCGGAAGGCAGCACGGCACGCGCCTGCTCGCAACGCTCGGGCAACAACTCGACGCCCCACAGGTGCTGCGGCGCAAAGCCGAAGCGCAGCATCTCCAGCAGGTTGCCGCCAGCGCCGCAGCCCACCTCAAGCAAGCGTCGCTCGCTGAGGTCAAGCCAGCCGCGTTCTTGCAGCATGCGAGCCAGCGCACGTTCTCGTTCTTGTGATGGCCACAACGCCGATGGGTTGAGGCGGTGGTAGCGCCAGTCGGCCGCCACGCGGCGCGCATAGCGTTCACGCACAGCTTCGGGTTCGTTCGACGGGGTCGAGGTGTTCATCGTGTCAGGCGTCCCCAGGTGGCGCCGCCAGTGCGTTGACCGCGCAGCACGTCGATCCATCCGATGACCGAGCCGATGCCGTAGCCAAAGTGGTACGCGGCAATCACGGCGGGCAGGCGGGCAAGCAAGGCCCATGACGAAGCCTGGGCAATCAGCAACGACGCGGCCACCACCGCGACCGCATACACACCCAGCAGCGCCAGCGCGGCCCACGCGGGCACACCGAAGGGCACGCCCAGCAACAAAGCGCCCAGCATCAGCACAAACAGCGCCGGCACCAGATGGCGCAGCGCCGCCGGTTGGCCGTGTTTCTTCATCACGAAGGGCTTCCAGTAGCCGTATTGCATGTACTGCCGGAACAGCGCCGACAGCGCCGCGCGTGGCCGGTAGGTGGACTGGATGGCAGCGCTTTGCCATACCCGGCCGCCGCCTCGCACGATGCGCAGGTTGTGTTCGTCGTCTTGGTTGCGCACCAGGTTTTCATCGAAGCCACCGAAGCGGTCGAAGCTGGCGCGGGGCCAGGCGCCCAGGTACACGGTGTCCACCCAGCCGTTGAAGTCGAGCTGACGCGAACGGGCGCCGCCAGCCAGCCAGCGTGACTGGAACGCGGCGGCAATGGCCGCCTGCATGCCTGCGCCTTCGCTTTCGGCATCCCCCACCGCTTTCCATGGACCGCCCACGTTGTCGGCACCCGTTGTGTTCAGCGCTTCGATGCAGTGGGCGATGTAGTCGGGCGCGTAAGTGGTGTGCACGTCCATGCGCACGATCACCGAGCCTTCGGCGCGTGCGATGGCCGCGTTCAGGCCGGTGGACACGATGCGGCGCGGGTTGTCGATAACGATGAACCGCGCGTCGCCAGCAGCACGTGATTGCAGCACCTCACGCGTGCCGTCGTCGCTTTGGCCATCGGCGATGACGGCTTGCAGCACCCAGCCTGCGGGCAGTTGCTGCGCGGCCAGCGAAGCGCAAAAGGCGTCGATGAAGCCACGCTCGTTGCGGCACGGCACGATGACGCTCACGGTGCTCAAGTGACCTTCAACCAGGGCCATGGCCACGCGCTTTCAAGAGGTCTTGGTACAGCGCGAACATCGTGTCCATCTGGCCTTGGCGTGACGCACGGGCCAGCGCCTGCTGGCGGTTGTGAACGCCTTGCGATTGCACGGCCGCCGCATCGTCGAGACAGGCCACCAGCGCATCGACCAAGGCCTGCACATCGCGCGTGGGCACGAGCCGCCCGCCTTGGGGGCCGATCCACTGGCGGTTCGCCGGCAGGTCGGACGCCACCACCGCCATGCCACAGGCCATTGATTCGAGCACCGACACCGACGTGGCATCGCTCGTGGGCACGCTGACCGACACGGCGCAGCGCTGCATCACCCGCACCATGCCGGCGTCGTCTTGCCGGCCGAGAAAGCTCACGTGGTCTTGCAGGCCGAGGCACTGCGCCTGTTTGCGCAACGGGGCTTCCAGGTTGCCACCGCCCAGCAGGTGCAGGTGCCAGGCGGCTTCGGGGCGGTGCGCCGCCACAAGCGCACAGGCTTCAAGCAGCACGTCGATGTTGTAGTTGGGCTCCCAGGCCCGCAGGCTGACGATGTGCAGCGGGTCAATCGTGCGTTGCGCGGGTGGCGCGAAGCGGGCGGTGTCGGCACCCCACAAAATTTCATGCAGCGCGGCACGCGGTTGGTAGCTGCGGATCTCGTCGAGCGTGTCTTGTGAATCGGCGGTGATGAGGTCGGCCTGGCGCAGCACCCATGCCGTCAGCCCGCGCAGCCAGGCGCTGCGGTGCGGGGTGACCAGGATGTCGGAACCCCACGCCGTCAGCACCAGCGGCCGGCGCGCACACACCGCGGCCCAGAAGCCGTTCGAGGTGATGTAGTGGCCATGTACAAAGTCGGGCTTCACGCGCCGCGCCACGGCCCGCACCTTTGGCCAGGCCAGAAACCAACCGGCCATGTCGTCGCCCGGGCGAATGACGTGGACGGCTTGCGCGCCCGGCACCTCACCCGGCCGGCGCGTGGCCACGTGGCATTCGGCGCCGCGTGCGGCCATCTCGGCCACCCAGCGTTGCAGGTGCACGCTGTCGGCATCGCCGAAAAAAAGTATGCGCATTCGGCTCACGGTTTGGCGGCCCAGGCGTCGTAGTGCGCCTGCAGGTGCGGGTGGTCACGCAACCACTTGGCGTCCAGTTCGCGTGTGTCACCCACCTGCACCGCCGGCTGGCCGGCCATCACGGCAAAAGCCGGAACCTCGCCCGACACATACGAGAACGCGCGGATCAGCGCACCCCGCCCGATGCGTGTGCCGGGGGCGATCACCACGTTCGGGCCGACGAACACGTAAGCACCCAGCTCGGTGCGCTCACGCCGGTAACCCAGCGGCGACGGATCACCGTAGTAGCTGCGGCCATGCAGGCGCATCGACACATGGCTGCTGTGCGTCAGCACCGACACGTGGTTGGTGATTTGGCAACCTTCGCCGATCGACAAACCGCCCGAAGCGTCGATGAAGTTGTGGTGGCCGATGAAGACGTGGTCACCGATGTCCAGCCCATGAAGTGACTCGATGAAGGCCGTGCTGGCCACACGCGTGTGCGGCAAGAAGCGGCCATCGTGGCGGATGAATCCGTACACCATGCAAGGCCCCGACACGCGGGCCCTCAGCACGGACAAACCATGGCGCAAGCGGAGCAGAAACGAAGACGACATCGGGCGTGATTGTCGCTGTGGCGCTCAGGGCGTGGGCGCCGGCTGGCGGGCCCACAGCGCACTGAACGGCAGGCCCGAAGCCTTGAAGAACATCGCCAGGCCGACCGCAATGGCCAAGGTGTACGACAGGCTGGTGGCGGCGGCCGCGCCCTGAATGCCCCACAGCGGAATCAACACCGCTGACAGCGCCAGGTTCAACCCCATCGACAAGCCCGCGATGCGTGCCGCGAGTTGCGGCTTGGCCAGGTGGTTGGTGAAGTAGGCCGACACCGCCGAGGCCACGCTGTAGGCCAGCGTGCCTGGCATCAGCAAGGCCAGCGGCCACCACGCCGCTTCGTAGTCAGCCCCCAGCACGTTGGGGAAGGCCCACACCGCCACACCCAGCAGCAGCGGCACGCCGGCCAGCACGCCGAGCCCGCTCCAGCGCATGGCCTGCACGGCAGTCAGTGCGGCAGCACGGCCATCGGCCGCGCCGATGCGGTGGTAGACCGCCGTGGTGATCGACGACGACACGAACCACAGCAGCTCGGCCACCGACACCGCCACCGAATAAATGCCGGCCTGCGACAACCCATCGAGCCGCTCGACCATGAACAGGTTGACGCGGTAGTTCAGCAAGCTCACGAGGTTGGTGCCGCCAATGACGGCCACGAAGACAACCCACGGCCTGAGCAACGGCCAGTGCGGCCGGGCCCAGCCCACCTCGCGCCACGACACATACAGCGTGGCGGCGCCCACCAGGCTCTTGGCCAGCACCCAGGCGCCCAACATGCCCCACACCGTCACGGCGGGGTCGAAGCCCATCAGCACCAGCACCATCGCGGGCACCAGCACCGGCACCGCGCCCAGGCTGATGTTCATCACGATCAACCGGCCCTGGCCCATCCACGCGCCCATGGCGGTGGGCACGGCCAGCAACCAGGGGGCGCCGAGCGCCAGCAGCCACAGGTGGGTGTACGGCGCCTGGGTGGACGCGTGCGACACCGCCAGCAGCAGCAGCGCCGCCAGCACGCCGACGATGAGCGCCGTGGTGAGCATGGTGCCGTGCAGGCGGACATCGAACGCGGCGACGCCGGCCGAGCCGCTGCGCGAATACTCGCGCGCCAGCACCAGGCCTAGGCCAGAAAACAGCGACAGCAGGATCGACTCGAACGCCAGGAACAGCGCGAACGCGCCTTGCTGTTCGGTGCCCAGGCGGGCCACCAGCGTCATCAGCAGCAGCCCCCCGCACACCAGGACCACACGGCCGGCGAGGTTGATCGAAGCGCCGCGAGCAAGGGTGTGGGTGGCCATGAGAGGCCGGAATTCTAGGGTCGGACCACCGCCTAAAATCCGCGATTCCTCTCGAAAGCCCCCGCATGAGCGAAACCCAGCACGCCCCCGCCCCCGACCACAACCTGCAGATGGCCGAACGCCGCGAAAAGCTCGCCGCGATCCGCCTGCAAGGCGTGGCCTTCCCGAACGACTTCAAGCCCAAGCACCATGCGCGCGACCTGCTGAACAAGCATGGGCACCAGCCCAACGAAGAGTTGGAGCCGTTGAACGTGGCCGTGTCGATGGCCGGCCGGCTGATGCTGAAACGCGTGATGGGCAAGGCGAGTTTCGGCACGCTGCAAGACGCGACGGGCCGCATCCAGCTCTTCGTCACCAAAGACGCTTTGGGTGATGAGCTCTATGCCACCTTCAAGCACTGGGACCTGGGCGACATTCTTGGCGCCGAAGGCACGCTCTTCAAAACCAAGACCGGCGAACTGTCGGTGCGCGTCACCAAGCTGCGCCTGTTGACCAAGGCCTTGCGCCCCTTGCCCGACAAGTTTCACGGCATGGCCGACCAGGAACAGAAGTACCGCCAACGCTACGTGGACCTGATCACCGATGAAGACGCCCGGGTGCGCTTCGCGGCGCGCAGCAAGGCCATCAGTTCGATCCGCCAGTTCATGGTCGAGCACCACTTCATGGAAGTGGAAACGCCGATGCTGCACCCCATTCCCGGTGGCGCGAACGCCAAGCCTTTCGTCACGCACCACAACGCGCTCGACCAGCAGATGTTCTTGCGCATCGCGCCCGAGCTGTACCTGAAGCGCCTGATCGTCGGCGGCTTCGAGCGTGTGTTCGAGATCAACCGCAGCTTCCGCAACGAAGGCATCTCGGTTCGGCACAACCCCGAATTCACGATGATGGAGTTCTATGCGGCCTATTGGAACCACCATGACCTGATGGACTTCACCGAGCAGGTGCTGCGCCATGCCACGCGCCAGGCCACCGGCTCGGCCACGCTCAGCTATGGCGGCAAGCCTGTTGATCTGGACCAGCCCTTCCGCCGCCTCACGGTGCGCGACTCGCTGGTGGCGTTTGCCGGCCTGAGCGAAGCCGAAGCGGGCGATGGGAACCTGCTGCGCGAGCGCCTGAAGAAGCACGGCGAAGAAGCGCCCGCCCACTGGAAGCTGCCCGAGTTGCAGTTCGGCCTGTTCGAGGCGGTGGTTGAAGAGCAGTTGTGGGAACCGACTTTCATCATCGACTACCCGGTTGAGGTGTCACCGCTGGCCCGTGCCTCCGACACCAACCCGGCCATCACCGAACGCTTCGAGCTGTTCATCACCGGCCGCGAATACGCGAATGGTTTCTCGGAGCTGAACGACGCCGAAGACCAGGCTGCGCGCTTTCTGGCGCAGGCGGCCAACAAGGAAGCCGGCGACGAGGAGGCGATGTACTACGACGCCGACTTCATCCGCGCGCTCGAATACGGCATGCCGCCCACGGGCGGCTGCGGCATCGGCCTTGACCGGCTGATGATGCTGATAACCGACAGCCCGAGCATCCGCGACGTGATCCTGTTCCCATCGCTGCGCAAAGAGGGCTGAAATCCCGACCCACGGGCGGGGTTTTTGCTTTTTGCATCTCCCTCGGATTTTGTCAGGGACCGCAACAAACATTGGCGTTTCCGGAATGACGCACTAAGCTGGAACTTCGTTTTCCACAGGCGTCCACTTCCGGGAATCTCATGTCTATGCTGTACAGAAAGACCCCAAAAGCCGCGGCCGAAATTGCGACCCGCGCCAACCAACTGGCCCCTCGTCTGCGCGCCGCACTCATCGTGGTGGATGGCAAACGCAGCGAGGCCGAACTCTTCAAGCTGATCCCGGGGCAGGCAGTGGAAACGCTGCTGACCTTGCTGGAAGCCGGTTACATCGAACCCACCACCACGCCGATTCAACAGGTGGCTGTTGGCTGATACCGGCGTCACCGCGCCGCAAGTTGCGGTCGGCGCGAAATCATCAAGTCCACGAAGGTTTCTGCGTCTTGGTGAATGCGGATGCGCACCGGCAGGTGGCGCAGGTGGGGCGCAAACCAGATCTCGGCCGTCATGTCGCCCCCTGCCCGCGCCTCACGGCGCGGCTTCAGGTGCACCGCCTGCACCGCGCCGAAGGGCGTGTAGAGGGTTTCTTCCTCCAGCACGTCGTACGCCCACAGGTCGATCTTGCGCGGAAGGGCCAGCGGTATCTCGACGCTCTTGCCGGTGCGCAACCGCTCCGGCTGGGTGCCAAACAGCCAGGTGAGTTGCACGAACTGACTGGCGGTGTCTTGCACACCCGGCCAGCGCTCGGTGCGTTGGCCATTGGCCAACACCACCTCCGCAGGCTCGAAATGCAGCGTGGCCGAACGCGGTTCGTTGAATGCGAGCCGGGTGTACTGGTCGTAGCGGCTGGGCGCAAGGCCAGCTTCGGTGATGTCGCCCTGGCTGCTCATGCGCCGCGTCATCAAAGGCGCAATGGCCAGGCCGACGGTCACGTCGAGGTGAACCTGGTAACGCGAGCCCACGCGTATCCATTCGACTTGGGCGCTGCCGTGAATTTCACCCTGGTAGTTGCCGGTCAAGGTGTAGCTCAAGCGGGTGGATTCGGGCCAGTCGAAGGGCACGCCCGAGGCCGCGCCGGCGGGTGACGACGCAGCCGCCAGCGGCCCGGAAGCGGCAAGGGCGAGCTCTGCGGACGACGCGGCGGCGCTCGCTTCTTTTGCAGGTTCTTTTGGGGCTTCGTTGCCAGCCGCTGTGGCAACTTCGCTGGCGGCCTCGTTGACAGCTTCAGGTGACGGCTTCGGCACCGCCTCGGTCACCTCCGCCACATCAGGCGCAGACGCCGCCTGCTCGACCGTCTTCACACGCTTCGGTTCCGCAGGCCGCACCAACCGCCCCGCCGCAGGGGCAGGCGGGGCTTCGAGCGCCATCTCGCGCACATAGGCCACTTCGATGCGCGCCGGAAGCTGGGCCTTGGCCCGCAGATCCGATTCCAGGTCGCCCACGGCTTCAGCCAGGCAACCATGGATGGCCACCACACCCACCACCAAGCCCAAAGCGGCCAGCCGTCGTCGCCCGCCGCCTTGCCGAACCGTGGCATTCAACCGTGCAGCCATGCCTTGCGCAACTGCTGCGCGGCAGCCGGGGTCTTGTCGGCGGCGGCAGGTGACAACACCACCGCCCCGCTGTCGGCAGCAGGGTCCACGCGAACGGGCATCGCCAGGATGCGTTGGTCGCGCGACACCAGCAACGTGCCGCGTCCATCGGCCGGTAGCAGGCGCTGTGCGTCATCGAGCCGGCGCAGCCGCCAGCCGTCAAGCGCCAGCACTTCGTCGCCCGCCGACAGGCCCGCCGCTTTGGCCGCACCGCCGCGCAGCACCGCGCTCAACTTGATGCCGGTGAGCGCGCTCTCGGATGCGCGCACACCGAGCCGCTGCGCCATCGTGGGCGCCTGAGCGGACCACTGCACACCGGCCTGGGCCAGCAACTCTTTCACCGGCAGCTCGCCGGTGCCATGCACCCAGTCCGCCAGTTCCTTCTTGAACGAGCGCCCGCCCACTTCGTGCAGCACGGCCGCGATGTCGTCTTCGGCAATGGGCCCGCCACCACTGCGCTGCCACAGGCCGCGCATCACGTCGTCGAGCGTGCCTTGGCCTTCGGCGCGCAGCGTGAGGTCGAGGCACAGCGCCACCAGCGAGCCCTTGGTGTAGTAGCTGATGGTGGCGTTGGGCGTGTTCTCGTCGGCGCGGTAGTACTTCACCCAGGCATCGAAGCTGGCCTGCGCCACGCTTTGCACCTGGCGGCCCGGCATGCCCAGCACATTGCCAATGGTCTTGGCGACGAGCTTCAGGTAACGCGCGGGGTCAATGCGGCCGGCGCGCAACAGCAGCAGGTCGTCGTAGTACGAGGTGAAGCCCTCGAAGAACCACAGCAGCTCGGTGTAGTTCTCTTGCGTGTAGTCGTAGCGGGCGAATTCAGAGGGCCGCAGCCGCTTGACGTTCCAGGTGTGGAAGTACTCGTGGCTGATCAAACCCATCAGCGTCACGTAGCCCTCGGTCAACTCGGCCTTGCCACGCTGTGGCAGGTCGCGCCGGGCGGCGATGAGGGCCGTGCTGGCGCGGTGTTCCAGGCCGCCGTAGCCGTCTTCCACCGCATTCAGCAGGAACACGTAGCGCTGGAAGTGCGGCTTCTTCTTGCCGACCCAGAAGCGAATGTTGGCCTCGCAGATGCGCGCGGCGTCGTCGAGCAGCCGCTGACCATCGAAGTCGGGCAAGGCACCGGCCACCACGAATTCATGCGCCACGCCGGCGGCCTTGAATTCGCCGCGCCAGAAGCGCCCCAGTTCCACCGGGTGATCGACCAGCTCGTCGTAGTTCGCCACCTCGTAGCAGCCCGCGCCGCTGGCGTTGACCTTGACGGCCGGCATGGCGGTGGCCGCCTGCCAGCCCTTGGGCAGCGCCGCCAATTCCATGCGCTGCGGTTCGGCTTCACGGCCATGCACCCGCATGAAGACGCCGGTGCCGTTGAAGAAGCCCCGGTTCGCGTCGAGAAAAGCCGCACGCACCGAGGTGTCGCAGGCATACACGAGGTAGCTGATGCTGAGCGCGCCACGCCCTGTGCACGACGCCACCCAGCTCGCCTTGTCGATCTGCCGCAGCGCCACCTCGCGCGCGCCCTGCCGGGCTTGCACCTGTGACAGGTGGCGGGCGAATTCACGCACCAGGTAGCTGCCAGGTATCCACACCGGCAGGCTCACGGTTTGTTCGGCGGCGGGCTGCGGCACCGTCAGCGTCACGCGGAACTGGTGCGCGTGGGCGTCGGCAATCTCGATGCGGTAAGAAATCATGCGAATGCGGTGATGTGGATGAAGGCTTATGCGCCAGCCGCGCCAAGGAAGCAACAGAGGCTGGCGACGACGCTCAGCCGAAACCGCAACGTGAGCCAGCCACTCGCGCCTTGCGAGGGGTACACACGGCGATCGACGAGGTAGCAAACGGCCAGCATCACGCCATGCACCACCAGCCCTGCATGGGCCGGCATCACCACACCCACCCACGCCACCAGCGCGGGCACCACACCCCAGGCAAACAGGCTGGGCGACGGCACACGTTGGCGAAAGCCCAGGCCCCAGTGGATGCCACCCAGCAGCGAGACGGTCACCGCCGCATACGCCGACAGCATGGCGGTGACGTAGGGCAGCACATCGGGCCGCACGATCCACACCAGGGCGGCACAGGCCACGAAGGGCAGCAGGCCAAGGTGCGCGAGACGCCGCGCCACAGGGTTGGGGGCAAGGGAAACGGTGGGCTCGGGGCTCAAGAGAGGGTCCAGTCGGGCAGTGATCGCAAGGGGGCGATTGTCACGCGACGGGCCCAGCCGGAAGTCCCCAAAAGACAAACACGAGCCGGGCATGGCGCCCGGCCCGTTGGGTCACTTCTTGCCGTCGGCGCTGGCGACAAGCTGCTTTTCGATCTGCTCGGTGCCCAGTGCGCCCGGCACGCGGGTGCCGTCAACAAACACCATGGCCGGCGTGCCGTTGACGCGGTACTTCTGGCCCATCGCCACATTGCGGTCCAGCGGCGTGGCGCAGGCTCCCATGGTCTTGGCCGGGGCCTTGGCTTCGAGCATCCAGCCGAGCCAGGCCTTGGTCTGGTCTTTGGCGCACCAGATATTGCGCGACTTCTCGGTCGAATCGGGGCCGAGGATCGGGTACAGGAAGGTGTAGACGGTGACGTTCTTCAGCTTCTGGAGGTCGCGTTCCAGGCGTTTGCAGTAGCCGCAGTTGGGGTCTGAAAACACCACCAGCTTGCGCTCGCCGGTACCCAGCTTCATGACGATCGCGTCTTTCAGCGGCAGGCTGGCGAAGTCGATCGCGGTCAGCTTGCTGATGCGCGCTTCGGTCAGGTTGGTCTTGGTCTTGGTGTCGATCAGGTTGCCCTGAAGCGCGTAGTTGCCCTTGTCATCGGTGTAGATGATCTCGGTGCCCAGTCGCACCTCGAACAGCCCCGGGATCGGCGACGGGTTGATCTCATCAATGGCAGGCAGGTTGGGCAGGCGCTCGGCGATGTTCTTGCGAATCTGGGCGTCGTCGGCCACCGCCGTCTGGAACATCAGCGTGCTGGCGGCCAGGGCCAGCAGGGTCTTGGTAAGCAGGGGCGACATGGTTTGCCTCGAGTGGTGTGGTGTTGCGGATGTGAAATGGAATCAACCGCCCAGCGCGCGGCTGGTGAGCCATCGCTTGAGCGGCGTGATGTGATTGACGAGACCCATGCCACGGTTGCGGAGTTCCCGCAGGGCCGCGTGGTCGTGTGAGAAGAGTTGCAACAAGCCGTCGGTCAATTGCCCCATGGCCCGCACCGGGCCAAGGCGTTCGCGTTCGTAGCGGCGCAGCAGCCGGGCATCGCCCAAGGCCCGCCAGGGCTCGCGCGCCGCAATCACACGACACAGCGCGGCCACGTCAGCCAAGCCGAGGTTCAGGCCCTGCCCCGACAGCGGGTGCACCACATGGGCGGCGTCGCCCAGCAGCACCCAACCGGGGCCCGACCAAGCCTCGGCACGCGCCAGCATCAACGGCCAACTGGCCCGTTCGCTGGCCAGCGCCAGGGTGCCGACCTGCGACTGCGTGGCCTCGTTCAAGGCAGCGTCAAAGGCGACGGCATCAAGCGCCATCATTTCCTGGGCGCGCTCGTCGGGCAGTGACCACACCAGCGCATACGAACGCCCGGGCTCGGGCGCATCGAAGGGCAGCAAGGCCAGGACGTCGGGCGAGCGGAACCACTGGCGCGCGGTGTGGCGGTGCGGTTCGCTCGCCACCAGCCGTGCGGCAATGGCGTGGTGTCCGTACAGGTCGCGCTCGAAGCGCACACCGAGTGCTTCGCGCGCGCTCGAGTCACGGCCTTCGCACAAGGCGTCGAGCGTGGCTTCAACCGGCTGCTGCACCACGGTCACGTGCGGGGCGAAGCGCACAGCCGAGGCCAGCGCGTCTTCAAGCACGGGGGCGTCGGTGATCCAGGCAAGCTCGGCCACGCGCTGCTGCCACGATGAAAATTCAAGCACGCCGGGTGCGGCGTCGCCTTCGATGTGCATGTCGTGCACGGCGGTGGCGGCATGCGCGGGCAAGGCGTCCCACACCTTCAGGCCGCGCAGCAGTTCAACCGAAGCCGCATTCAGCGCATAGGCCCGCACGTCTTGCTGCGGGGCTCGGCCAGCGGCTTGCACCAACGCCACTTGCAGCCCATGGCGAGCAAGCGACAAAGCCAGGCTTTGCCCCACGATTCCGGCACCACGCACGCACACATCAAAGCGTTTCATCCGATGCATTGTAGGTAGCGGAGGAATGTGCCCTGGGGGGGCAGAATCCAAGGTTTTCCCCAAGAAGAACACGCGCTTTGCACGGAGTCTCAAGAATGAAAACCGCCTGGATTCGCAAACTATTGATGGCCCTGGGCGCGCTGCTGCTGCTGGCCATCGCCACACTGGTGTGGCTGGTGGCGACCTTCGATGCCAATGCCTACAAAGGCGTGGCGATCGACTGGATGAAGACCCACAAGAACCGCACGCTGGTGATCGATGGCCCCATCAAGCTCTCGGTCTTTCCCCGCCTGGAGGTTGAGATCAACGACGTGTCGCTGAGCGAGAAGGGTCGCGCCGACACCTTCGTGTCGCTGAAGCAGGCCGCGCTGGCGGTGAACGTGATGCCCTTGCTGAAGAAGCAGCTCGAGGTCGATCGCATCAGCGCGCGCGGCGTGCGTGTGGCCTACCTGCGCGACAAAGACGGCAAAGGCAACATCGACGACCTGACCGCGAATGGACCCAAGGAAGACACCCCCAGCTCGGCGCCGCTGCGCTTCGACGTGAGCGCGGTGCAGCTCGACGACGTGGCCGTGCAGGTGCAAGACGACCTGGGCAAGCTGGCCGGCAGCATCACGCTGCAGTCGCTGAGCACAGGCCGGCTGGCCGATGGCATCGAGTCGCCCGTCAAGCTGGTGGCGCAACTGGCGCTCAGCGCGCCGGCCGTGCAAGGCGCACTCAGTGGCAGCACGAAGCTGACGCTGAACCTGGCCGAAAAATCGGTGCGGTTGCGTGACATGCAACTCGACTGGAAGGGCGACGCACTCGGCGTGACCGCGCTCGACGCCACGCTGAAAGGCGGCTTGGCTTATGGCGGCGGCATGCTGCAAGCCGACGACCTGAGCCTGGCCTTCGGCGCCACGCTCGGCGAGCTGAAGCTTGCCGGTTCGCGGGTGGCCGCAAAGGTCTTCATCTACGACCCGTTGAAGAAGAACATGGCGCTCACGCAGCTGCAGGTGAAGCTGGCCGGCACCAGCGCCACGCACCCGCTGTCGTTGGCTCTCGACTGGCCCGAGCTGACGGTGAACCCCACCTCGTTGAGCGGCAGCGCACTCAGTGGACGCGTCACGCTCGAAGGGCCGAACGCGGTTGACGCGAGCTTCAAGTCGGGCTCGCCCAGCGGCAGCTTCGAGCAGATCACCGTGCCGCAGTTCGAGACCACATTGAAGGGCCGCAGCGGGCCACGCCAGTTGGCAGGGAACCTGCGCGCCGACCTGTTGGTGCAGCCCGGTGAGAAGACCCTGACGGTCGATGCGCTGAGCGGGCAGATCAAGTTGCAAGAACCCTCACTGCAGGCGATGGACATCACCCTCAAAGGCACCGCCCGCGCATCGGCCGAAGCCGCCCGTTGGGCGCTGCAAGGGCAGATCAATGCCAACCCATTCACCAGCGAAGGCAGCGCGGATTTGTCGAAGAAGCCGATGCGAGTGAAGGCGCAAGCCCGCTTCGCCTCGCTCGACTTGAACCGGCTGCTGCCGCCGCCCGCAACCGCGTCCACCCAGCCCGGGCAGGCCGATGCACCTGGCACCGGGGGCAACGCACCGCTCGACCTGTCGGCGCTTCGCTCAGTTGATGGCCAGTTCAACTTGCGCGTGGGCCAATTCGCGTACCAGGCCTACCGCATCAACGACCTGGTGTTCGACGCCACGCTCGACGGCGGCCTGCTGCGTGTGAGCAAGCTTGCCGGCAAGGCCTGGGGCGGCGGGCTCGATGCCAGCGCATCAGTGAACGCCCAAGGCAACCGCGTGACGCTGAAGGCCGTGGCCAGCGGCGTGAACGTCAACGCCTTGTTGAAAGACGTGGCTGGCAAAGACATTCTCGAAGGCACGGGACGTGTCAGTGCCGACCTGCACAGCGGCGGGCGCAGCGTCAACGAGATGGAGGCACAGTTGGCCGGCAGCGCGGCGCTGCAACTGCGCGACGGCGCCATCAAGGGCGTGAACCTGGCGCGCAGCCTGCGCCAAGCCAGGGCCGCGCTCTCGCTGCAAAAAGACGCGGTGCAGCAGGCGCGTGAAACCGAGAAAACCGACTTCTCTGAGTTGACCGCCAGCTTCGCCATCAAAGACGGCGTGGCGCGCAGCAACGACCTGAACGTGAAGAGCCCTTACCTGCGCCTGGGCGGCGATGGCGCTGCCGACGTCGGCCAGGGCCGCATCGACTACACCGTGCGCGCCACCGTGACCGACACCTCGAAGGGGCAAGACGGCGCCGACTTGGCGGCGCTGAAAGGCATCACCGTGCCGGTGCGCGTGACGGGGCCGTTCGAGGCCATCAGCTGGAACATCCAGTGGTCGGCCATTGCCAAGGCGGCGCTGAAGGCCGAGGTGGCGGACAAAGCCAAAGACAAGCTCAAAGACAAACTGGGCGAGCAACTGAAAGGCCGGCTGGGCGGCCCCGCCGCAGCGGCCAGCGGTGCCAGCGCCCCGGCTGCATCGACCAAAGACCAGTTGAAAGAGCAGCTGAAAGAACGCTTCAAGGGGCTGCTGAAATGAGCGAAGCAAACACCTGTGGCGATGTGGCCGTGGCCGTGTCGGCCCTCAACGTGTACCCGGTCAAAGGCTGTTCAGGCGTGGCGCTGAACGAAGCCTTGTTGATCGAAACCGGGCTGGAGTTCGACCGCGCCTGGATGGTGGTCGATGCGCACGGCCGCTTCGTCACCCAGCGCGAATTGCCGCGCATGGCGCTGGTGCACACCACGCTCAAGCACTCTGAACTCGTGCTGCGCGCGCCCGGCATGCTGGCCCTGCACCTGGCGCTCGACGTGGTGGAAGCGCCGGTTCGCGTGACGGTGTGGAACGACGAGGTGGCGGCCTACGACATGGGCGCCTTGGCCGCGCAGTGGTTCACCGACTTCCTGGGCCAGCCGTTGCGCCTGGTGCGCTTCGACCCGGAGCAAAAACGCCTGTCGAGCCGCCAATGGACGGGGGACATCGACGCCGAAAACGCGTTCAGCGACGGCTACCCGGTGCTGGTGGTGTCGCAGGCATCGCTTGATGAATTGAACCGGCGCCTGGCCGACCGTGGCGTCGGTGAGGTGACGATGCAGCGCTTTCGGCCCAACCTCGTGCTGACGGGCCTGGACGCTCACGACGAAGACCACCTGGATGAGATCCGCTTCAACACGCCGCAAGGCCCGGTGCGCCTGAAGCTGGTGAAGCCCTGCCCGCGCTGCCCCATCCCGAACGTGGACCCGCTGACCGGCGAACCCGGCCACGAACCCGGCGACACCCTGGCCGGCTACCGCGCCAACGAGCGGGTCAACGGCGCCATCAGCTTCGGCATGAACGCGGTGATCACGGAAGGCTTCGAGTGCGAACTGCGCGTGGGGCAAACCGGCGAGGCAAAGTACCGCTTCGATTGAGTTTCGCCACAGCCGGCATGCGGCGCCGCACGCACGTGCAGTAGCCCCTGGCGATACCGGCCGTGCACACGGGCTGCGCCTTGGCCGAGGCGGCTTGCGTGGGCACCCGCACGCTTTCACGATGCGCCCTGTTGCAATTTTTCAGGGCTTCACGATGTCACCCAGCACCCCCTCGGCGACGGCACCCGCCGCGTCACCCCACCACATGACTCGCGGCCGCTGGCTGCTGCTTCTGGTGTCCATGGCCACCGTCGGTTTGATGTGGCACGGACCCATTGCACAGTGGCCCGGCTACCACCACTTCGCCGACGCCCGGCCCTGGTTGTCACTGCCCAACGCCGCGAACGTGCTGAGCAACCTGCCCTTCGCGTGGATCGGCCTGTGGGCCGCATGGCGACTGGTCCAGATGCCCGTTGCGCAACGCGGCACGGCGCACAGCGCCTGGCTGGCCTTTGCGGCCGCGGTGGCGCTCACCGCGCTGGGGTCGTCGCTGTACCACTGGGCGCCCGAGAACACCTCGCTGATGTTCGACCGCCTGCCGATCGCCTGGGCCTGCGCCAGCCTGAGCTGCGCCTTCCTTGCGGAGCGTGTGCACCCCCGCTGGGCCAACCTTGGCGCGCTGCTGCCGGCGCTTGCATTCGCCACGCTGGCGGTGGTGGGCTGGTGGGTCGGCGAGTCGATGGGCCGGGGTGACCTGCGCGCCTACCTGTGGGTTCAGTTCCTGCCGATGCTGCTGGTGCCGGCGGTGCTGCTGATGCGCTTGCCCGCCCTGTCGACCCGGGCGGTGACAGGCGGCGTGTGGTGGTGTGTGCTCGCGCTGTACGCCGCAGCCAAGGCCACTGAGTTGGCAGACCACACGCTGTTCGATGCCCTGGCCTTCACGAGCGGCCACACCTTGAAGCACCTGCTTGCCGCAGCGGCTGCGGGGCTGTTGGTGCGCCGGGTGACGCTGGCGCGTTGAACGCCAGCGCCTCGCTCCCTGCGTCTTACGTCTTGGACGCGATCAGCTCCGATAGTCGGCGTTGATCTTCACGTAGTCGTAGCTGAGGTCGCAGGTCCACACGGTGGCGGTGGCCTCGCCGCGCTTCAGGTCCACGCGCACTGTGATTTCGCTTTGCTTCATCACGCGCTGGCCGTCTTCTTCGCGGTAGCTGGGGTTGCGGCCGCCGTTGACGGCCACATGCACGTCGTCGAGGAAAAGGTCAATCAAGGCCTGGTCGAGGTCGTTGATGCCCGCATAACCCACCGCCGCGAGGATGCGGCCCAGGTTGGGGTCGCTGGCGAAGAAGGCCGTCTTGACCAGTGGTGAATGGGCGATCGCGTAAGCCACCTGCTTGCACTCGGCCTCGGTCTTGCCGCCGTCGATGCGCACGGTGATGAACTTGGTGGCGCCTTCGCCATCGCGCACGATGGCCTGGGCCAGTTCTTCGGCGACCGCGAAGATGGCGTCGCGCAACACGGTGCCGTCACCCACATCCAACTCGTCGACGGGCGGGTGGCGCGCTTCGCCCGTGGCGATGAGCATGAACGAATCGTTGGTCGAGGTGTCGCCGTCGATCGTGATGCGGTTGAACGAACGGTCGGCCGCTTGCTGCGTCAACTCTTGCATCACGGGCGGGGCGATCACCGCGTCGGTGGCGATGAAGCTGAGCATCGTCGCCATGTTGGGGCGAATCATCCCGGCGCCCTTGCTGATGCCGGTGATGGTGACGGTCTTGTCACCGATCCGCACCTGACGCGACGCCGCCTTGGGCAGCGTGTCGGTCGTCATGATGGCCTCGGCGGCCGCCGCCCAGTTGTCTTCCTTCAGGTCGGCAATGGCGGCGGGCAGGCCCGCTTCAATGCGGTCGGTGGGCAGCGATTCCATGATCACGCCGGTCGAAAACGGCAGCACCTGTTCAGGCGCCACTTCAAGATGGCGGGCCAAGGCCACGCAGGTGGTGAACGCCCGCACCAGGCCGTCTTCACCCGTGCCCGCGTTGGCGTTGCCGGTGTTGATAAGCAAGGCCCGCGTGTCGCCCACGGCGGCCAGGTGCTTGCGGCACAGCTGAACCGGTGCGGCGCAGAAACGGTTGCTGGTGAACACACCCGCCACGTTCGAGCCATCGACGATCTCAACGACCAGGAGGTCACGCCGGTTCGCCTTGCGCACCCCCGCCATCGCAATGCCCAGTCTCACGCCGGGGACAGGGTGGAGGGACTTGGGATCGGGGGCAGTCAAGTTGACGGGCATGGCGGGTCCTGGGGGCAGCGATGGAAAGCGCCGATTGTAGGAAGGCGGCGTGGCCTTGAAAGGTCAGCCAGGGATCAAAAATGCGGAGCTTGGGGCGGGGCTTCCTTCGACAGGCTCAGGACGGCGGCGCACGTTGCTATACACACCGAGCCGCGCGCTGGCTTCGACAGGCTCAGCCCGAACGGAGTGTGTTTGAACGGAGTGCGCTCAAGCAGGCGGGCCTGCGTAAGCGGTTCTGCGGAACGGCGCGAGTGCCCCCCCGGAGGAAAGCAAAGCGACCGACCCATCAAGCAAAGGCCACCCGCCGGGCCGCCCCAAGGGTCGGCCAGCGCCCCCTCGGGGGGCAGGAGCGAAGCGACGTGGGGGCCCTATCAAGCCAGCTTGCCGTGACAAGCCTTGTACTTCTTCCCACTGCCACACGGGCACGGGTCGTTGCGGCCGACCTTCGGCACGTCTCCTCCGAAGGTGACCAACTCGGTGTCCCGCACCACGCTGCTGCCGTCTTCTGACGGGTGCGTGTAGGTCACGTTGCTGAACGACTCGGCGCGTTCTTCAATCGCCTCGGCGGCGGCCTCGGCTTCGGCCTGGCTCTGGATGTGCACCGTCAGCAGCGTGCGCGTCACGTCGTTCTTCACCACGTCAAGCAATTGGCTGAACAGCTCGAAGGCTTCGCGCTTGTATTCCTGCTTCGGGTTCTTCTGCGCATAACCACGCAGGTGGATGCCCTGGCGCAGGTAGTCGAGCGCGGCCAGGTGTTCACGCCAGTGCGAGTCGATCGACTGCAACAAAATCATTCGCTCAAACGGGCGGAACTGCGCGGCGCCCACACGCTCCACCTTGTCGGCAAACACCACGTTGGCCGCCTTCACCACCATCTCGACAATCTCTTCGTCGGTGATGGTGTCGCTCTTCTCGACCGTGGCCTTCACCGGCACCTCAAGCTGCCACTCATCGCGCAGGGATTTCTCCAGGCCGTCGAGGCTCCACTGTTCTTCCACGCTCTCGGCGGGCACGAAGGTGCGCACCACGTCGGTCAAGGCGCCTTCGCGCAATGCGCCGATCTGCGCTTCGAGGTCGGTGGCCTCAAGAATGTCATTGCGCTGCTGGTAGATGACCTTGCGCTGGTCGTTCGAGACGTCGTCGTATTCGAGCAGTTGCTTGCGCATGTCGAAGTTGCGGGCCTCCACCTTGCGCTGCGCGCTTTCGATGCTGCGAGACACGATGCCCGCTTCGATGGCCTCGCCTTCGGGCATCTTCAGCCGGTCCATGATGGCGCGCACACGGTCACCCGCGAAGATGCGCATCAGCGAGTCGGTCAGCGACAGATAGAAACGCGACGAACCCGGGTCACCTTGACGGCCCGAACGGCCACGCAACTGGTTGTCGATGCGCCGCGATTCATGCCGCTCGGTGGCAATGATGCGAAGGCCACCTTGGGCTTTCACCTTTTCGTGCAGGCCCTGCCATTCGTCTTTGAGCTTCTGAATGCGCTCGGCCTTCTCGGCTTCGCTCAGCGCCTCGTCGGCCTCGATCAACTGTTCTTGTTTTTCGACGTTGCCACCCAGCACGATGTCGGTGCCGCGACCCGCCATGTTGGTGGCGATCGTGATGACACCTGGCCGCCCGGCCTGGGCAATGATCTCGGCTTCTTTGGCGTGCTGCTTGGCGTTGAGCACCTGGTGCGGCAGGTCAGCCTTTTGCAGCAGCCCGGAAATGAGCTCCGAGTTCTCGATGGATGTGGTGCCCACCAACACCGGCTGGCCTCGCTTGTGGCAGTCGCGGATGTCTTCGATGACCGCGTTGAACTTCTCTTTGTCCGTCTTGTAGACGAGGTCGAGTTCGTCCTTGCGGGCGGTCGGCTTGTTGGGCGGCACGATCACGGTTTCGAGGCCGTAGATCTCTTGGAATTCGTAGGCCTCGGTGTCGGCCGTGCCGGTCATGCCCGACAGCTTGCCGTACATGCGGAAGTAGTTCTGGAAGGTGATCGAAGCGAGCGTCTGGTTCTCGCTCTGGATCTGCACGCCTTCCTTGGCCTCGACGGCCTGGTGCAGGCCATCGGACCACCGGCGGCCCGTCATCAGGCGGCCGGTGAACTCGTCAACGATGATGATTTCACCGTTCTGAACCACGTAGTGCTGGTCGCGGTTGTACAGGTGACGCGCACGCAGGGCCGCGTACACGTGGTGCATCAGCGTGATGTTGGCCGGGTCGTACAGGCTGGCACCCTCGGGCAGCAAGCCCGCTTCGGATAGCACCTGTTCGGCCTTCTCATGCCCTTGCTCGGTCAGGAATACCTGGTGGCTCTTTTCATCGACCGTGAAGTCGCCGCGTTCGATCACGCCTTCGCCGGTGCGCAGGTCTTCTTCGCCGATCTGCTTCTTGAGCTGCGGCACCACAGCGTTGATGCGCACGTACAGCTCGGTGTGGTCTTCGGCTTGGCCACTGATGATCAGCGGCGTGCGGGCTTCGTCGATCAGGATCGAATCGACCTCGTCCACGATGGCGTACGACAAGCCGCGCTGCACACGGTCGGCCGTCTCGTAGACCATGTTGTCGCGCAGGTAGTCGAAGCCGTATTCGTTGTTGGTGCCGTAGGTCACGTCGGCGGCGTAGGCGGCCTGCTTCTGTTCACGCGGGATCTGCGACATGTTGACGCCGACCGTGAGTCCGAGGAAGTTGTAGAGCTTGGCCATCCACTCGGCGTCACGTCGCGCCAGGTAATCGTTGACCGTGACCACGTGCACGCCCTTGCCGGCCAGCGCATTCAGGTAGACCGGCAGCGTGGCCATCAGCGTCTTGCCTTCGCCGGTGCGCATTTCAGCGATCTTGCCGCTGTGCAGCGCCATGCCCCCGATGAGCTGCACGTCGAAGTGGCGCATCTTCAGGGCGCGCTTGCCACCTTCGCGCACGACGGCGAAGGCCTCTGGCAACAGTTTGTCGAGCGTCTCGCCCTTGGCGATGCGCTGTCTGAATTCGTCGGTCTTGGCCTTGAGCGCGGCGTCATCCAACTGCTCGAATTGGGGTTCCAGCGCGTTGATCTGCTGCACCACTTGACGGTATTGCTTCAGCAGTCGGTCGTTGCGGCTACCGAAAATCTGAGTGAGAAGCTTGGGCAACATGCGGAGTCGAGAGTTGAGGCTGGGTGCAGCGGGCGCACCGCGGTCCGAAAAGGCCCGCGGAAAGTGTCAAAACGCATTTGGGAGCGC
>JAYSYW010000312.1:0-3602 GCA_043727255.1 Rhizobacter sp. | reverse complement strand
GGCCTACGCCGGCTCGGCCGACTTCAACGACAACCGCCGCGCCGCGCATGTGGACATGATTCGCGGCGTGCGCTCGCCGGGCTCGACCCTCAAACCGTTTCTGTACGCCATGGCGCTGGACGAAGGTCTGATCCATTCCGAAAGCCTGCTGATCGACGCGCCGCAGTCGTTTGGTGGCTACCAGCCGGGCAACTTCCAGGCGTCGTTCAGCGGGCCGTTGAGCGCGGCCGAAGCCTTGCAGAAGTCGCTGAACGTGCCGGCCGTTGACCTGCTCGACCGCGTCGGCCCGGCGCGCTTTGCCGCCACGCTGCGCAACGGCGGCGTGCGGCTGCGCATGCCGGCGGGCAGCACGCCCAACCTCAGCTTGATCTTGGGCGGGGCTGGCACCAACCTCGAAGAACTGGTGGGCGCCTACCGCGCGCTGGCACGGGGCGGTTTGGCCGGCACGCCGCGCCTCACACCCGATGCGCCACGGGTTGAATCGCGCCTGATGAGCGAAGGCGCCGCCTTCATCGTGCGAGACATTCTTGAAAGCGGCGGCCACCCCGACCGCCCCTTTGCCAACCCCTTGCAGCGCCTGGCCTGGAAAACCGGCACCAGCTTCGGCTTTCGTGATGCCTGGGCCGTGGGCGTGACGCCGCAGCACACGGTGGGTGTGTGGGTGGGCCGGCCCGATGGCACGCCGAACCCGGGTTTCTTCGGCGCCAACACCGCCACGCCGCTGCTGCAAGACGTGGTCACCGCCCTGCCCAACGGGCCGCCCGGTGCACGCACTCGCCCGGCCAGCGTGCAGCCGGTGACGATCTGCTGGCCGCTCGGGCTGGCGGCATCAGCCACCGAAGCGGCGCATTGCCATGAGCGGCGCACCGGCTGGTCGCTGAACGGCGGGGTGCCGCCCACCCTGCCCGACAGGGCACGCACCGATGGGCTGGTGGTTTCAAAGGCGGCGTGTGGTGAACCTGGTGAACCCAGCTCGGGTGACGGAAGGGATGAGTCCGCATCGCCCAACGCCCGAATCACCGTGGCCCGCTGGCCGACCGCGCTGGAGCCCTGGCGCCCTGGCCCGGCCCTCGCTCAACACTGCGGCACACCGAGCGGCGGCACGGCCTTGCGCATCGCCGGGCTGGAAGCGGGCGCGGTGTTGCGGCCGGCACCGGGGCAACGAACGGTGGCGGTGGCGCTGTCCACCTTGGGCCGCGAGGCCGGCACAGGGGGCGCCGCGGGGAACGACATCTACTGGCTGGTCGATGGCCGGCAGCGGCATCGCGGCCCGGCGGGTGAGTCGGTGCGGCTGGGCTTCACCCAGAACGGCCGCCACGCCATCACGGCCTTCGACGCGCACGGCAGGCACCACCGCATCGAGGTGGTGGTGAGCGGCTTGCCTGCGCCGCGCACTGGCTTGCCATGACTTCACGCCCTGCCAGCCCGCCATGAAAAAAGCCGCCAGGCATCGCTGCCGGCGGCTTTTGTTTCGCGGCGCCTGGGTTGGCGCTGGCGGGGTCACTTCTTCTTCGAGGCCGGCGTCGAGCCGCCATCCACACCCAGGCGGCCGCCTGCACCCAGGCCACCCTTGACGCTTTGCGCCTTGTAGTTGCGCAGCGACTTGACCATCTGGTTGAACGAGTCGGCGAAGGCCGACACCACCACCTTGCCTTGCGGCGTTTTGGCGTAGCCGCCGCCACCGCCCACCAGGCCGCCGGTGAAGGCTGCACCGAACAGGCCGAAATCGAAGTTGCTGGCCGTGCCTTCGGCGGCGGAAATCTGCACACCCGAACGGTTGTCGACCAACAGCAGCGTGGTCGATGCCTCGTTGCGGCTGACGTTGCCAGCCACCGCGCTCACCAAGCCGCCGCCCAAGCCACCAAGGAAGCCACTGCCGCCGCCGGTCTTGCCCGAGAACTGGATCGACGGGCTCAGCGTGTAGTCGGCCGACACCATCTGGCCCTTGCCGAAGTTGCTGTTCTCGCGCATCTCGCCCGACTGCTCAAGCGAGCGTTCACGCATCATGTTGTTCATGGCGCCGCCGCGTTCGACGATCACGAAGCAGTTGCTCTGCTGGATCATCAGGCGCAGCACCGGCACGGTGGAACCCAGGCTGCGCTGGCGCAGTTGGTAGTACCAGGGCGCCGTGGTGTCTTCTTGAAGGGCCAGCGTGCCCAGGGTTTCAGTGCAGCGTTCGAGTTTGCTGTTGTTGCCTTCGACGTTGTCACCGCCAGCCGCGCCCGACACGGTGCCCTTGTTGCCGCCCAACGACGGCATGGTGGAGCCACACCCCGCCAGCAAAGCGGCCATGGCGACCACCGCCACGGAAACGGCCCGCAGGCCCGATGGAACGCAAGTGAAAGGTGTTGACATGGTTGCCCCTGTGGAAATTTCTCAAGAGCCGGGCCGCGCCGGCTCATCCTAAAAACATGTGCCGAAAGGCCGACGAAAGTATAGGGACGCCGAGGCGTTTCAGGCTGCCGTTGGCAGGGGCATTAGGTCACTTGCCGGGTGTCATTCGCCCAGATACGCGGCGCGCACCTTGGGGTCGTTGAGCAGGGCCTTGGCCTCGCCGCTCATCGTGACTTCACCCGACTCCATCACGTAGCCCCGGTTGGCCAATTGCAGCGCGCGGCTGGCGTTCTGTTCGACCAGCAGGATCGTGACGCCCTGCTTGGCGATGTCGGCCACCACCTCGAAGATCTTGTCCACCATGATGGGCGACAGGCCCATCGAGGGCTCGTCGAGCAGCAACAGCTTGGGCCGGGCCATCAGCGCGCGGCCCATGGCCAGCATTTGTTGCTCGCCGCCCGACATGGTGCCGGCCAGCTGGCTGCGGCGCTCTTTCAGGCGCGGGAAGATCGCGAACACCTTGTCGATGTCGGCGTTGATTTCCTTGTCGTTGCGCACGAAGGCGCCCATCAGCAGGTTCTCGGTGATCGACATGCGGGTAAAGGTGCCACGCCCTTCGGGCACCATCACCAGGCCTTGTTTGACGAGGTCCCAGGGGCCGCGCCCCCGAATCGACTGGCCGAGGTAGCTCACGTCGCCGCGCAGCATCGGTTGCAGGCCCGTCACGGCCTTCAGCGTGGTGGTCTTGCCCGCGCCGTTGGCGCCGATCAGGCTGACCAGTTCGCCTTCGCGCACCTCGAACGACACACCCTTGACGGCCTGGATGCCGCCATAGGCCACTTGCAGATCACTGACTTGAAGCAGGACGTTCGGCATGCTGGGTTCTGAAGTGATCAATGGGCCTTGTGACCGGCACCCAGGTAGGCCTCGATCACTTTTTCGTTGCGCTGCACGTCGGCCGGCGTGCCTTCGGCGATCTGCTTGCCGTAGTCGAGCACGGTCACGCGGTCGCACAAGCCCATCACCAGCTTCACGTCGTGTTCGATCAGCAAGATGGTGCGGCCGTCTTTGCGGATGGTGTCGATCAGTTCGCGCAGCACCAGCTTCTCGGTGCTGTTCATGCCGGCGGCGGGTTCGTCGAGCGCGATCAGCTTGGGGTCGGTGGCCAGCGCGCGGGCGATCTCGAGCCGGCGTTGGTCGCCATAGCTGAGCGTGCGGGCCTTGTACTCGGCGAACTTGCCGATGCCCACGTAGTCGAGCAGCTCTTG
>JAYSYW010000311.1:0-7223 GCA_043727255.1 Rhizobacter sp. | reverse complement strand
AGCAAGGCAAAGTTGCCGGCCGATCATAGAAACATTCACCGCCGTTGGCAGTAAACGAACGGCTGTAAACGTGCTGTGACGTGGCTGTGGACGTGGCCGGAAACCCTACGAACCCGAAGCCTCGCGCCACTGGCTGTAAGGGTGCGCGGCCAGGCTGGAATTGAAGTACCGCGCGTCGTGCGTCACCTCGGGCCCGAGCCAGGGCGGCCGGTCGAAGGGCTGGTCTTCTGAAGTCAGTTCGATCTCGGCCACCACCAGGCCGGCGTTGTCACCCTCGAATTCATCGACCTCCCAGGTGCAACCGCCATGCACCAGCGTGTGCCGCGTCTTCTGGACCAGCGGGCCTTCGCACAGCGCCAACAACTGCTCGGCATCGGCGGTGGGAATGGCGTATTCAAACTCCGCCCGGGTGGCGCCGGTCGAAAGGCCCTTGATGGTGAGGAAGGCCTGTTCGCCCGCGATGCGAACACGCACGGTGCGTTGTTTGTCGCGGTTCAGGTAACCCTGGGCGATGCGCAAGGCCGCGCCCTGGCGCCAGGCGTCGCCGCTGACGAGGAACTTGCGTTCGATCTCGACCGCCATCGCCTCAGCCCTTCAGCTCGTCGTCGTCGTTCGACGTCACATCGGGCAGCGCCGACGCTTCTTTCATGGCCTCGCGCCACAGCTTCTTGGGCAGGAAGGTGCGCAGTTGTTCGATGGTTTTGTCGATCAGCTTCGGGTGCAGCTCGTGGGCGATGCCGGGCAGCACGTCGGCGGTCACGTCGCCGCCCAGTGCCACCAGCCGCTCGGCCGAGTCCACGGCAAGTTCGGGCGGCACCACGCGGTCGTTCAGGCCGTGCAGCAGGTGCACCGAGGTGTCGAGCGGGGCGTGCTGTGGCGGGGTCGCGTGGCGGCCTGAAAACGCGAGCACGCGGCCGGCCAGTTCAGGCGATGCCTGCACCGCTTCGAGCGCCATGATGGCGCCCTGCGAGAAGCCGGCCAGCGCGGTGCGTTCCCAGGCCAGGCCGAAGCGGGCGCTGAGGCCGCGCACCACGGCAATGAAGTCGGGCAAGGCCGCGTTCATGCGTTCGGCGCGGTTGTCGTCGGTCAACCCGACGGTCGAAAACCACTGGTGGCCGGCCGCGCCTTCACCAATGCCATCGCAAGGGTGCGGCGCGTTGATCGACACCACGGCGGCTTGCGGGTATTCGGCCGCCAGCCGCTCGGCCAGCGGCGCCATGTGGCGGGCGCTCAAGCCCTCGCCATGGCAGACGATGAACAACAACTGGGGCGGGCCTTCGGCGGGCAGGATTTCCATGGCGGTGTGCGTGAATGACGGGGTCGATGCGGGGCCGACAGTGTGCACGCGCGGCGGCCGGTTTGCGGCTCTTATGAAGGCCGCGCGCAGCGCCCTTGCCGTTCGGTCCAGTAGACGATGTTGCCCACCAGCGCGATGCTGCCCGACACCACCACGCTGGCGGCGGCCACCACGCCGGTCGCGGCCAGCAGCACCAGGCAGCCTTCGTTCGAGCAGGCGCGAAAGCTGCCGAGTTGCGCCACTTCCAACGTCATGTGCCGCACCTGCATGCGGCAGTCTTCGTCGTAGACCTGCACGGTGCGTGGCACCACGACGCACGCCGACAGCAAGGCCACCAGCGCGAGGGCAGGCCCCAGGCGGAGGGTGGCGCGCAAGGCGCGAGGGAAGGCGTGGATGAAGGCCAAGTGGGGCGATGGAGTGGAACCGGTGCGTCAGTGTGGCGCACCGGGGGTTCAGCCCAGCCTCAAGCCTTGCGGGTGCTTGAAAACACCAGCGTGCCGTCGTCCAGCCGCGCGAAGCGCAGCATCAGCAGGTCGAGCAGGTAGTTCTGGTACAGCTTCCAGGGCGACTTGTCGCCCTGTTGGGGCAGTGTGTGGCTGGCGCGTTGCACGTAGCCGGAACTCAGGCTGAAGAAGGGCCGTGCCTGCACGGTCGGGTCGAACCGGGGCGTGGCGGCCTGCTGGCCGTGGCGGTCCATGTGCTTGAGCAATCTGCACAGGTATCGCGCCGTCAGGTCGGCCTTCAGCGTCCACGAGGCATTGGTGTAGCCGTAGGTGTAGATGAGGTTCGGCACGCCGTTGAACATCATGGCTTTGTACGCAAAGCGACGGGCGAAGTCGATGCGCTCGCCATCGACCTCGTACACCACATCGCCCAGCAGGTTGAGATTCAGGCCGGTGGCGGTGACCACGATGTCGGCTTCGAGTTCCTGCCCCGAGTGCAGACGCAGCCCGCGTTCGGTGAAGGTGTTGATGGTGTCGGTGACCACCGACGCGCGGCCATCGCGCATGGCCTTGAACAGGTCGCCGTCGGGCACCAGGCAGATGCGCTGGTCCCAGGGTTGGTAGCGTGGGGCGAAGTGCTGTTGCGCGTCACAGCCGGCGGGCAGTTGTTTGCCGACCCGTTCAATCAGCAGCTTGCGCACCCACGCGGGCCAGAGCCGCGACACCTTGAAGAACAGCAAGGTCAGGCCGACGTTCTTGGCGCGCACCAGGCGGTGCGCCAGCATCGCTGGCAGCCAGCGGTTCAGCACATTGGCGATGGGGTCAGACGCCGGGAACGACACCACGTACGTCGGCGAACGCTGCAGCAGCGTGACGTGCGAAGCGGTTTGGGCCAGCGCGGGCACCACCGTCATGGCGGTCGCGCCGCTGCCGATGACCACGACGCGCCGGCCCGTGCAGTCGAGCCCCTCGGGCCAGAACTGCGGGTGCACCCAGGTGCCTTGAAAGCGGTCTTCGCCGGGGAAGGGCGGGCGGTGCCCTTCCTCGTAGCGGAAGAAGCCGCTGCAGACGTCCATCACCCCGCAACTGAGCAGCCGCCGTTCACGCTGCGGGCCGTGTTCGACCTCGAGCAGCCAGCGTGCGTCGGCCGACGACCAACTGGCGCGCAGCAGCCGGTGGCCGAAGCGGATGTGCGGGGTGATGCCGTGCTCGTGCGCCGTCTCGGCGATGTAGTGGCGGATCGACGCGCCATCGGCGATTGCCTTCCGGTTGCCCCACGGCTTGAAGGCGTAGCCAAGCGTCTGCATGTCTGAATCAGACCGGATGCCGGGGTAGCGGAACAAGTCCCAGGTGCCACCGATCGCGTCGCGTGCTTCAAGCACGAGGTAGCGCTTGTCGGGGCAGTGCATTTGCAGGTGCGCCGCCGCGCCAATGCCCGACAGGCCGGCGCCGACGATGACGACCTCGAAGTGTTCAATCTCGGCGGCTTGCGGCGGGGTCGGGGTCGGCAAATCGGGCTCCTGCGGGGTGGCGGCGTGGGCGCTGACTGTCGCATGCCCAACGCTCGCCCCACCGCAGGGCTGCAGGGAGCGTCAGAACCGCAGGCGAATGCCGCCAGCCAAGGTGTTGCCACCTTTCACGCCGGTCAATTTGTCGTTCATGTAGACGGCATAGATGTCGGTTGATTTCGACAGGTTGTAGTCATAGCCCAGCGTCAGCGTCTTGTTCGTTTTGTCGGGCGCGGTGACCAGGTTCGCATCGGCCTTGCCGTACTGCGCCAGCAACTTGCCCGCACCCAATGGCACCGAGGCTCCGAACTGGATGACCTTGGTGTCGGTGTCGGTGGTGGCATTGGTTTTGGTCTTGGCGAATTCAGCGAACAGCTTGACCACCGCCAGGTCGTAGGCGGCGCCGAAGAGCACGCTGTCTTGGCTGTCGAAGCCGGGGATGGCGATCGGGCCGGTGGTGTTTTTCACCTTCTGCGCCGCCACCGTGAACGACAGCGGGCCGCCGAAATACAGCACGTTGCCGCCGAAGTTCTTGCCCGTGCCGGAGTCGGGCGCGTCTTGGGTGTTGGCCAGCAGGTTGACGCTGAAGCCGCCCATCTTCGGGCTCGAATAGGCCAGCGAGTTGCTCCAGCCGGTGTCGCCCATGAAGCCGGGCATGCCGTTGGTCTGGAACAGGATCTGGCGGATGGCCGGCGAAAAGCCGAACGAGTCGCCGAATGAATTGAAGGTCAGCGTCGAGATGAAGAAGGGGTTGGTGTTGCGGCCGAGCGAAGTCGAACCGAAGCCGCCTGCCAGGCCCACCCAGGCCGAGCGCGCCCAGAATTTGTCGGTGCCAAAGCGGCCGGCTTCGCCGGTGTCCACGCGCAGAAAGTGTTCGATCGCGAAGTTGGCCTTCAGGCCGCCGCCCAGGTCTTCACTGCCCTTGAAGCCGATGAAGCTGGTGGTCATGTTGCCGCTGTCCACGCGCTTTTCTTTCACCGCGCCCGCGTTCTGAAACTGCCCGGCCGACAGGTCGAGCAAGCCATACAGCGTCACGGACGATTGCGCCGTCGCAGGCGCCGACAAACACAGCGTGGCGGCCGCAGCGGCAATGGCCTTGAGGGAACGGGTCATGAGGGAACTCCAAGGGTGATGGCGATTGAAACAAGATGTGGCGCGTCTTGTATGCAAGTGCCATACCCACACGCCGCGCCGGGGCGCTGCCTGCGAGCCCGTCGGACTTGGGGGCTGAAGCAGAATCGCCCCGCGCACCCGGAGCCCTTTGCATGAACCTGAACGTCAACGGCCAGACCCACACCCTGCAAGCAGATCAAACAGAGCCCGGCATGCCCCTGCTGTGGGTGCTGCGAGATGTGCTCAACCTGACTGGCACCAAGTTTGGGTGCGGTGTGTCCGCCTGCGGCGCGTGCACGGTGCATGTGGACGGCCAGGCGGTGCGCGCCTGCGTCACCCCGTTGTCGGCCGCGCAAGGCAAGGCGGTGCGCACCATCGAAGCGCTGGGCACGCCCGATCAACCCCATGCGTTGCAGGCTGCCTGGGTGGCGCACCAGGTGCCGCAATGCGGCTACTGCCAGAGCGGCATGCTGATGGCCGCCGCCGCGCTGCTGGCCAAGAACCCGAACCCGAGCGACGCCGATATCGACGTCGCCATCACCAACATCTGCCGCTGCGGCACCTACCCGCGCATCCGCGCCGCCATTCAATCGGCCGCGAAAGCCGTGCGCGCCGATGTATCGCGCGACCGGGTCCGGGGCCTCGCATGAAGCGCCGCACCCTGTTGCTGAGCGGCTTGGCGGGCGGTGGCGCCTTGTTGGTGGGCTGGGGCGTGTTGCCGCCGCGCAGCCGGCTCGGGCGCGGTGACGCACCGCCCTTTGCCGGCGACGGCCCGGTGGCGCTGAATGGCTGGTTGAAGATCGAACCGAACGGCCAGGTGCAGCTCGCCATGCACCGCAGCGAAATGGGCCAGGGCGTGCACACCGCGCTGGCCATGCTGGTGGCCGAAGAGTTGGACGTGAAGCTCTCGCAGGTGACGCTGATCGCAGCCGGGCCCGACGCCATCTACGGCAACGTGGCGACGCTGGTGGCAGGCCTGCCCTTTCATCCGCACGACAGCGAACCCGGTGACGAAACCGGCACCGTGAAAGCCGGCCGCTGGGTGGTCAGCAAGGTGGCGCGTGAACTTGGCATCGACGTCACAGGCGGTTCTTCGAGCGTGGCCGATGCCTGGGATGTGTTGCGCCTGGCCGCTGCCACCGCGCGCGCGCAATTGCTGGGCGCGGCCTCGCTGCAATGGAAACAACCGCGCCACGAACTGCGCGTGGTCGACGGCATCGTCAGCCACCCGGCCAGCGGCCAGCAGGCTCACTTCGGTGAGCTTGTGCGCTTGGCGGCGGCCACGCCGGCCAGCGACGTGGCGCCCAAGACGCCGGCCGAATGGAAGCTCATCGGCACGCCCGCGCCTCGCACCGACCTGCCCGACAAAACCAACGGCCGCGCCCGCTTCGGCATCGACACCCGCCAGCCCGGCCAGGTGTTTGCCGTGATGCGCCACTGCCCCATGCTGGGCGGTGGCATCGGCCGCATGAATGTTGAAGCCGCCATGAAGCTGCCAGGGGTTGAGCGCGTGGTGCGCCTCGGCAGCTACGGCGGTTCGACAGCCGGGGTGGCCGTGGTGGGCCGCAGCACCTGGCACGCCCAACGCGGCGCGCAGGCGCTCAACATCGAATGGCACGCGCCGCCCGCCGGCACCGCTGACTCGGCACGCACCCTGGCCGCGCTGGAACGCAGCGCCCGCGAAGCCGCGCAAGACGGTGGAGGCCATGCCTTTCACAGCCAGGGCGATGCCCAGGCCGCCGACGCCTCCGCCACGCGTCGCATCGAAGCCCTGTACAGCGCGCCCTTCCTCGCGCACGCCGCGCTTGAGCCGCTCAACTGCACCGCGCAAGTCAAAGACGGCCGGGTGACGCTGTGGGCGCCCACGCAGGTGCCGAGCATGGCGCGCGCCATGGCCGCCAGCACGGCGGAAGTCGATGTGGACGCCGTGACCCTGCACGTCACCTACCTCGGCGGCGGCTTCGGCCGGCGGCTGGAAGTCGATGTGATCGGCCAGGCCGTGCGCGTGGCGATGGAAACCGGGGGCCGCCCGGTGCAACTGGTGTGGCCGCGCGAAGAAGACACCACGCATGACTTCTACCGCCCCGCTGGCGTGGCGCTCATGCAGGCCAGCCTGGACGCGAAAGGCCAGGTGAGTGGCTTGCGCATCACCAGCGCGGGCGACGCGATCATGCCGCGCTGGCTCGAGCGCACCATGCCCGCGCTCAGTGGCCCCATCGACATGCCCGACAAAAGCAGCAGCGAAGGCCTGTTCGACCTGCCCTACGACATTGCGCACCAGCGCATCGCCCACGTGGCCACGCGGCACGACGTGCCGGTGGGTTTTTGGCGCTCGGTCGGCCATTCGCACAACGCGTTCTTCTCTGAAGCCTTCATCGACGAACTGGCGCATGCGGCCGGGCAAGACCCGGTGGCCTTTCGCCTGGGCCGGCTCAAGCGCATGCCGCGCCATGCGGCGGTGCTGCGCCTCGCGGCCGACAAAGCCGGCTGGGGCCGCCCCCTGCCCGCCGGCCGCGCACGCGGCGTGGCGCTGCACGAAAGCTTCAACAGCATCGTGGCCCAGGTGGCCGAGGTGTCACTGCTGAACGGCAAGCCGCATGTGCACCGCGTGGTGTGCGCCGCCGACATCGGCACCGTGGTCAACCCGGCCATCGTGGCGCAGCAGATGGAAAGCGCGGTGATCTTCGGCCTGAGCGCCGCGCTTCATGGGCGCATCGACATCGTGAACGGCGTGGTGCAGCAAACCAACTTCCCCAACCACCCGGTGCTCACGCTGGCCCACAGCCCGCTGATCGAAACCCACCTCGTCCCCAGCACCCGCCCGCCCGGCGGCGTGGGCGAACCCGGCACCCCGCCCATTGC
>JAYSYW010000310.1:0-17919 GCA_043727255.1 Rhizobacter sp. | reverse complement strand
AACGGAACGACGGTGACGACGCTCGCAAGCTTCACCACGTGGATCCACATCAGGTTTCGGGGCTCCCCCAAGGCGAGGTAAGCACTGCCTGCCAACCCGAACCGGGCAAAGATCAACGAGAACGACAGCAGCTGCAGCATGAAACCAGCAGCGTGGTATCGCTGGTCATACATCAAGTCGACAACCAGTTCACCCGCACCAAACAGAGCCCCCGCACTGCCGATGAAGGCCAGATCGAAGGGCAGCCGCATCTTGAAGTACACCTCTTTGAAACGCTCAGGTGCGCTTCGCGCCACTTCGCTCAAGGCGGGCATCGCCACGGATGCGAAGAGACGGCCTCCAGCGCCATCGATCATGGTGGCCAGATTCAGTGCAAGCGAGTAGAGGCCCAACGTGGCCGCATCGACCCACCCGCCAAGCAGCAAGCGGTCCCCGTTTGAGGCAACAACAAAGAGCACCGAGGAAACGAGCACCCATCGCCCGTAGCCAACAAGTTCGGCAACAGAGGCCACATGCCAACGGAACCGATTCGCAAGCCCTGGCAGCCATGTGTGGCTCATGACCACCGTCACCAACGAAGCCACGATGCCGCCTGCAACGATCGACCAGATGGATCGTGTGAACCATCCCAGGGCGGCCATCACGACCAAGCCCGCGAATTGGGCAATGAGTTCAATGTAGGTAATGCGCTTCAGGTCAAGGTCACGGTTGGTCGTGATTGCCTTGGTCGACTGGAACCCCAGGATCGCAGCCGCCAAGCCCGAAACGGCGATGACCGCAGGCAGGTCAACAGCGGCGTACACGGAGCCGGCAGGCAGCCATCCAAGGGCATTGATGGCCCACAGCCCGCCGGCCACAAGCGCGCACACAGCCCAGATGAACCAGCCGCGTATCACTTGCAAGGTCCATGCGGTGTTCAGCAAGTCGGGCGAATTGCCGTTGGCGCTGCGAATGATGGCTTGCCGCAAACCGATGTCGGACAGCAAAGAGATGATGGCCTGAACGACAGCCGCCAATGCAATCACACCGAACATGTCGGGGATCAGCAAGCGCGTCATGAACAAGCTGCTGGCGAGGCGCAGCACATGGCCGGACAGGTGCCCCGCCATCGTCCAACTGCCAGCGCGCAAGATGCGCGCCCTCAAGGGCTGAACGTCTTTGCGCCCGGGGTTGCCCGGAGCGGAATCAATGGGCGAAGAAGATTCGGTAAGTGCCACGGGAGCCTTCAGTGTCATGAATACACACCATTGCGGGTGCTGCGAGACACGCGCGCGTCAGATGCAAAACCGGCATGGTGGGATGCAAGTGCCCCGGATGCTCCGAAGGCCCGTGCGAATGCGACGCAAAGGCCGAGCACCAGCCAATAGATCGTGGGAACGACGCCGATGCTGCTGACGGTGGCGATGGTGACCATGATGCCCAAGACGCAACCGATCAATACACGGCCGAACCGCTCGGCCTCCAGGTCGCCGCAATCGAGCGCATTTTTTCGTGCGGCCCACACCGACAAGACACAGGCCACAAAGGGGCTCACGAACAGTGCCAAGCCCACGAAGCCATATGCCAAGGCGATTGCCAAGTAGCTGTTGACGATGTCGATGATGCCGAGGCCCGTCCGCATTTCTTCGAGCACCGGACTCATGATGTAGTCGAAGGCCCCGAACAATGGGTTTTGCCAGAGAACCAATATCGACAACTCGAACAAGCGTTGCCGGTAAATGACGTTGCCTTCGTCAACCGTTCCGATGAACGGCAGGTGATCAATGATCGGTTTCCCATAGGGCGTCATCATCAACACGCCGACCGCAACCGCGCTCAGCCCGACGGCCTGAACGAATCTCTTCCCACCGCCAGGCCCGAGGCAAATCACCACGAATACAACCACGGCGGTCCCGACCCAAGGCCCCCGGGAGAGTGCGGCAACCAAGCCCGCACCGAGTGTCATGGCTGCCCCGAGAGCGACGAGGCGTGACTTGAACCGAGGCAGCAAGAAGGTGAAGAACGCAATGCCGACCATCATGACGTAGCCCAAAACGATCGCGTTCCCCACCGTGGCATTGGAGCGCAACATGCCCCCCTCGCCTCGGGTCAGGTACAGGGCGAACTCGCTTCCAGGCACGCGCAGCGCCCCCCGCAGGCCGTCATACAAGAGCCAGCTTCTCAGCATCTCGAACACGGCGATGGGGCAGAGCGCAGCCACACCCATAACGAATGAGGCCGCGACATCCTGAAGAGAACGAAGGTCCCGAATTGATCGACTTGCGACGAAGTAGGGAAGCCAGATGTCAACCAACAGATAAAACGTCGTTCGCATGATGCCCGTCATGCTGTCAACCATGGCCTGCATGACGAACGCGTAAAGCAGATACGCCAGCAACAAGGTGTCCGGCAGCTTCACGTGCGTCGGGCGCGCCTCTGGTTGATTCGCCAGCCTGATGGCCACAGGCAGCAAGATGACCAGATTCAACAGGCGCACATGGTTCAGGTCGAACACATAGTTGATGAGCCCAAGCCCGGGCACCTGCATGTCCAACGCAGGGACAGCGAATAGAAGCACGCAATAGAGAGACAGCGGCACCTCATCCCGGCCAAGGCGGCTGAGCAGAAGAACACTGCAAGCAAGAACGTAGAGCCAAAAGCCGTGAGACAGGAAGGCCACCAAAACGACCGCTATCCAAATGTTGCGGCGACGTTTGAAGGCCCCGTCCACCATCAATGGCGCGAGTGATTTTTCGGCGAACAGGAATACCAGCCCAGCCAACACCACGATCACCACCATCGCGCGTAAATGCTCAGGCATGGCGCTCTATCCGGGGGTGAAAGGTGGGCTGCGAAGACCTGTTGCTCAAGCGCGCCGCCGCAGGAGCGATGCCAACACGGCGTCGAGCAAGAAAAAGATTGCCAACGCCGCCCCCATAAGCACCAACCCCGCGGCTCCATGCAGGAAGCCCTGCCCCGCTTCGTCGCCGAGGTGATAGGTCACCAGCACCAGCGCGGCGACGCGGATGATGTTGGCAACAAAGGCGATGGGAAGAATGGACACCAACATCACGGCGTTGTGAAAAACGTTCTTTCGCGCGGCGAGGTACATGAACAAGGTTCCGAGCGCTGACAGGCTGAACATGGAGTTCAAGCCCGAGCAAGCATCTGCGACGAGGAGCTGGTACTGGCCGATCGTCATCGTCACGCCCTCACGTGCGATCGGGTAGTTCATCCAGTGAAGCAACTGCTCCACGATCACCGATATCCATTGTTTCAGCGGCCCCGTGATCGCATCAACCAAGATGCCTGGCAGGGGCACCATGAAGATCAAATAGAGCACGGGAAACCAGGCCAGGCGAAGTGCAGCCGTGCCTTTGAGTAGCAACAGACACCCCGCGACAACGAAGACTTGCGAAGCGAATTCAAAGATGGAGATCGTGAACAACCGGCCTGCGAAATACATGAGCAAGCCGATGCCAACAATCGGCCAGCCCAGCAGAGAAGGCTTGCTCGGCAAGGCCATCAACGGCTCGCGCAGTCTCCAGAAAAGCCAGATGACGATCAACAGAACGAGCCCACCGTGGCCTTGTTCTTCCGTCTGCCAAATGCCGTTGAACGCCCACCAGTAAACCGGCAGGTACATCGCCGCCAAACCGGCGAGCACAAGCATCCACCCCACTGACCCAGAGACGTCCGCAAACGGACCCTGCTTGCGCAAAGGGATGTTCATATTTTCTTGTGCGCAACAACAGGCACGTCGTTGAACACCGAGCCGACCACATCGACGCCGGCGCTCATGAGGCCTTGCACCATGTCTGTGAACGCGGCGACGCGCGTGTGGGCGTTGCGCGCCACGGCCAGGGCAGCGCCTGTCCGCACGCTGATCATCGCGGCGTCTTCGGCCACGGACAGCGCGGGGGTGTCGATGATGATGACGTCAAAAGTCGCCCTCACCTGCGCAAGAAATTCATCGAAGTTCATGCGATTGATGAGTTCCAGCGGGTTCGGCGGCACCGGCCCCGCCGGCAACACGTAAAGGCCCGCCAAGTCGGTGATCCGGATGATGGCGTCGTCTCGCGCGCGGCCCGACAAGACGGTGGACAGGCCGGCTTTGTTTTCCAGCAGAAACAGCTCGTGCTGGCGCGGCGTGCGCAGATCGGCGTCAACCAGCAGGGTGCGCTCGCCCAACTGTGAGAAGACGACCGCGAGATTCGCGGCCAGGTAGCTGCGGCCCTCGTTGCGCTCGGTGCCAATCACGGTCAGCACCTGGCGCTGTTCGGCCTTGTCGTACCAGCGCAGCATCAACTGGCTGCGAATCGCCCGCAGTTGTTCGACGCGTGGGCTGAACGGTTGATAGGCGGCAACGATCTCCTCGCTGATCGTCTTCTTGTCGGTGTTGCTGCGCAGGTAGGCGTATGAAAACTGGCGCGACAACGCGTACTGGATGTCGGCTTCGGTGACCAACCCCAGGCGGACGGCCGCTTCGCCGAATCGAAGCTTCTGTTCGCGCTGCAACAGCAACACGCGCTCAGCGTCTTCGATCGTGAGCAGCCCACTGTCGATCAAGAAGGCGCCAATGGATCGACTCGCCCGCGGCGCACTGGGCGGAATCGATACCGTCATCTTCATCAGGAAGCTCCAGGGGCGGGCAACAAGGGCTTGGTCTGGCGGGGCCTGTCAAGCAGCAGGCGCCTGAAAACGGGTTGTTTGGATGCGGCCGGCCGCAGCACACCGATCACCGGCACGCCGGGCGCAACCGCCATGTCATCGAGCCCGCGAATCCGGCGGTCAAGCAACTCCAGTCCAACCGCCACCGCAGCGCCCAGCAGCAAGCCGCCGATCAACGCGCCGAGCACCGCAATGCGCCTCTTGGACGCCGAGGGGTACAGCGGTGCAACAGCCGGGCTGAGCACCCGCACATTGGCCTGGTTGTTCTGGCCTTCGAGGTTGAGCTGGTTGACGCGCTGGCTCACGCCTTCATAAGCCCGCTGCGCTGTCTCGACGTCACGCATCAAGACCGAGATCTGGTCGCGCTCGGAGCGCATCGCCAGCACTTGGCGCTTTTGTGCTTCGGCAAGAGCCCGCAACTCCCCCACCTTTTGGGAGCTGGTGGTGGAGATGACCGCGCTTCCGCCAGACACACGCCGCATTTCAGACGCCAGCTGCTGCTTCAGGCTGGCGATCTGTACCTCCAGCTGCAGGCGTTTCGGATGAGCCGGCCCCACGACGCTGCTGGCTTCCAACAGGCTTGTCTGCGCCGCCGCCAGTTGCGATTTCAGCGCCTGCACAGAACCGCTTTGCTGCACATCGGGTGACAACTCACTGCCGGTGTTGCGCTGCCGGGCACTGGCATCGACGCGGTCGGCCTGGGCTTGGGCCAACTGGGCGCCCAAGGCATTCAGGCGCGAGACTTCCTGGTCGTAGCGCTCATCTGAAATGACGATGCCCTTTTCTTGCTGGTACTTCGACAGCGTCGTCTGCGCCTCTTCAAGGTTGGTGCGCAGCACCTTGGACTGCTCTTCCAGGAACGTGGCCGATTGGCGGGCAGGCTGCACCCGAAGATCCACGGACACATCCATGTAGGCCTGGGCGAAAGCATTGGCTGCGGCGGCGGCGAAGTTCGGGTCTTCCGCGCCGTAGTTGATGTACAGCATGTTGCTGCCCCGGCCCGGTTCTATCTGCACACCCCGGCTCACCGATTCAGCGAAGAACTGCTCCATCGGAATCTTGGCCTTGGTCGCCTCGCGCCAATTGGCAACGGCCTCCGGAGAGCGCTCAATTCCCAACAGGCGAACCACTCGCATGGCCACCCGGTCGCTGTTGAGGATCTCCACCTGGGTGGCCAAGTAGGCGGGTGATGTCATGCCCGGCGCAACGGCGTTGAGCACCGGGTCGGGCCGGACTTCCACCACCAGCGAGGCCTGTGCCTTGTACTGCTTGGGCATGTACAGCGCCACCGCGACGCCGATTCCCGCACACAGCACCGCCAGGGCCATGACCAGCCATTTGCGGGCCCAGATGATGCGCAGATACTGTGTCGCGGTCATGGCCGATCCTTAAAAGACTGACTCTTTCACGTAGATGACATCGTCGCGTTGAACGGGATCATTCAACTTCAACTCAAGCACCTTGATGTTTCCGCCGGCATCGCGCCGATGAAGACGCATGCCACGTTCAGTGCCACGCTGCGTCAGCCCCCCACCAAGCGCCACGGCCTGCATCACCGTCATGCCCGGCTCCAAGCGCAGCGCACCGGGGCGCTGGACTTCACCATAGATGTAGAAAGTGGGCGCGCGATCGACATACAGGATGTCGCCGTTCGCCACCACCATGTCCAACTCGGCCCGGCCGGCTTGAAGAATCGACGGCAGGTTGATTTCAAACTTGACCGGCTTGCCATCGCGGGTGCCGGCCATCGTGATGATGTCGGCGCCTGCTGGCAGAACCCCACCCGCCGCCGCGATCATCTCGGACACCTTGGTGTTGACAGTTTCGATCGGGTAACGCCCCGGCCGCGACACCTGGCCCAAGATGGACACTTGGCTGCTGCGAACCTGCACCAGTGCAATGTTCACTTGCGGGTTCAGCACGAACTTGCCGGTCTGCAATTGCTTGGCGATTTTTTCCTGGGCGCCGGTGACCGACAAACCGGCCAACTGCACGGTGCCGATCAAGGGGAAGGTGATTTCACCCAGCTCGGTGATGCGCGTCTCAAGGGTCAGGTCGGCGTTCTGGAACACGGTGACTCGCACCACATCCCCAGAGCCGAGGATGTGCTCTGTTTTGGTGGAGCCGGCCGCTGGCGCCGCCACGCTCTGGGCAAAGGCGGGCACAAAAGCGGTGGTGCAAAACACTACGGCCAACAACCAGGCGCGAACAAGAGGTTGAATCATGATGGTCAGGCTTCCTTGAGCTAGGGTTCGGGGTCAGCGACTGCCGAAGCAGTTGCCACGTGCAGGGCCGTCAAGAACAAGCCGCGTGCAGCGACCTCTTGACCGCAGCACGCGGACCCGAATCATTTCAAGCCCTTCAAGCCTGGATCAGCAATCGCCTCGGCAGGTTCCATGGCCGAGGACGCCGAGGCCGGCACCAGCGGTTCCGCAGCGGCCGGTTCAGTGGACGTTGCGGGGGTCTTTGCGTAGTCGCCCAGGTACTTGATCTCGGCCGCATTGCGAAGCGACTTCAAGTCATCTTGAACCACGCGGCGCTTGCGTTCATTGAGCAAGATCTGTTCGATGGCGGGTCGGGCCCGCTCCTCGTCCACCGGCTGGCTGCGCGAGTTGGCGACCACCACCACCTGCGCGCCATTGCGGATCGGCGTGAACATTGCCGCACCGTCCTTCATGGTGGCGAGCTTCAACAGCACCGCCTCGGGCAACTGCTCGGGCGTGCGCACGGCCTGGTTGCCGCCGTGCTTGATGTTGTTGGCCTTCAGATAGGCGATGAATTCGTTGACGTCCTTGGCCGACTCAAGCTTGGCCTTGAGTTCCGGCAACTGCTCGGGCTTGGCCTCAATCAGCAATTCTTGCAAGCTGTAGATGCGGCGCTCTTTGAAACGTGCGGGCATTTCGTCGAAGTACTTCTTGACCTCGTCCGTCGAGGGCTGGTCGGCGCCGGTAGCAATTTTTTCGACGTAACTGCGCGCGATGATTTCGCGACGGGCCGCCTCGATCTGTTGCACCACGCGCGGGTCGCGGTCGATCTTCAGTTCCTGGGCTTTTTGCACCGCCAGTTCCTGGTCGATCAGTCGCTCAAGCGCCTGCTTGCTTGCGGCCGCAGCTTGGTCGGGTGTCAGGCCGCGCTGCTGTTGCAGCACGAAGTTGATTTGGTGAACGGTGATCTCTTCCTTGTTCACGCGTGCCGCGGTCTGCGTCGCGGGCTTGTCTTTCTGCTTGTCGTCGCAGCCAGACGCCATCACAGCCACGCCGGCCACGAGCATCACCAGCCCCACGCGGTTCACCGCACAGTGAATGCGGTGGAAAACCTGTCCATCACGTGTCGAATTCATTCGGAAGTGTTCCCAGTGCATCGATGAGGGCCTGATGGTGGCCGAAAGGGCGCGCGAACCGCTTGCGCGAAGACCCTGAGAGCAGCAGGCATCAGCCTTGCTCAGCGGCCGGGAAACCGCATTTTCATAGCCCAAGAAAGTGTAGCGGCGAAGCAGAACCCCGGGGAAACCCCTGAACAGGGGTGCGCCGGCCCGGCATGCCGAACAAGCATGAACAAGTCACGCGGCAGGTGATTGGAAGGCTGCGCCGCCTCAGCATTTGATGCCGGCGTGCAGGGCCACCATCCCTCCGGTGAGGTTGTGCACGTCCACGTGGCCGAAGCCCGCCGTTTTCATCAAGGCCTTCAACTCGGCCTGGCTGGGGTGCATGCGGATCGACTCGGCCAAGTAGCGGTAGCTCTCAGCATCACCCGCCACCCACTGGCCCAGGCGCGGCAGCACCTTGAAGGAGTACCAGTCGTAGATCTTCTCCAGTGGCTGGGCCACCTTCGAAAACTCAAGCACCAGCAGGCGCCCGCCCGGGCGCAGCACCCGGCACATCTCTTTCAGCGCCACATCTTTGTGGGTCATGTTGCGCAGGCCGAACGCCACGCTGACGAGGTCGAAGCGGCCGTCCGCAAAGGGCAGTGCCTCGGCGTCGCAGATGGACGTGGGCAGCACCAGGCCCTCGTCGAGCAAGCGGTCGCGCCCTTGCTGCAACATGGCTTCGTTGATGTCGGTGTGCACCACGGTGCCCTTGGCACCCACCTTCTTGGCGAATGCGCGGGCCAGGTCGCCGGTGCCGCCAGCGATGTCGAGCACCCGGTCGCCTTCGCGCAGGTTCGCCACCGCCACGGTGTAGGCCTTCCAGGCGCGGTGCATGCCCATCGACATCAGGTCGTTCATCACGTCGTAGCGTGAGGCGACGGAGTCGAACACGCCGCGCACGCGCTGGGCCTTTTCAGTCTCTTCGACGGTCTTGAAGCCGAAATGGGTGCTGCTCATGGGGTTGCCTCTCGGTTCAATGATGGCTTCAGTGATTGCCACAAGCCGCGCCGCCTGCAACAGGCATCGGGGCGTCGCGGTTGAAGCCGGACTGTTTCAACCGCGCTTCGTAGTCTTGCCACAGGGTCTGCTGTTGAGAGCCCAACTGGTACAGCAGGTCCCACGAATAGAGGCCGGTCGCGTGGCCGTCTGAAAAGGTCGGCTGCACGGCGTAGTTGCCCACGGGTTCGAGGGTGAGGATTTGCACCTCGCGCTTGCCGGTCTGCAGCACCTCTTGCCCGGGGCCATGCCCCTTCACCTCGGCCGAGGGCGAGTACACGCGCATCAGCTCGAAGGGAATGCGAAAGTTCGATCCGTCGTCGAAGCCGACTTCGAGCACGCGCGATTGCTGGTGCAAGGTGATCGCGGTCGGCTGAGGGGTTTGGGGGGTGAGTCCGGCCATGGTGTCAGTCCAGTGCGGTCGGCATTGCGAGCCGAACCGCGTCGTCAAGTTGGGCCAGGGAAACGGTCAAACGGCTTTCGGCGCCGCTCGGCACCTCGCGTTGCCGCACGCCCCACACGGGTTGGGGGAAGTGGCTGTCCCACTCGAAGCGCGCGATCACGTGCCAATGCAAATGCGGCACCACGTTGCCCAGCGTTGCCAAGTTGACCTTGGTCGGCTTCAACTGCTCACGCAACACCGTCTCCACACGGGCCACCACGTCGATGCATTCGGTGCGCGAGGCAGCATCGAGGTCGGTGAACTCGACCACGTGCGCATTCCAGACCACGCGGTAGAAGGCTGGAAAGTCGGCATCGGCCACGCGAATCACGCGCCAGCGGGCGGCGTTCGCCACCGCCGTTCCGCCGGGCTGTTCACACAGTTCGCAGGCTTTGCCCGCTGCCGTCGGGTCGCTCAAACCAGCACCCGTTCAATGCCACCGTTGTTGGCCCGTGCCACGTATTCGGGCATCCAGTCGGGGCCAAGGATCTGGTTGGCCATTTCGACCACGATGTAGTCGGCTTCGAGCAGGCCGTTGTTCAGGTCGTTCTCGTAGCGGCTCAGGCCCATCAGGCAACTGGGGCACGACGTGAGGATCTTGACGTTCTGCTTCGGCGCCACCGCACCGCTGTCGCGCAGCGCGGCTTCGCCTTTGCGGATCTCTTCTTCCTTGCGGAAGCGGATCTGTGTGGACACATCCGGTCGCGACATCGCCAAACCACCGCTTTCGCCGCAGCAGCGTTCGCTCTTGAGCACGTTGTCGCCGACCAGCGCCTTGACGGTCTTCATCGGCTCCTGCAGCTTCATCGGGCTGTGGCAAGGGTCGTGGTACAGGTAGCCGTTGCCAGCGGCCGTGCCCAGCGTGATGCCCTTTTCCAGCAGGTACTCGTGGATGTCGATGATCCGGCAGCCCGGGAAGATCTTCTCGAATTGGTAGCCCTGCAACTGGTCGTAGCAAGTGCCGCAACTCACCACCACCGTCTTGATGTCGAGGTAGTTCAGCGTGTTGGCCACGCGGTGGAACAGCACCCGGTTGTCGGTGATGATCTTTTCGGCCTTGTCGAACTGGCCGCTGCCCTTCTGCGGGTAACCGCAGCACAGGTAGCCCGGCGGTAGCACGGTCTGCACCCCCGCGTGCCACAGCATGGCCTGCGTGGCCAGGCCCACCTGCGAGAACAAGCGCTCCGAGCCGCAACCCGGGAAATAGAACACCGCTTCGGTTTCCGACGTCGTGTTCTTCGGGTTGCGAATGATCGGGACGTAGTCTTTGTCCTCGATGTCCAGCAGCGCGCGCGCGGTCTTCTTCGGCAGGCCGCCCGGCATCTTCTTGTTGATGAAGTGGATGACCTGTTCCTTGATCGGCGCCGTGCCCACCGTCGCACGCGGTGCGGCGGTCTGCTTCTTCACCAAGCCACGCAACAGCGTGTTGGCCATGCGCTGTGCCCTGAAGCTGAGGTCGGTCATGGCATGGCCGATGCGAATGGCCTGTGGGCTGGTGATGCCGATGAACGCCGACTGCAGCGCGGCGGCGGGCCGGAAGCTCTTCTGCCCCATCTTGCGCAGCAGGTTGCGCATGTTCATCGACACGTCGCCAAAGTCGATGTCAACCGGGCAGGGGCTCAGGCACTTGTGGCAGACCGTGCAGTGGTCGGCCACATCTTCAAACTCTTGCCAGTGTTTGATGCTGACGCCACGGCGCGTCTGCTCTTCGTACAGGAAGGCTTCGACCAGCAAGGATGTGGCGAGGATCTTGTTGCGCGGGCTGTACAGCAGGTTGGCGCGCGGCACGTGGGTGGCGCACACCGGCTTGCACTTGCCGCAGCGCAGGCAGTCTTTCATCGACGCGGCGATGTTGCCGATGTCGCTCTGCTGCATGATCAGCGACTCGTGCCCCATCAGGCCGAAGCTCGGCGTGTAGGCGTTGGTCAGGTCGGCCTTCAGCGCCACACCACCGAAGCTCGCGTTGCGCAGCAGCTTGCCCTTGTTGAAGCGGCCTTCGGGATCGACCCTCTGCTTGTAGGCCGTGAAATCGGCCATCTCGTCGTCGGTCAGGAATTCAAGCTTGGTGATGCCGATGCCGTGTTCGCCCGAGATCACGCCGTCGAGCGAACGTGCCAACTTCATGATGCGCGCCACGGCTTCGTGCGCCGTTTGCAGCATCTCGTAGTTGTCGCTGTTGACGGGGATGTTGGTGTGCACATTGCCGTCGCCGGCATGCATGTGCAGCGCCACCCACACACGGCCACGCAGCACCTCTTTGTGGATGCGCTGGCATTCGTCGACGATGGGCTTCAGGGCCGAGCCCGAGAAGATGCCTTGCAGCGGCGCACGGATCTGCGACTTCCACGACGCACGCAGCGTGTGGTCCTGCAGGCCATCGAAGAACGTGCGCCCGCCGTCCTGCACCACGTCGAGGTTGTTCAGCCACTGTTGCCACAGGTCGCGCACTTCGCGCAACAGCGTCAGCGCCTGCTGCACGCGGTCTTCCAGCAACTCGGCGGAAGCGATCTCGCCGGCGTCGTCGCTCTTGCCCAGCGGCAGGTTGCCGGTGAGGAAGAAGTTTTCCAGCGCATCCACCAGCGCCAGCTTGTTGCGCAGGCTCAGCTCGATGTTGATGCGCTCGATGCCGTTGGTGTACTCGCCCATGCGCGGCAGCGGGATCACCACGTCTTCGTTCACCTTGAACGCGTTGGTGTGCTTGCTGATGGCGGCCGTGCGCTTGCGGTCGAGCCAGAACTTCTTGCGCGCGTCGGCGCTCACGGCCACGAAGCCTTCGCCCGCACGGCCATTGGCCAGGCGCACGACTTCGCTGGTGGCACGCGCCACCACGTCGGGGTCGTCGCCGGCGATGTCGCCCACCAGCACCATCTTCGGCAGGCCGCCGCGTTTGCTCTTGGTGGCGTAGCCCACGGCCTTCAGGTAGCGGTCGTCGAGGTGCTCCAGGCCGGCCAGGATGGCCCCACCGCGCTTGGCCTCGTCGAACATGAAGTCCTTGATGTCCACGATCGACGGCACGGCGTCTTTCGCGTTGCCGAAGAACTCAAGGCACACCGTGCGCGTGTGCGCCGGCATCTTGTGCACGACCCAGCGGCAGCTGGTGATGAGCCCGTCGCAACCTTCTTTCTGAATACCCGGCAGGCCGGCCAGGAACTTGTCGGTCACGTCCTTGCCCAGGCCTTCCTTGCGGAAGATGCGGCCGGGGATGTCGAGCTGTTCGGTGCGTTCGAGTTTCTTGCCGGTGGCGTCGAAGTACTTCAGCTCGAAGCTGGCAACTTCCACGTCGTGGATCTTGCCGAGGTTGTGGTTCAGGCGGGTCACTTCGAGCCACTTGGCCTCGGGCGTCACCATGCGCCACGAGGCCAGGTTGTCGAGCGCGGTGCCCCACAGCACGGCCTTCTTGCCGCCCGCGTTCATGGCGACGTTGCCACCGACGCAGGAGGCTTCGGCCGAGGTCGGGTCCACCGCAAACACATAACCCGCACGTTCGGCCGCATCGGCCACACGCTGCGTCACCACGCCGGCTTCGGTCCAGATGGTGGCCACGTCGCGGTCGAGGCCGGGCAGGCGAAGCTGCTCCACCTCGGTCATCGCTTCAAGCTTTTCGGTGTTGATGACGGCGCTGTTCCAGACCAGTGGCACGGCGCCGCCGGTGTAGCCGGTGCCGCCCCCACGCGGAATGATCGTCAGGCCGAGTTCGATGCAGTGCTTTACCAGCGCGGCCATCTCGGCCTCGGTGTCGGGTGTGAGCACCACGAACGGGTATTCGACGCGCCAGTCGGTCGCGTCGGTCACGTGCGATACACGCGAGAGGCCGTCGAACTTGATGTTGTCTTTGGCGGTGTGGCGGCCCAGCAGCTTGGTGGTTCGGCGGCGCAGGTCGGCCATGCGCTCGAACTGATCGGAAAAGCTTTGAACAGCGGCCGATGCGGCCTTCAGCAACTCACCTACCGACGCGTCGCGTTCGGTGTCGGTCCCCGGTGTGCGGCGGGCCTGCACTTCGCTCAGGCGGTGGTTCAGCGCTTCAATCAACAGCTTGCGGCGCTTCGGGTTGTCGAGCAGATCGTCTTGCAGGTAGGGGTTGCGTTGCACCACCCAGATGTCACCCAGCACCTCGTACAACATGCGCGCCGAACGGCCAGTCTGGCGTTCTTCGCGCAGGCGATTCAGCAACTCCCAGGCGCGTGGGCCGAGGATGCGAATGACGATCTCGCGGTCGGAGAACGAGGTGTAGTTGTACGGAATCTCGCGCAGCCGGGGCGCGTGTGCGGCGTGGGCTGCCGCAGTGATCTGGTTCAGGGGAATCGGTGCGTTCATGGACTCCAGGCGACGTGCGCGCCTGCTACTGCACTTGGACGCGAATGGTAACGCAGGGCTGCTGCGCAGGCCCCGCACCGCCCTCAACCAATCGCGGGTTAACCCGGCACTGGTGAAGAGGTTGCCGGCGCCCGTCTGGCCTACCCTTGCGACCCATGACACCCTGGCCCTACCCGTTCTGGATCGCCCATCGCGGCGCCGGCAAGCTGGCGCCCGAAAACACGCTTGCCGCGTTCCGCGTCGGTGCCGTCCACGGCTACCGGGCGTTCGAGTGCGACGTGAACCTGAGCACCGACGGCGAACCTTTCCTGCTGCACGACGCGGAGCTGCGGCGAACGACGGGCGAGGCGGGCATCGCGTCGGACCGAACCTGGGCAACGCTCTCCCGTCTGGACGCCGGCGGCTGGCACAGCCCTGGCTTTGCCGGCGAACCGATCCCCCGCCTTGCCCAGGTGGCGAGCTACTGCCGGTGCAACGGTTTCGCGCTCAACATCGAAATCAAGCCGACGCCGGGGCAAGAGGCCGCCACCGGCCGCGGTGTCGCGGCGGCAGCCGCGGCGCTGTGGGCCGGCGACGCGCTGCCCCCGCTGCTGAGTTCGTTCGAGCCGGCGTCCCTGCGTGCTGCTGCCCAGGCGGCGCCAGCGCTGCCCCGCGCGCTGCTGCTCGACGCGCTCGCGGATGGCTGGCGTGACACGGCCCGCGCGCTGGGCTGCGTTGCCATGGTCTTCAACCATCGGCGGCTCGACTTGGGCTGGATCGCCCCGCTGCAGGCGGAGGGGCTGCGCGTGCTGGCCTACACGGTGAACGAGCCGTCGGATGCGCAGGGCCTGATCGACGCCGGCATCGACGGGTTGATCACCGACGCGATCGACCGGTTCACACAGGCCCCTGCGCGCCCGGGCTGAACACCAGCGGCGAGTCAGGCCGCTCGGGCGGCCCGGCGGTTCAGCGCCTGCTGCAAGGCCAGCACGTCGGCGCGGAACGACGGGTACAACCCGTTCAGCGCTGCCAGGTCTTTCGCGCGCAGGGCCGCCTCCAGGCCTTCGGCCTGCTGCGCCACGCCCCGCGCCCGCATGTTCGCGGCGACGCCCTTGAAGCCGTGGACCATGGCGGCGAACTCGACGTGGTCGCCCGCGGCGAGCGAGCGGTCGAGGTCGGCCACTGCCTTGCCGCATTCCACCTCCAGGCGCTCGAGCAGACGCCCCACCGCTGCCTGATTGCCATTCAGCGCGTCCAACAGTTCTTCGACGTCCATGCCGGGGACTTCCAGCAGCGCGCCGCCCTCCACCGCCGGCTCTGCGCGCGGCCCGGGTTCCACAGGCAACCGGAGCTCAAGCGCTCGGATTGTCTGCACGACGACCTGCGGCTCCAGCGGCTTGGCAATGAAGCCATTCATGCCCGCATCGGTACAACGTTGGCGCTCTTCCTGCGTCACGCCGGCCGACATGGCGACGATGGGCCGCGTGAACCGCAGGTCGCCCCGCAGCCGCTGGGTGGCTTCTATGCCGTCCATCACCGGCATCTGCACATCCATCAGCACCAGGTCGAAGGCGGTCGGGTCGCGAGCCAGCGCCGCGAGCGCCGCCTCGCCATGGTCGACTGCGGAGACCACGGCCCCTTCCGCCGCCAGCACGCCACGCGCCACTTGCTGGTTGATGTAGTTGTCTTCGACCAGCAGGATGCGCAGACCCTTGAGGCGGTTGACCACTCGCGGAGGTGCATAGACGGCCCGCAGCACCTGCGCGGAGCCCCGATGCCGTTTGGCCTGGGCTTCCAACACCGCGTCGAGAATCTTCGACGGCGTGGCCGGCTTGCTGATGACCGCATCGGCCAGTTCGGCATGCGGCGACGCGAGCAACTGATCGCGCGCGAACGCCGACACCATCACGACGATGGGCACGTCGCCCAGTCCGTTGAGCGAGCGCACGGCCTGGGCGGTCTCGAGGCCATCCATGCCGGGCATCTTCCAGTCGACAAGCACCGCGTCGACGTTTTCGCCTTGCGGGCGCAAGCGCTCGCCCAGCGCGCGAATGGCTTCCGGCCCGGATTCCGCTCCGCGCGCCTGCCAGCCCAGGCGCTCCAGGCTGCGCATGACGAACTCCCGCGCCATGGCGTTGTCGTCCACCACCATCGCGCGTTGCAGCTTCGCCGCGAGCGGGTGGGGAGCCGGCGTGCCCTCTCGCACGGCGTCCAACGGAACCACGAACCAGAACTTGCTGCCCTTGCCTTCTTCGCTCTCCAGGCCAATTTCCCCCTGCATCAGGTCGACCAGCCGCTTGCAGATCGCCAGCCCCAGGCCGGTCCCGCCGAAGCTTCTGGCGACCCGGGCATCGGCCTGCATGAACGGTGCGAACAGCTGGCCCTGCTTGGCCAGCGGAATGCCGACGCCACTGTCGACCACCTCAAACCGGACGTGCACCTGCTGCCCGGTGCGGCGAGCGAGCGAGACCCGCAACACCACGTCGCCCTGGCGCGTGAACTTGATCGCGTTGCCGGTCAGGTTGATCAGCACCTGCAGCAGCCGGTGCGAGTCGCCCACCAGCTGCGCCGGCACGTCCGGGTCAACGCCGATCACCAGTTCAAGGTCCTTCGGCGCCGCGTTGATCGACATGATCGAAGCGAGGGTGTCGATCATGTCGTGCAACGAGAAATCGGCGCGCAACAGTTCGAGCCTGCCAGCCTCCACCTTCGAATAGTCGAGGATGTCGTTCAGGATGCTCAACAGCGTCTGGCCTGAGCTGCTGATGATGTTGAGGTATTCCCGCTGCGTCGGCACCAGCGACGTGGTGCTCAGCAGGTGGGCGATGCCAAGGACGGCGTTCAGCGGTGTGCGGATCTCGTGGCTCATGTTCGCAAGGAACACGCCCTTCGACGCGTTGGCCGCCTCGGCTTGCGCAACCGCTTGGCGCAGCAACGCACGTGAGCTGTGCAACCTGAAGACGAGCAGCGCCACCGTGCCGAGCGCCAGCAGCACGGCCGCGAGCAGCACGTTCTGCCGTGCGGCGATGACGGGCGCGAACGCTTCGCTCGCCGGGACTTCAGTCACCACGCCGAGGCCGAGCTTCTCGCTCCACGTCCAGGAGCCGACGACCGGCACGCCGCGGTGGTCCCGGTAAGGCTCCAGCGTCGAGCCATCGCCTTGCTGCAGGGCCTTGGCGGAGCGCGTCAACGGAAGCGCAGCCCGGTCCACCTTGCGCCCATCGTGCGGATAGGTCATCACGTTGTGGCCGGGGTCGCGCGCAAACAGGTAGCGGCGGCCACGGAACAGTTCGCTGTGCAGACCCACGTGTTCGAGGTCGAGGTTGATCCACGCCCGGTCGGCATGCAGCCGCCCGAATTGGTCGATCAGGGAGCTGATGCCGCTTTGCTCGAATCGCGCGCGGCCCTGCTCCGCGAGCAGCCCCACGGTCGGAAGGCGCAGCAGGAAATACGCCGACGGTTCGGTTTCGTCGAGATAGACGGGCACCCCGACGAACATCGTCATCGGCTTGTCGTCGAGCACCGCACCGACGTTTGCAAGCGGCACGTCCGAGCTCATGAATGGGCTGAGCGCACTGCCGCGCAAGCGCATCTGCCGCACGAATTCCGGCTCTTGCCAGGTGAGGTTGGGAAGGCCGAGGTTGTCGTCGATCAGCGTGCCGAGGTTGCGGCCCTCGGGCGACACGATGAAGTAGCCGTGGGTGCCCTGACGCCCCTGGATCGGCGCGAACTGGGCGCGGAAAGCGGCCTGCAACGGCAACCCTCGCAGCACGGCAGGATCGGAGTCTTTCAGCCGGACGAGTTCTTTGACCAGTGCGCGCACGTCGTCGCGCCGTGCCCACGCCAGCGTCTGGGCGATGCGCTCGTCCATCCACCCCTCGAACTGCTTGACGCTCGCGACTTGATGGGCGGCGAGGTCCTTGTGCAGCTGGGTGCGGGTCTCCGCCTCGACCGAATAAAGATACGCGGCGGCCCCGGCACAGAACAGCCCGAGCAGCGCAGCCTCGCGGGCCCACGTCCACGGCTTGCGCAAGGCGGAATCGAACAACCGGCTTCTTGTCACGTTGAATCGTTCTAGGAGCCTGTCGGGCTTGGGGCGTCGAAGCGAAATTTGGGCTCAGCGAGGACAGTTTTTGCCGGGTTCGCAGGCCCATAGCCGTAGCTATGGGAC
>JAYSYW010000309.1:0-18068 GCA_043727255.1 Rhizobacter sp. | reverse complement strand
CTTGGCTCACGGCCTCGCCGCCCTGTTGTTTGCCATGAGCAGCAGCGCGTTCGCCCAGTCGTTTTCCGCGTTGCCGGGGGACGACAAGAAGCTGCTGTGGGAAGAGGCCCTCGCCACCTTCGACGGCAGCACCTACAAGTACCGGGTGACGGCCTTCGCCACAGAAGACGAGGCCAAACAATGTTTGCAGAACACGTTTACCTGCATGAAGCAAAAGAACGCCCGACGCTTCGGCTACACGCACCGAAGCAACGAAATGCCGCCAGCGCTGCGCAATGTGGTCGTGGCCTTGGCGGAAGACGACGTGGCGCCGCCGCTGCGATCACCCGACGGTGCTGAATGGTGGGTCGTCTCGCTGACCAAGCGAGCCAGCGCCAAATTCACAGAGGAAGTGCAACCCGGCCCCTGGCTCGAACGGTTCGCGTTCATCTCGCTGCCCCCGGTCGATGCACTGAAGAACGACCCTGAGCTATTGGCCCGGCGCGCACTGAACAGGCTCAGTGGCGCTGAAGCGCTGCCACCGCTGATGGCCAGCGGGCGTGTCCAGCCGAAGCAACTGGACATGCGGCTCTCGTCTGGCGCCACGGCACTGCTGAAGGCCGTCTACCTCAAAGACCTGGCATTGATGACGGCCCTGCTGGATGCAGGCGCTTCGCCCGACGCGTGTGGCGTCAGCGCCTGCCCGCTGACCACCGCCCTGCTGCTGTCGCAAGGCGACGCCGTGCGGCTGCTGCTGTCACGCAAGGCCAACCCCAACGGCAGCGGTTTCGGCCTGCCACCCTTGATGGCGGTGGCGGAAACCGCCGACCGCGAACTGACGGCGGCCTTGCTGAAGGCCGGTGCAAACATTCTGCAGACTCACGTCGAACGCTTAGGCATGGGAATGGAAATGAAACGCTCGGTGATGTTCTATGCGAGCTCGCAAGAGAAGGCCTACACGGACTGGTTGCTTGAGCAGGTGAATGCCGCCGTGGCCCAGCGCAAAGCACACGATTGGTCGGCCTGGATCGAACAAGACGGCAAACGCGTGCCAGTGAAAGATGGCGCCACGATTGACCTGAAGCGCCGCCCGTTCAAACTGGTTTTCCGTGCCAACCCAAACGACAGCTTCCGCGTGCTGGCCACCGAAGACCCGATGATCTTCGAGCGCTCAAGCGAGTTCTCGTTCAGGCGCTCGCTGCTGGGCGGCTTCCATGTCGGCGCTTCGTCGGCCACCAGCAAATACATCACCCTGTTCAATGCGAAGGTCGAAAAGGACGCCACGGCGTTGATGACGGGCTCGACCAACGAGTGGAGCCACTCGGACGACCCCGAACAGCAGAACGGCACCCGGCGCGTGCAGCTGAAACAAGGCGGCGTGGAATACGTGCACGAGATCGAAGAAATCATCACCGAAAGCACCGAGACGCTGTTGACCGCCTACAAGGGGCCGGGGCTCGTTTGGGTGATGGGGCCGCTGCCCGACATTGGCTCGGGCGCCGATTACTTCCGGCCGGCGCGCATCCGCCTGAGCTTCACGCGCTGAGGCACCGGGCCGACGCGGCCCTTATCCCTGGCGTCTGAGGGCCGAGTCTCTGATGGCCGACAGGCGGGTCCGGCTGGTGCTCACGTCGGTGTCGAGCTTCAGGTGCAACAGCGTGGGCCGGCCACTGGCCAGGGCATCGGCGAAGGCCGGCTCGAAGTCGGCCGTCTTGGTCACAAAAGACGAGCGCCAGCCGTAAGCCACCGCGAGCGCGGCGAAGTCGGGGTTGAACAAGTCGCTGCCGCTCACGCGGCCGGGGTATTCGCGCTCTTGGTGCATGCGGATGGTGCCGAAGCTGCCGTTGTCCACCACGATGCTGATGAGCCGCTTTGCACCGTAGCCGGTGGCGGTGGCCAGTTCTTGCCCGTTCATCAGAAAGTCGCCATCACCGGCCAGGTTGATGACCGTGCGCTTGGGGTACAGCAATGACGCCGCCACCGCCGCCGGCACGCCGTAGCCCATGGCGCCTGAGGTCGGCGCGAGTTGCGTGCGGCCGTGGTGTTGCAGGCCGGGGTAGCGGCAGAAGCGGTGCAGCCAGCCGGCAAAGTTGCCAGCGCCGTTGGTGAACACGGTGTCGGCCGGGGCCAGGCGCTGCATGGTCGTCACCACCTCGGCCATGTCGAGCGGCAACACGGGCGTTGCGACGAGGTTGGTTTCGTAGTCGGCGTGCGCGGCGGCCGTCCATTCAGCCCAAAGCACCGAGGTGGGTGCGGCCAGGGTTTCAAGCGCCTTGCCGGCATCGGCCATCGACGACTGCAGCAGCAGGTCGGCCGCGTAGACGCGCCCCAGCTCTTCGGCGCCGGCATGCACGTGCACCAGCTTTTGCAGCGTGCGCGGCGGCTTCAGCAGCGTGTAGCCGCCGGTCGTCATTTCACCCAACCGGGCACCGACAGCAATGACGAGATCAGCCGTCGCGATGCGCTTGGCCAGCAAAGGGTTGATGCCGATGCCGACATCACCCGCGTAGTTGGGGTGGCGGTTGTCGAAGGTGTCTTGCGCGCGGAACGAGCAGCCGACCGGCAGGTTCCAGCTCTCGGCGAAACGCTGCATGGCTTTGCACGAGGCCGCTGTCCAGCCGCTGCCGCCCACGATGACGAAGGGCCGCTCGGCGGCCATCAACAGTGCCCTCACCTCGCGCAAGGCACCGGGTGCAGGCCAGGCGCGGGCGGGCTCGGCGCGGGGCAGCACGGGTGCGGCGGTCAGGGTGGTCAGCATGTCTTCAGGCAAGGCCAGCACCACCGGCCCGGGGCGGCCTTGCATGGCCACGTGGAAGGCGCGTGAGACGTACTCGGGCAGCCGGTCGGCGCTGTTCACTTCGGCCACCCACTTGGCCAGGCCCAGCGTGCCGGGGCCGAACATCTGGCGGTAGTCGATCTCTTGGAACGCCTCGCGGTCGCGCTGGTCGCTGGCAACCTGGCCGACGAACAAGACCATCGGCGTGCTGTCTTGGAACGCGGTGTGCACGCCGATGCTGGCATTGGTGGCCCCAGGCCCGCGCGTCACGAAACACACGCCGGGGCGGCCGGTCAGCTTGCCTTGCGCCTCGGCCATGAAGGCGGCGCCGCCTTCATGCCGGCAGGCGATGAAGCGGATGTGGTCGCGGTGTTCATGAAAGCCGTCAAGCACGGCCAGGTAGCTTTCGCCCGGCACGCCGAAGGCGGTGGTGATGCCTTGGGCGACGAGCGCCTCAACGAGCGCATGGCCGGCCAGCCGGGAGGGGTGGGGTGATGTCATGCGGCCACTTTACGACCGGCCGCCCCCCGTGCAATCCGCACCCCCACGAAGCCGGCCGAGGCCACGCCCAGCAGCAGCGCCAAGGCCGCGCCGTGAAACACGGTGCCGGGCAGGCCCCGGTCAAGCAGCGCGCCAAACACCGGGGCCGAGACCGCAAAGCCCAGGTCGAGCGCCGAATACACCGTGCCGTAGACGCGCCCGGTGGCGCCGGGTGGCGCGGCGCGTTTGATGAGCATGTCGCGCGAAGGCCCGGCCAGCCCGGTGCCAAAGCCGGCCAGCGCGGCCACGAAGGCGGCCATCAACCCCGGCAACACACCGCTGCCCACCAACACCAGCAGCACGGCCGCGCCGGTGAGGCAGGTGCCGATCAGGCGTTCCAGCCGATCCGCCCTGGCCGTGAGGAAGCCGCCCACCACCATGCCCACGGCGCCGAACAGCATGTAGCCTGTGACCACGAAGGCGGTGATCGACAACGGCAAGCCGTACATCTTTTGCAGCGCCGGGCTGGCGAAGCTTTGAATGGCGGCCAGCGCGCAGGTGGACCAGAAGAAGAACGAAAAGCACAGCCACACCGAAGGCAGGCGCAAGAAGGCAAGCGGGTGTTCGGCCACATGCGTGGCGCTGGCGCCCGGCGCGGGCTCGTGCGACCAGCGGCCGGAGCGGTCGTCGATGGCGCCCCGGTTGACCCACAGCACCGCAATGACAAACAGCGCCCACACACCCATGCCGGCGGCGGCGATGCGCCAAGAGCCGCTGGCGGCCGTCACACCAGCCAGGAACACCGGCCCCGCCGCCCAACCCAGGTTGCCGCTGATGCCGTGCACCGAAAACGCATGCCCCAGGCGTGGCTGTGAAACGCGTTTGTTGAGGATGGTGAAGTCGGCCGGGTGGAACGGCGAATTGCCCAGGCCGGCCAGTGCCGCCGCGCCCATCAACCCGTAATAGCCGTTGGCGGTGGACGCCAGGAAAGCCGCCATGGCGAAGCAGGCCAGCGCGATGAACAGTGTGGGGCGGGCGCCGACACGGTCCACCACAAAACCGGCCAGTGCCTGGCCCACGCCCGAGATGATGAAGAAGGTGCTGACCAGCAACCCGAGCTCCGAATAGCTCAACCCGAAGTCGCGGATGAACAGCGGAAACAGCGGCGGCAGCAGCATGTGAAAGAAGTGCGAGGTGCCGTGCGCCAAGCCGATCAAGCCAATGGTTTGGGCGTCTTGCCGCAGGGGAACGGCGTTGACCGAAGAGGTGTTCATGCGAAGGGTGCCGGGCGCGGCCAAAAAGCTGGCGTGGCCGCCACTCTAGGTGCCGGGTGGGCGTCGCAGTTACGATAACTTGTCAATCTTTGTCGAGATCAAGCCAATGGCCCTCGCCCACCCCGCCACCGCCCGCCGCAGCGTCCCGCCGATCGACCCGGTGCGTTATGCGCCCAGCGCCGCACACCCGGTGCGGGCCAAGGCCCGCCACTTGGCGGCCCACACACAGGTTGAACCGCACAGCCACCCCTGGGGCCAGCTGGCGTTTTCGATCACCGGCGTGGTGCGCATGACGGCCGCGCGCGCCACCTTCATCGTGCCGCCGTCGCGCGCTGTGTGGGTCCCGCCCGGCGTAGAGCACGTGGTGCACGTGGTTGAAGACGCCGAGCTGCGCACGCTCTACCTGCACCAAGACGCCACCCGCTGCGGCCCCTGGCCAGCCGAGGGTGGCGACCCGGCCTGGCGTGAATGCCGCGTGGTCGAGGTGTCGAGCCTGTTGCGCGAACTGGTCACGCACCTCACCGTGCAACCCGGCCGGCCCGACGAATCAGAGCGCGAACGCCACCTCAGCGCCCTGGTGCTGGACGAGTTGCGCCATGCCAAAGCCGTGCCGCTGGGGGTGGACTTGCCGCAAGACAAACGCCTGCTCGCGCTGTGCGAAGCCGTGCTCGACGACCCCACCCGTTGGACATCGCTGAACGCCTGCGCCGAAGGCGTGGGAGCCAGCCCGCGCACGGTGGCCCGGTTGTTCCGCAGCGAGCTGGGCACCACCTTCTTGCAGTGGCGCCAGCAGGTGCTGCTGGCCAAGGCTTTGTCGATGGCCGCGCGCAAGGTGCCGCTGGGTGTGATTGCCACCGAGCTGGGCTACGCCAGCGCCAGCGCCTTCACCGCCATGGTGAAGCGTTCGGTGGGTGCGCCGCCGAGCCGCTTTTTTGCTTGACTTGACGGCCCCCGTTCGAGCCTGTTCGGCCCGCTTGGCCTTGTGCCAACGAATGGTTGCAAAGCGCGCGGTGCAAGGCAGCGCCCATCCGCCTAGACTGGCTCCCGCGGCGAGCGGCGCTGCATGAGGGGGAGCGAGCCATGTTGTCATCGTTGTTCGGGGATCTGCGAACCAACCTCGGCTCAAACCGCCAAGACCCTTCTCTGCCTGAAGAGCGCGACCAGGGTTTCGCTGCCACGGCCATCATGGAAACCGTGGCCACCGAGGTCAACGACCGGGGCCAGATGGTCGACAGCCACCTGCGCGACCTGGTGGTTTCGGGCTCGCCGGCACAGGCCATCCGCGACCACTTCGCCGCCACCCGCACCGACCTTGAAACCGCCACCAAGCTGATCTCGCTGTTCGACCCCACGGCGGTCTGGGGGGCGGCGGTCGTGAAGGCTTTGTCAGACGCCAGCGGGCGCCCCATCGAACGCCTTCACCTGCGCGAGCAAGGCACGCTGCGTACGCTGGCGATGATCGAACGCACCACGCTCGAACGCCGCCACGAAGAGCCGCTGCGCATCTACCACGCCGATGTGCGCGCGCCCGGCCTGGTCAACGCCGCCATTCCGCTGGCGCTGATGGAGCGCAGCAACATGACGGCCGTGATCGTTGGCGCCATGCCGCCGCACGCCATCGAAGATTTGCTCTCGGCCCTGCACCACGCGGTGAATCAGCCCAACTGGCGCTGCCCCACGCTGCTGTTCATGCTGCCGCCCAACGCGGTATGGATCGCCAACAAGATCAACATGATTCAGTGGCCCATGCGGCTTCGGGTGCAGGTGCTGAACGAATCGCTGACCAGCGCGTCGGCGGTGTGGAACGCGCTGCTGGGCATGTGGAACCGCGTGAAGACCGAACCCACCTGGGGGCCGCCGCAGGTCAACACCCTGCACGGGGTCGAAGGCTCGATCAAGGTCGCCGACCTGACACCTGCGCCGGTGGCCCTGCGGCCCACTGTGCCCATGCTCCGGCCAGAGGCCGCTCACAGCCGGCTCGAACCCGCACAGGCCGCCCGCGCACTGGCCGCCATGAGTGGCGTGGACGGCGTCTTGGGCTGCGCCGTGGTCGATGCGTCCACCGGTTTGATCCTTGCCAAGTACCAGCGCGAGGGCGAACCCGTTCCGCTGGAAATGGCCGCCGCCGCCAGCGCCCAGGTGCTGCGTGCGCACCGCCAGTCGGCCCGCGACATGGGCCTGCCCGACCCGGTGGACGAGGTGATGACGAGTGCCGGCAACCGTCACCACGTGATGCGCAGCGTCTCGAAGCACCGGGGCCTGTTTCTGTTCGCGCTGCTCGACAAACAACGCAGCAATCTGGCCCTGGCGCGCTACAAGCTGATGGAAGCGGAACAACGCCTGTCCTGAGCCGCGAGGCACAATTCAAGGCTCCGTGGGCACTGCCCGTCTTCCGTTTTTTTGAGACACGAAGCCATGAGCCAAGTGCTGTTCGACTACACCAAGCAAGACGCCACCGGCACCAGCTGCACCGCCCAAGCGTGGGCCAAAGTACCCGAGCCGTTGACCCCCGCCAGCCGCGTTGAATGGAAGGCCCGCGCCAAGGCGCTGCTGGAACAACACAACGCGGTGCTCGTCGCCCACTACTACGTCGATGGCGACCTGCAAGACCTGGCACTAGAGACCGGCGGCTGCGTCGCCGATTCGCTGGAAATGGCCCGCTTCGGCCGCGACCACGCCAGCCAGACCCTGGTCGTGGCCGGTGTGCGTTTCATGGGTGAAACGGCCAAGATCCTGAGCCCCGAAAAACGCGTGCTGATGCCCGACCTCGAGGCCACCTGTTCACTCGACCTCGGTTGCCCGCCCCAAGACTTCGCCAAGTTCTGCGACGCCCACCCCGACCGCAAGGTGGTGGTCTACGCCAACACCAGCGCCGCCGTGAAGGCGCGCGCCGACTGGATGGTGACGAGCTCATGCGCGCTGGCGATCGTCAACCACCTGAAAGAACAAGGCGAAAAGGTGCTGTGGGCGCCCGACCGCCACCTGGGCCGCTACATCCAAGAGCAGACCGGCGCCGACATGCTGATGTGGAACGGCGACTGCATCGTGCACGACGAGTTCAAGGGGCTTGAGCTGGAACTGCTGAAGAAGCAGCACCCCGGCGCGCTGGTGCTGGTGCACCCCGAATCACCCAAGAGCGTGGTCGAACTGGCCGACGTGGTGGGCTCGACCTCGCAACTGCTGAACGCCGTGATTCAAAACGACGCGCCGGCTTTCATCGTGGCCACCGACAACGGCATCCTGCACCGCATGCGCCAATTGGCGCCGGGCAAACTGCTGCTCGAAGCCCCCACCGGCGGCAACAGCGCCACCTGCAAGAGCTGCGCGCATTGCCCGTGGATGGCGATGAACGCACTGCAAGGCGTGGTGTCGTGCCTTGAACATGGCACGGGTGAGATCGCAGTGGACGAAGCCATCCGCAAGCAGGCGCTGGGTTGCATCGACCGCATGCTCGACTTCGTGAAGCAAAACCCCTCGGTGACGCAGAAGCCGGGGTTGGTGAAGAACATCGGGGCGGCTTGAAGCCCTGTTTTCCCGCGATCTGTTGCCCCAGCTCCCAACCCGTTCGCACTGAGCCTGTCGAAGTGTCTGCACCGAGCCACATGCTGGCTTCGACAAGCTCAGCCCGAACGGATGGGGTTCTCTCGAACGCTGAAACCCATACCGCACTTCTCTCCGTTCGCACTGAGCCTGTATTGCCGATCGCCCAGAGCCCGTCGAAGGGCGTGCCGCACCGAGCCACACGCTGGCTTCGACAAGCTCAGCCCGAACGGATGGGGGGGGTCTCACAACGGATACCGGGTCTCTCTCGAACTCTGCAGGCCATCCACGCGCCTCTATCCGCTCACGCCTCTCACTCGTCCACGCCTCTCACTCGTCCACGCACCTCACTCGTCCACGCACCTCACTCCGTTCGCACTGAGCCGTCGAAGTGCCGCACCGAGCCACATGCTGGCTTCGACAAGCTCAGCCCGAACGGATGGGGGTCTCTCAACGGATGCCGAGTCTCTCTCGAACTCTGAATCCATACACGCACCTCTCTCCGTTCACACACCTCTCTCCGTTCACACACTTCACTCCGTTCACATACCTCTCTCCGTTCGCACTGAGCCTGTCGAAGTGCCGCACCGAGCCAAGCCCAAAAAGAGCGATTCCATGTACGACCACAACGAAACCCTCGTCCAAGCCCGCACCCGCAACATCCACGACGCGTTGATGGAAGACATCGGCCGCAACGACTGGACGGCCATGCTCGTGCCCGCCGAACAGCGCGTGCGTGCCCGTGTGCTCGTGCGTGAAGAAGCCGTGCTGTGTGGCCGCGACTGGTTCGACGGCTGCATCCACGCGCTGGACCCAGCGGCCCGCATCGACTGGCACGTGGACGAAGGTGCGCGCATGCCACCCGACACGCTGGCTTGCCACATCGAGGCCAACGCCCGCGCCCTGTTGTCGGCCGAACGCCCTGCCCTGAACTACCTGCAGTTGCTGTCAGCCACGGCCACCCTCACCCGCCGTCATGTCGATGCCATCGACGGCGCCTCACCCAACCCCAATGGCTGCGCCGTGCTCGACACCCGCAAGACCATCCCCGGACTGCGCCAGGCGCAGAAGTACGCGGTGCGTGTGGGCGGCGGCCAGAACCAGCGCATGGCGCTGTGGGACGGAATCTTGATCAAAGAAAACCACATTGCCGCCGCCGGTGGCGTGGGCGCGGCGCTGCGCAATGCGCAGGCGCTGAACTCGGGTGTGGACATCCAGATCGAGGTGGAAACGCTGGCCCAGTTGCGCGAAGCACTCGACGCCGGTGCCAAGAGCGTGCTGCTCGACAACTTCACCCCGCCCGCGATGCGCGAGGCCGTCGCCATCACCGCCGGGCAAGCGCTGCTTGAGGTGTCGGGCAACGTGCAGCTCGACCAGATCCGCGACATCGCCGCCACCGGCGTTGACCGCATCTCGATCGGCCGGCTCACGAAAGACGTGAAGGCGGTGGATTACTCAATGCGGGTGCTCGAACGGCTCTGAATCGGCCCCGGGCTGCAAGCCCCGAAACCCTTCAACGCAAAGACGCAAAGGCCGACCCCAAAAACGCCAAGTCTTGCTTGGCGCCCTTGGGGGTTTTTCTTGGCGTCTTTGCGGTAAAAAACCTTCACCCGCCGCGCAGTCCCTGCGCGGCCCAGCCCTCAGCGGCCCTTGAACACCGCCGCCCGCTTCTCGACGAACGAGCGCACGCCTTCGGCCCAGTCCTCACTGGCGAAGATGCGTTTGGCGGAGGCGGCGAAGTCGGCCACTGCGGCGGCAGGCCCTTCCTCCACCGCCTTGATGGCGTTCAGGCGCGTGGCCGTCACGGCCAAAGGCGCTTGCTCGGCGATGCGCTGTGCGATGGCCAGGGCTTCATCCAGCACCTGCGCGTTCGGCACCACCTTCTGCACGAAGTTCAGGCGGTACGCCGTGGCGCTGTCGAACTCGTCGCCGGTCAGCAGGTACAGCATGGCGTTGCCGAGGCCAGCGCGCTCGGACATGCGCAAAGTGGCGCCGCCGCCGGGCATCAACCCGCGCTGCACTTCCTTCTGGCTGAAGCGGCAGTCGTCGCCGGCCACCACGATGTCGGCGCCGAGCATCAGCTCAATGCCCACCGTGAAGCAGATGCCCTTCACGGCGGCGATCACGGGTTTCGTGCGGCGGCGGTAACCGGGCTTGCCGAAGTCGTGCGGCTCGACCAAGCCTTCAGGGATGATCTTTTCGCCGCGCTCCAGGTGCGCCTGCACCGAGGGCATGTCGAGGCCGGCGGTGAAGTGGTCGCCCATCGCGTGCAGCACGCCCACGCGCAGCTCGGGGTCATCGTCGAGCCGGGTGTAGGCCTCGCCGAGTTGGCGGAACATGTCGGGCGTCCAGCCATTGCGCTTGGCCGGGCGGTTGATGCCGATCAGCAACACATTGCCGATGACTTGCGTGTCGATGCACCCTTGGGGCGGGGGCGGCGTGGTGACTTGGATTTGCATGGGGTTTGGGTGTCGTGTCGATGATTGTTGGAGACGTTGGGCCACGCGAAAAACACGCCGGCCGAACCACCCGCAATGATCCGACACAACGCCCGCCAAAACTGACCCTCAAGCGACTGCGGAGCCCGTACCCTCGGGCTATCCTGCCGCTCTTACCGACGCCCGACAGCAGCGAAAGGCCGTGATGACCGTTCCATTCCCCGACATGCCCACCCCCGCGCTGTGCGGGCCACTGCGCAAGCCGCGCCAGATGCTGGCCGAGCAAACCTACGACGGCCACCTGTCGATCCACGACGACAAGACCGCCGAAGACTTGGGCCTGCGGGCCGGCCCGATCGAGGGGCCGACGCACTTCAGCCAGTTCGACCCGCTGCTGTTCAGCCTGTTCGGCCAAGCCTGGTTCGAGACCGGCTGCATCAGCGCGCATTACCAGAACATGGTTGTCGAAGGCGAAGAGGTGCGGGCCTTCGTGCAGCCGTCGGCCGAAGGCACGCGCGTGGTGCGCATCTGGGCCGAAAAGCGCGATGGCACGCCGGTATTGACCGGTACCGCCTCGGTCGGCGACGTGCCCGACAGCGCACATGAAATTCCGCAGCGCATTGCCAAGCTGCGCCCGGCCACCGGGCTGGTGATCAACCGCGACCTGAAGGTGGGGCAGCGCGGTGAGGCGAAAGAAACCATCGCGATGGGTTTCGACCAGAACATGGGGCCGTACTACCCGTTCTCGCTGGCGTCGAAGCTGAAGGGCATCACCGAGCCCTCACCCTGGTACACACCAGAAGGCGGTTCGGCTTCGCCCTGGGGCCGCGCCATCATCCCGATCGAGATGATCAGCGTGCTGCTTGGCAGCACCGTCAACCTTGCGGGCCTGCGTGGCCACGGCCCGGCTGTCGGGCTGTTTGCGGGGCAGCAAATCCGCCTGGTGAAGGGGCCGTTGTTCGTCGGCCAGGCCTACGACCTCGAACGCGAGATCGTGGCGCTCAGTGAAAGCGCGCGCACCGAATCGAACTGGGTGCGAACCCGCGTCTACGAGGCTGGCACGAAGACGCTCGTGGCCGAGATGATCTTGAACGGCGCCACGCTCAAGGCTTCGTATGCGAACTACGAGAAAGAAGCGCGTGAGCTGGGTCTCGTGAAGTGAGCCCCTGAACCCCTCACGAATCTGTTCATTCCCTCCCCCCGTTCGGCCCGACGCATCTAAGGCCGGCGCGGGACTTTAATTACCTCAGCCGAACGGGTTCCTCACCTGCCCCAAAGGTATCGAGCGACCTGTTGACGTTGACGCCACCGGAGACACCCCCATGACCACCCTCGACACCGGCACCCCCGACCTTCTGGCCTCGTTGGCCGACGGCGTGCTGACGCTCACGATGAACCGCCCCGACGCGCGCAACGCGCTGTCGCGGCCCATGCTGCAAGCGATGCAACAGCAACTCGTCGCCGCCGAGTTCGACCCCGCCGTGCGCTGCATCGTGCTCACCGGCACGGGCAAGGGCTTTTGCGCAGGGGGCGATGTGAAGGGCATGGCGGCTGGCGCGGCAAGCACACGCACCATCGACGAAGCCATCCACCAACAACGCCACAGCCAGCGCGAAACGGCGGGCCGTCTGTTCAAGATGCCCAAGCCCACGCTCGCCGTGCTGCCCGGCCCGGCGGCCGGTGCGGGCCTGTCGCTGGCCATGGCTTGCGACATGCGGTTGATGGCCAGCAACGCCATCATGACCACGGCCTTCGCCAAGGTCGGCTTTGCGGGCGACTACGGCGGCACCTACTTCATGACGCAGCTGATCGGCGCGGCCAAGGCACGCGAGCTGTACATGCTGAGCGAGCGGGTGCCAGCCGACGAAGCCCTGCGCCTGGGCCTGACCAACTGGGTGTGCGAGCCCGACCAGCTTGCCGAGCGCACACAACAGATCGCCCAGCGGCTGGCCAATGGCCCGGCGGTGGCCTATCGGTACATGAAAGAAAACCTCAACCGCGCGATGGCCGGTGGGGTGGACGAATGCCTGGACCTCGAAGCCACGCACCACATCCACTGCGCGCAGACCGAAGACCACCGCAACGCCGCACGCGCCTTCGTCGAGAAGCGCGAGCCAGTGTTCACGGGCCGCTGAGCGCGGCACGACGATGCACGCCATGAACCGCGCCGAGGCGGCCACCGCCCTCACCGCCCCCGGCCAGCCCTTCGAGCTGGAAGACGTCGTCGTGAACGGCCGGCGCTTGCGCTCGTTCAAAAACGCGCCGGCCTCGTTGCGCGCGCTGTACGAATCGACGCTGAGCGACCTGCCGTTTCTTGCTTACGAAGACACGCGTTGCAGCTTCAATGAGGCTTGGCAAGCCGCATCGCGCATTGCCCACGTGCTGGTGCATGTGTGCGGCGTGCGCCCCGGCGACCGCGTGGCGATCGCGATGCGCAACTACCCCGAGTGGATGCAATCGTTCTGCGCCGTCACGTCGATCGGCGCCGTCGCCGTGGCGATGAATGCGCATTGGCAGGCTGACGAGATGGCGCACGGCTTGGTCGACTGCGACGCGAAGGTGCTGCTGGCCGACGCCGAGCGGCTTGACCGACTGGCGCAGCGCCCGCCCATCGCGGGGCTGCATGTGCTGGGCGTCAGGGCCGACAAGCTGCCGCCCGGTGCGCGTGCCTTGAGCGGTCTGACCGCCGCCCTCGGCGAAGTGCCGATGCCGATGCCGATGCCGATGCCGATGCCGCCAGCAGACATCGCCCCCGACGACCTGGCAATCATGTTGTACACGTCGGGCTCCAGCGGGCGGCCGAAGGGCGTGCCCTCTACGCACCGCATGGTGCTGTCGGCCCTGCTGTCGTGGGAGCTGGATACCGCCATTCGCAACGCGGTGGACGGCATCACGCCCCCAGTGCCCGCTGAACAACCTGGCACCCTGCTTGCCGTGCCGCTGTTCCATGTGACGGGGCTGCACACCTCGTTCCTGTCGAGCTACCGCGCACAGCGCCGCATCGTCAGCATGTACCGCTGGGACGCCGAGCGAGCCGCCGAGTTGGTCGACCGCGAACGGCTCACCTCCGTCATCGGCCCGGCTGCCGTGACCGGCGACCTGGTGCGCGTGGCGCAAGAGGGCCGGCACAGCCTTTCAACGCTTGCCGTCGTGGGCGGTGGCGGTGCCCCGCGCACCCCTGAGCAAGTGCGCCAGATCGACGCGACCTTCCAGCAGGCCGTGCCCAACATCGGCTGGGGCATGACCGAAACCAACGCCATCGGCGCCGGCATCTCGGGTGACGATTACCTGGCCCACCCCAACAGTTCGGGCCACTGCTCGCAGGTGCTTGAGATCAAGGTCGCCGACGAACTGGGCCGCACGCTGCCCCCGGGCGAACACGGCGAACTGTGGGTGCGCGGCACCTCGGTGTTCAACGGCTACTGGAACCTGCCGGAAGCCAACGCCGAGGCCTTCGACGGCGACTGGTTCCGCACCGGCGACGGCGCGACGATCGACTCCGAGGGCTACCTGACCATCGTTGACCGGCTGAAGGACCTGATCATCCGTGGCGGCGAAAACATCGGCTGCGGCCACGTTGAAGCCGCGCTGCTGAGACACCCCGATGTGTTTGAGGCCTCGGTGTACGCGGTGCCCGACGAGCGCCTGGGCGAAGAGGTCGGCGCCACCGTGCACGGCAGCCCCACGCTCGACCTCGACGCGCTGCGCACCTTCCTCGAAGGCCACCTCGCACGCTTCGAGATGCCGCGCTACCTGGTGAAGTCAGAAGGCCCGCTGCTGCGCACGCCGTCGGGCAAGATCTTCAAACGGCAGATCCGCGACGCCGCGGTCGCCACCCTGCTGCCGCGCTCTGGCGGCTGAACACAGTCCACCCCCCAACCGACACCCTCCGTCCCTCGAAGGCTTTTCATGAAGACACGCATCACCGAACTCTTCGGCATTCAGCACCCCATCATCCAAGGCGGCATGCACTTCGTCGGCTTCGCCGAACTGGCCGCGGCCGTCTCGAACGCTGGCGGGCTGGGCCTGATCACCGGCCTCACGCAGCGCACGCCTGAGCTGCTGGCCCAAGAGATCGCGCGCTGCCGCGAGATGACCGACAAGCCCTTCGGCGTGAACCTCACCTTCCTGCCCTCGCTCACGCCGCCCGACTACCCCGGCTACGTGAAGGCCATCATCGAAGGTGGCGTGAAGGCTGTGGAAACCGCAGGCAACAACCCGCAAAAATGGATGCCCGCGCTGAAGGAAGCCGGCATCAAGGTGATCCACAAATGCACCTCAGTGCGCCACGCGCTGAAGGCCGAGGCCATTGGCTGCGACGCGGTCAGCGTGGACGGCTTCGAGTGCGGTGGCCACCCGGGCGAAGACGACGTGCCCAATTTCATCTTGCTGCCGCGTGCCGCTGAAGAACTGAAGATTCCGTTCGTGGCTTCCGGCGGCATGGCCGACGGCCGCTCGCTGGTGGCCGCGCTCGCGCTCGGCGCCGACGGCATGAACATGGGCACGCGCTTCATCGCCACGAAAGAAGCGCCGGTGCACCAGAACGTGAAAGACGCCATCGTCGCCGCCAGTGAACTCGACACCCGCCTCGTGATGCGCCCGCTGCGCAACACCGAGCGCGTGCTGAACAACGCCGCCGTCGAACGCCTGCTCGAGAAGGAACGCACGCTGGGCGCCGCGCTGAAGTTCGAGGACATCGTGGCCGAGGTCGGCGGCGTGTACCCGCGCATCATGAAAGAGGGCGCCATGGACGCTGGCGCGTGGTCGTGCGGCATGGTTGCCGGGTTGATCCACGACGTGCCGACGGTCAAGGAACTGATCGACCGCATCATGGCCGAGGCCCACGGGATCATCGGTGAGCGCCTGGCGCGCTTCGCCACCGCTTGAAGTAAAAACTGGCCCCAGGTCTGGCGCCTCGCGTCAGCCACCCAAGGAAGAGTCAACTCAGGGCCACCCGGCGAAGCAAGTGCGCATTCCGCACTCGCCTTCGCCCGGCCAGGCCCCTAGAGTCGAGCAGAACCCTTCTGCGTATGGCGGCCATCGTCAGCGCGAGCACGTCTCAAGGAGCCCCATGAGCGTCGAATTCGACTCGGTCTACAACCACCACGAGCGCGCCGTTTTCTCGGCCGTGGCCCATGCATTGCCCCGCTTTGCCGGCCTGCGCCCGGAACTGCTGCCCGACGTGGCCTGCGTGGCCCTCAACCGCCTGCCGCCGCGCTACATCCGCCACGAGGTGGACTTCGCTTTCTACCTGACCGAACAAGAGCGCGAAGACAACGAAAAGGCGGTCTCCGAGGCGGTGGAGTTCGCGTTCCAGTTCGTGCAAGCCCGCAGCGCGATGCGCGCACGGCGCTGATCAAACGCTGGCTTGCCTGGCTGGCAAGCCGCCCAGGCCATTCAGCCGCAAAGGCCCGACATCACGCCCGCGCCCTGCTGCGATGCCGATGATTTGCGCGAACTGGCCGCTGGCCGCACCAGCACCGTCGGGAAGCTCACCGGCAGCGTCTGCGGGAAATCGCGGCTGTAGTGCAGCCCCCGGCTCTCGTGCCGCATCAAGGCCGACCGCACGATCAACTCGGCGCAATCGACCAGGTTGCGCAGTTCCAGCAGGTCGCGGCTGACGCGGAAGTTGGCGTAGTAGTCGTCAATCTCGCTGCGCAACAGCAAGATGCGGTGCAGCGCGCGTTCCAGCCGCTTGGTGGTCCGCACGATGCCGACGTAGTTCCACATCACCAGGCGCAGCTCGTCCCAGTTGTGGGCGATCACCACTTGCTCATCGGCGTTTTCGACCTTGCTTTCGTCCCAGGCCGGTGGCTCGGGGTGGTCGCCCAACTCACGCGAAAGAATGTCTTCGGCGCAGGTTTTGCCGAACACCACACATTCGAGCAATGAATTGCTGGCCAGCCGGTTCGCCCCGTGCAGCCCGGTATACGTGGTTTCGCCCACCGCATACAGCCCCGGCAGGTCGCTGCGGCCCAGCAGGTCGGTGACCACGCCACCACAGGTGTAATGCGCAGCCGGCACCACGGGGATCGGCTGGCGGGCGATGTCGATGCCCAGGCTCAGGCAGCGTGCATGGATGGTCGGGAAGTGCTCTTTCAGGAACGCTTCGCCCAGGTGGGTCGCGTCGAGCAGCACGTAGTCGAGCCCATGCTTCTTCATCTCGAAGTCGATGGCACGGGCCACGATGTCGCGCGGCGCCAACTCACCGCGCTCGTCGTGTTCGTGCATGAAGCGGGTGCCGCCGGGGTCGCCCGGGCCCAGGCTCGGCAGCAGCAGCCGGCCACCTTCGCCACGCAAGGCTTCGGTGATCAGGAAGCTGCGCTCCAGCGGGTGGTACAGGCAGGTCGGGTGGAACTGGATGAATTCCATGTTGCCCACCCGGCAGCCCGCGCGCCAGGCCATGGCAATGCCGTCGCCGGTGGAGGTGTCTGGGTTGGTGGTGTAGCGGTACACCTTGCCGGCGCCCCCGGTGGCCAGCACCACGGCCGAAGCCGGCAGGGTTTCAACACGCTGGGCGTCGATGTCGAGCGCGTACAGGCCGTAGCAGCGCGGCACTTCGTCGCGCTTCACGTGGCGTGAGGTGATGAGGTCCAGCGCCATCCAGCGCTCGCGCAACTGGATGTTCGGGTGGCGGGCCACACGCTCCAGCAGCACGTCGTGAATCGCCTTGCCGGTCGCATCGGCCGCATGCGCGATGCGGCGCACCGCGTGGCCACCTTCGCGCGTGAGGTGCAGGCCCAGCGGGCCTTCCGGGTCAGACGAAAACGGCACGCCGCATTCCACCAACCACTCGATCACGTCTGCGCTGTGCTGCGCGATGAAGCGCGCGGTTTCTTCTTCCACCAAACCAGCGCCAGCCTGCTGCGTGTCACGCACATGAGATTCGATGCTGTCGTCGGTGCCCAGCACGCCCACGATGCCGCCCTGCGCCCAGGCCGTTGCCCCTTCATTCAAGCTGCGCTTGGCCAGCACGATCACCTTGCGGTGGTCAGCCAGATGCAACGCCACCGTCAACCCGGCCAGCCCCGCGCCAACGATCACCACGGGGAGGGAGGACGGGACGGCTTTGGAAGGCATGCGGGAAGGCGACCCTGGCGGGTGCGTCGGGAATCGGGATAGAGGATTTTAGGAGGCCGGGCCGACGGCGCCGGGAACATCCCATGGCCCTGCAATGCCAGGGGTCGAATTCCCAGGAATTTCTTCGGGTTTGCTAAACCAAGTCGCGATTCGCCGGATGTACTGGGTTAGCGAGGCCGTCTTTGAAACGCCTCTTTACACACAAATGCAAATGGCAGGCGCCAGTTCAGCTGAAGCGCCATGCCACGCGGGAGGGATCTGAAAATGGTAGCGATCGTCAGTGGCAACACCCTGGGCGTCAGCCTGTCTTCCTTGGCAACCCTGGGCCAGCGAGGCGTAGCCGGCTCGGCCGGACACGGGCGCAACGGGGAACTGGCCTACGTCAACATCGCCAACGGCAATCTGGTCCTGCAAGACCGAGACGACCTGCTGGTGGGCCGCGGGGCCGACATCAACGCCCTGCGCACCTACAACAGCCAGGGCCTGCTGACCGACGAGAAC
>JAYSYW010000308.1:0-7270 GCA_043727255.1 Rhizobacter sp. | reverse complement strand
TTCGGGCTGAGCCTGTCGAAGCCAGCGCGGTACTGGGCGCACCCTTCGACAGGCTCAGGGCGAACGGAGGCTGGCTGAGGTATGTCGCTAATCAGGTGAGGTGATGGGGTGCCCAGCTTGAAGACACTGTCGTTGGGGTAGTTCTTGCCATCCGGCCCATGCATGACGAACGTCCATCGCGACCTTGAGCCTTGAACTCAAACACCTCGAAGGTGTTGCTGAACCCGTCTGGCCCCCACCACGCCACCAGCCGATCGGCATTGGCAAACGCGGCAAAGACTTGCGCGGGGCCGAATGGGAAGAGGCGGCTGGTTGAGAACACACCGTCCGCGCTGAGTGGTGAGGTCATGGGAGCTTCCTGGGTGATTGGCGAGGCGAAGATTCCGATGGCGGGGTGGTGAGGCTCAATGATCGAGATGAGAGGCGTGCCCCGGCTTGCCGAGGAGCTTCTCTCGGTCGAAGGTTGGACGCTTCTTGGCAGGCGACAGACCTTCGCGTATGGCACAGAAAGAACCATCAATGCGACGATGGTGTTGACTCAGCGGGAATTCCTTGTAAAGGGTCAGAGCGCTGGTGGAGCTTCAAAGAACGGACTCTTTCTCACATAGATGAGATAGCAGGCGGCAAGCAAGGAGTAGCAACCTTCCGCGAGACTCGTAAGTTCACCAGCTGACCAACTTTGAACTGCCCCCTCCGGACTTCCGAACCAAGTGAGTGCTCCAACGAAGAATCCAAGAAAGACGGCAATCTTGCGGTCGCTGTCATCACCCCACCAGAACTTGCGAAACCAGTAGGCGAGAAGGGCGGAGATGATGACGTGGGCGATCCACCAAGTTTCACCTTCAATCATCAGCAATGCGGCGCTTGCGCCGGAGAACACAAAGAAGAGAACAACAATCAGGACAACTCCGATTGGACGGACGGCGCTCTTGCTGCGTTTGTACGCCTCTGAGTAGCGAGATTTATCTGGGGGCTCGTCTGCTGGTGCTTTTGGTGGCGAGTATGGATTTGACATGTTTACCAGTGAAGCGCTCAACGTTAGACATGAGAGGCTCGACCCGGCTTGCTGAGACAAGTCCTCTCGATGGAAGCCCGGAGCGGCGAGCGCCGCCACACACCGCCCATGAACCGGGTACTGTAGCGAGGCACGTGGTGGCTGCCGGCAGCGTGGCTGGCTGCCCCCTTGGTGCGTCGAGCGTCAAGCTCGATTGCCTGAATGGAATGCACGCAGTCTCCAAGACTGCGCTGTCGAAGTGGGGCAGTGGCGCCGGGAATCCAATTGAAGTGAGCAAGGAGCAGGTGAATGGATCGATTGCAGGCGATGACTGCCTTTGTGACCGTGGTGGACTGCGGGGGCTTTGCCAGCGCCGCCCGCAAGCTTGGAATGTCGCCGCCGGTCGTGACCCGCGCCGTGGCCGAGCTGGAGGAGCGTCTGGGACTGCGCCTGCTGACGCGCACCACCCGCGTGGTGCGCGTCACCGAGGCGGGGGCCCGGTTTGCCGACGATTGCCGGCGCATCCTGGCCGACATCGACGAGGCCGAGGTGGCCGCCAGCGGCACCCATGCGGCCGCGCGTGGCACGCTGGTGGTGACAGCGCCGGTGCTGTTCGGCCATCTGTTCGTGATGCCAGTGCTGGTGGATTACCTCAGGCAGTGCCCGGAGGTCGATGCCCAATGCCTATTTCTCGACCGCATCGTCAACCTCGATGAAGAAGGGGTGGACGTGGCGATACGAATCGGCGAGCTGCCCGATTCCTCAATGCAGGCCATCAAGGTCGGGCGGGTGCGGCTTGTGCTGGTGGCCTCACCCGGCTATCTGCAAGCGCATGGCCTGCCCGCACACCCGAGCGAGCTGGCGGCACACACCCTGATCTCGCGGGACGGCAGGGCGCCAGAAATCGACTGGCAGTTCGTGGTGGACGGCAAGCCCCTCAACCAGCATCTGCACGCGCGCATGCGCACCAGCAGCAACGACTCGGCCATCGCCGCCGCCGTGGCCGGCTTCGGCATCACGCGGCTGCTCGGCTACCAGGTGGCCGAGTACCTGGGGCGGGGTCAACTGCAAATCGTTCTGGAGGCCTTCGAGACGGCCGCCTTGCCCATCCATGTGGTGCACCGTGAGGGGCGGCGCGCCACACAGAAGGTGCGCGGATTCATCGACCTGGTGGTGGCCACGCTGCGTGCCCATCCGGCGCTGCGTTGAGTGAACGCGGGTTTCAGAGTTCCAGTGCCAGGCGCTCGCTGCCTCCGTCGGCCGGCACCGCGCAACACAGCACGGCCTCGCCGTCCGCAGCCTGCCAAGCTGGCGCACTGGCATAGCTGACCTGGCCCGACATGATGCGAGTCACGCAGGAGCCGCAGTTGCCGGCCCGGCAGGCGAACGGCGGCGACAGCCCCTTGCCCTCGGCAAACTCAAGCAGGCTGCCATGTTCGGGCGTCCAAACCGCTGCCTCGCCGCTGCGCAAAAAATGCACGGTGGCCTGCTTCGCTGCCGTCCTCGCAGGCAGCGCCAGCGGGGCCGACGCAGCGCCGCTGTCGTCAAGCCGGCGCCGCAAGGCCACCGGGCCAAAGGCCTCGGCACGGATGCGCTCGTCGCGCACGCCCAGCTCGCGCAGGCCGTCGTAGATGGCCTGCATGAAGCTGCCCGGGCCGCAAAGAAAGAATTCGTGGTCGTCGAAGGGCAGCAGACTTTTCAGCAGTTCCATTGTCAGCGGCCCCTTCAAGGCGCCGTCCCCACCTTCACTGAGCACCACATGCACGCGCACCGCCCCGTTGGCGCGCGCTGCCAGCGTCTCGAACTCGCTGGCGAAAGCACGCAACTCAGTGTCATGGGCGACCTGGATGACATGGGTGGGGCGTGTTCGGCGGCGGCGGAATCCCTCGGTGACGATGTGGCGCAGGAAGGACACCATGGGCGTGATGCCGACGCCCGCGCCAATCAGCACGGCCGAGCGGCCGGCGGTCGCGTCGAGCGTGAACTGCCCGCGAGGACCCAGCGCCTCGATCACGTCGCCGACGCGCAGCTGATCGTGCATCTGGCTCGACACCCGGCCGTCTCGTTTGATGCTGAGTCGCAAATGGTCCTCCCCCGGCGGGGACGAGATCGTGTAGTTGCGCAGCAAGGGCGGCTCAGCGCTCGAAGTCTGCAGGCGGATCGGCAGGTGCTGACCGGCCTTGAAGGGTGGCAGCGCATGGCCGTCGTCGGGCTGCAGATGGAAGGAGCGGATGACGCGGCTCTCGTCGACGATCTGCGTCACGCGGTAGGGCCGCCAGGTTTGCGCCAGGCGATGGGCCTCCTGGCGGGCTGCGGCCTCTTCCCAGGTGCCGGTGATCAGCGAATGAGGTGACCAGTCTCGAAAGCGCCAGTGCAGCGGCAAGGCCTCGTGCAGCCGCCAGCCCGATTCAACATGGAAGCGCCAGGCGCGCTCGGCCCCGTCGAAGGACTCGATGGAGTTCAGCAGCTCGCCGTTCCACACCACTTCCGCGCGCCCGGTCAGGGTGAGCAGATCGCCGGTGGCAAAGTCGATGAAGAGCACACCCGCGCGCGGATTCAGCGCCAGGTTGCCCAAGGTCATGAACAGGAAGTTGCCGAGGAAGTCGGGCACCAGAAAGGTGTGGTCGTCTTCGATGTGAACAAAACCGGGCCGACCGCCGCGGTGTGAGACATCGGCGCCTTCGCCCGGCGCATGGCTGGCGATGAACAGCGTGTCGGCCTGCGCGATCAGCGCCCGGGCCGGCGCATCCAGTGCGCTCAAGGCCTCGCAGCTGCGCGGCTGCAGGTCGCGGGGGTCGCGCACCCAGTCCATCTCGCGGCCCTGGATGTACTGCGGGCAGTTGCCCACAGTCTGCTCGACATCCAGCTCAAAGCCCTGCTCACTGACCCGACTCACCCGGCCATTGACGCGATTGCGGCGGCGCGTGTGCAGCTCAATGCCCAGAAAGCCCAGCGGCGACCCCGGCTTCAGCCCCTCGGCCAGCGGGTCGCCCCGCACCGGCCGGACTGCGAAGGTCAGCCGCCGCTCGTCCGGAGACTGGATGAAGCCCGGCTCACCGACCAGCACCGAGGCCCAGGGCCGCTGCTGCTCGTCGACCGAACCGACCAACACGAAGGGCAGCTGCGCATAGAACTGGCGGTGCTGCTCCAACATGAAGGTTCGCACCACTCGCTGGCCGATGCCCAGCACGCGCTCGGCGATGCCCAGCCGCTGCTGCACGGCCAGCTCGCCGGCGTGGAAGGGGTTGTCCTGGCGGGTGATCGGCGTGTCCATGGTGGGTGCTTGAAGAAGCAGGCGCGTCGGGGGTCAGGCGGCCAGGCCGACCGCTGTCTTCTGGAAGGGCTCGAAGCCCGGCAAGGCTTCGATGCGGCTCAGCCAGGCGCGCACATTCGGGTAGCCCGACAGGTCCACATTGCCCTCGGGTGCGGCAGAGACGTAGCTGTAGCCGGCGATGTCGGCCAGCGTGGCGGACTCACCAACCAGGAAGGCGCGCTGGCCCAGCACCCCCTCCATCACTTGCAGCAACTGGTAGGCACGGGCGATCACGTCTTGCGCGTTGAGCTTGGCCCCGAAGACAGTGATGAGCCGAGCGGAGGCCGGGCCGTGGGCGATCTGCCCCGCGGCCACTGACAACCAGCCCTGCACTCCCGCCTGGCCAAGCGCATCTTTTGGCAGCCAACGGCCAGCCGTGTCGTACTTGTGGGCCAGATAGACCAGGATCGCGTTCGAGTCAGAGACGATCACACCGTCGTCGTCCAGCACGGGCACTTGGCCGAACGGGTTCATCTGCAGGAATTCGGGTCTCTTGTGCGCGCCCTTCATCAGGTCGACATCGATCAACTCGTACGGCAGGCCCAGCAGGGAAAGAGCCAAATGCACGCGGTGCGAGTGGCCCGACAGGGCGTGGCGGTAGAGCTTCAGGGGTGTGGCTGCGGTCATGGTGATCTCCAGGGATGTGAGGGTTGGAAACAGTTCGCGGGCAAGGTCGAGCCCTGCCGCCCCGGCGAACCTGCAGGGCGGAGGAGATTGAAATAGGGGGAGAGCGAAGCCCGCCGGGCCAGTTGTGCTTCCGATTCAACGAGGCGCGCTGCGCGCTCGGCCAGCACCTTGTGCACATCTTCGACATCGAAGCGCCGAGGGATGTGCTGCGGGCAATTCCTGACGAAGGCCTCGACGGTGATAACGAAGGCGCGCTGCGCGCGAGCGTGTTGGCCAGGCGTGATCAGTTGCCGAGACGGGGTGTCGGCGTGAATCAGGTCGAGAAGGCTGGGGTGGCCACGCAGCTTCAGCCGCACACGCTGCGCTCTGTGAGACACGATCGTTGCCAGTCAGATTGGCGACACTGGCCAGTTGCAGGTTGTCGGCGCAGTCGGCAAAGGCCAAGGTCTTCGCGTCCAGCACTTTCAGGAAACCGACCAGACCACCCCGGCGCTTCACATAGGGCCAGCCGGTCATGGAGACGGTGGCCAAGTAGAAGCTGCGCGGGGCGGCGATGAAGTCGCCCTCGGCCTCATCGGGCATGTCGTTGAGGGTCTCGCCCGACCCTTCAAAGTTGCTTGCGTAGCTGCCACGGCCGCCATCGCGCTGCTGCGCGGCCTTGACGGGCGGTGTAAAGGCGATATCGACGAAAGCGTGTGACATGGCTGCTCTTTTTTTCGCAACTCGGTGTCGGTTGCGGTGGAGCGACTGTGGCGCGACAGGTCCCCCAAGAGAATCCTCGCGGAGACCAAGTCACTGTTTCTTGTCCAGAAACATTCGAACGAGCGAGACGTGTATCTGCAATGCCCGGCGTGCCGCCACCAGTGCAGCCCGATCGCCGGCACGGTCTTCGAGAGCACCAAGCTGGCGCTCACGCAGTCGTTTGTTGCCATGGACTTGCTGACTCAGTCCAAGAGACTCTATTGAGTTTCAAGTGCGCAATGCCACCCCATCCCGTTCGAGCTGAGCCTGTATTTCCGGCTCTGTTGAATTTCGAGTGGGTACATCGCGTCCTCTGCACCTCTGCCCGTTCGCCCTGAGCAGGGACTGAGCTTGTATTTCCGACCGTCCTGAGCCTGTCGAAGGGAGGCCCGGTCGTCGAAGGGCTGGTGAGCGAAGTCACCCTGCGAGCAGGGCTTCCTTCGACAGGCTCAGGACGATCGGAAATACAGGCTCAGCCCGAACGGGATGGGGTGGTATCTACCCACTCGAAATTCAACAGAGGCGTCCAAGAAGAATGTCTCAGCACTCGAACTCAAGCGGAACCTGGGTGTTTGCTACGTAAGCGGCTGGCCGACTTCGCGGCAAAGTCGTTGGTGCGGCCGCTGACGGTGGTCTCCGATGGCCTGCCCTGCTTCCTTGTCGCACGGGATGCGGGTGTGCACGAACAGATCATCACGGGCGGTGGCAGCGCCAGTGCGAAACTGCCGCAGTTCAGGGCCGTCAACACGGTGCTGAGCAACCGTCAAGACGGCCCTCGGGGGCACCTATCACGCGGTCAACTTTCTCAAGTACGGCATCGCTATCTCGCCGAGGCGCAGTACCGATTCAATCGCCGCTTCGATCTCGGATCCATCCTTGTGCGCCTGATTCGCGCAGCCGTCAGAACTCCGCCAACTCCCGCTCGCTTGATTCGGCTGGCTGAGGTTTGTCACTAATCAGGAACCGGCTTCACCACTGATTTCGCCACCAGCCGATCGCCAAGAACTTGAGCGATCAACTCTGTGTCGCAATACTCTTCATAGCGGACGATCATTCCGTCCGCGAAGTGAATGACAAAAACGTAGTCGTTGTCGTAGCGCCGGCCATCGCTCGTGACGTTGCTCCCCTTCGCCTGGACAACGACAATGTCGCCACCGTCGATCACACGGGTTGCAACAGTCGCTCTTTGTGCGAGCGCCACGTTCAGTGGACGCAGCACTTCATCGATGATGGTTTGCTTGCCAGAGAACTCACCGCTCCAAGAACCGCTGCCGATGGTTCGCCAGACGATCTGATCGTGACAAGCCTCCCAGAACGGTTTGCCGTTGCCCTTGGCAAGCTCAGCAAAGATGGCCGAGACGAGCGCTGCATTCGTGGACATATTGCTCATGGGGACTCTGCTGATGCCTAACGTTTGACATGAGAGGCTGCGCAAGGGCGCAGCCCTTGTGACGTCCTCTCGATTGAATACGAAGGGACTCCCACCTTCCAGCGACGGTGTCGAGGCACCAAGATTGAGATGTCGAAGTCATCAATCTGCAAACTGCAAAGGGGAAGTCCCATGAACGAGATTACACGAGGCGAGATTGTTCGCG
>JAYSYW010000307.1:0-7274 GCA_043727255.1 Rhizobacter sp. | reverse complement strand
TCAGCGCCACCCCGTACTCCTGGTTGAAGCTGTTCCCAAACTCCGTCAGCATCACCGAGTCCATCCCGAACTCGCTCAGCTCAACGTCGCCATCGATGTCGTCAGGCGTCATCTTCAGCGTCGCGGCAATAGCTCGGCGCACCACATGCCGCAACCGCTCACTCAACTGCGAATCAAGGTCTGTTGCATTCCCGCCTGCGGGGGCCGCTTCCGGCCCACGCGCGATGGCAGTCACCCGCGCTGCGACGGCCGATTCGGCCCGCGCGTCGAGCCAACCGCGGATACGCGCCGCATGGCCGTACAGCACCAGCGACTGCGTGCTTTCGCCACAAGCCAGGCACTCCAGCGCGCGCAGGCCTTCTTGGGTTGGCAGCGGCAGCACGCCGGCGCTGCGGTCCAGGGCCTTCACCAGCCCTTCATCGATTTGCATGCCGCCGTCTCGCCACAGGGGCCAGTTCACGCTCAGGCTGCGACCGTGGCGCAAGCCTTGCGCCACCTGGGCCTGCCGCCGGGCGAGGTAGGCGTCCATGAAGCCGTTGGCCGCCGCATAGTCGGCCTGGCCCACGTTGCCCAAGGCGGCGCTGATCGACGAAAAGCCGATGAACCAGTCCAGTTCGATGTCGCGGCTGGCTTCGTCCAGATGGATCAACCCCTGAACCTTCGGGGCCAGAACCGCCCGCACCGCTTGTTCGGTCTTGTGCAGCAGCAGGCCGTCATCGACGATGCCTGCCGCGTGCACGATGCCGTGCAGGGCGCGGTGGTCTTGGTGGATTTGGTGGACCGTGCGCCGCACGGGATCCGCGTCAGCCACGTCCATCACGCGGTATTCGGCACGGGCACCGAGCGCTTGCAGCGCGGCCAGGTGCTGATGCCCCGCGTCGTCGAGTTCGCGCCGGCCGGTCAGCACCAGCCTGGCGCCTGGGGACTTGCGGGCGATGTCTTCGGACATGACGCGGCCCAAGCCGCCCAGGCCGCCGGTGACCAGCACGACGCTGGCGGGTCGCCAGAGGCCCGGCACCTGCTCGGGTGCGGCACGTTCGGCCCAGTCGAGCACCTGCCGCTGGCCATGAACGTAGCGGATCTGGATGTCATTTGATGCCATGGCGTCTTCCCGCAGCCAGGCGGCCAGCGTGGACGCCGGCACGTCGCCATCGAGCTCGATCATCTGGCCTTGCACCCTGGGGTTTTCGAGGCGCGCGCTCCGCAGCATCCCGGCCAGGCCCGCTGACAGCGGTTGCCCGGCCGACACGACGACTTGCACATGCACCGGCACAGCGGATGGCCCCGTTTCGCGAGACAGCGCCTGAAGCTTTTCCAGCAACGCCCAGGCCTGCGCTTCGTAGTCGCCTGAAAGCGCCTCGCAGCGTTCACCGGTGAGCCGCGCCAATTCGGCCACCGATTGCGCGGCCGGATCGGCCTCGCCCGCGCAGACCAGCACCAGACGGCTCTGCTTTTGTCCTTGCTCGTGCGAGAGCGAAAGATCGAACGGTGCCGAAGCAACACGCCACTGCGGATGCAGCAGCAGCGCCTGGGGCTCGGTGGCACTGCGGGCGTCGCCCCCCTCTTCAAACGTGCGCGCAGCCAGATCGACGAAGCGCACACAGACGCGGCCCTCGTCGTCGCAGAGGTCGATGTCAAACCGCTGCACCTTGTCGGTGATGCGGCTGCCGGCGCCCATGCGCGCGACCACCCACATGCGGTCCTGGCACTCGCCGCGCACTTCCAGCGATTGCAGCGCGAACGGCAATGCCAGCGTGCCGGCGTTGGTGCCCAGGCTCATGGCCAGCGCGGCCGGGGTGGTCACGGCCGCGTCGAGCAAGCTCGGGTGCAGCAAGTAGCGCGAACACTCAGGCAGCGCGGTGCTCGGCATCTGGACCCGCGCCAGCACCACGCCATCGCCCAGGTGCACCGACTGGATCGCGCGCATGGCCGGGCCCATGTCCAGGCCACGCTCGCCGAACTGCGCGTAGAAAGCGGCGGCGGTCACCTCTCCGCCCGTGCATGCCGCGCGCAGCGAAGCCAGGTCCACGCGGGCATCGGCCATCGCACCCAGCACCGCCTGCCCTTGGCTGTAAGCCTGCCGCGCACCGCTGGCTTCATCGATGCCGTACAGCTCGAAGGAAAATTCGTCGTCGCGATCTTGCGTATCGACGCTGACATGCACGGTCAAGCCGCCATCGCCCACGACGATGGGGCGCGCGAACACGATGTTCTTCAGTTGCAACGCATTGACCGCAAGGCCATCGCCGTCGCCGGCCAGCGCATACGCCACGGCCGTGCGCGCCATCTCCAGGTGGGCGACGCCGGGCAGCACCTTGCGGCCACGCACCACGTGGTCGGTCAGGACGCGTTCGTCGCCGCTGAAGTCGCTGCTGAAACGCTGCTCCGACAGGTCGGAACTGTTGCGGTGCACCAGCGGGTGCAATGCGGCCTGGGCGTTCGCCTCGCCCTGCCCTCGTGTTTTCTTGCTGGCCGTGACCCAGTGGCGGTCGCGTGCGAAGGGATAGGCCGGCAGACTCAGGCGCCGCGGCCGCTGCACGCCGTACAAGCGCGTCCAGTCCACAGCCAGCCCCTTGGTCCACAGTTCGAGCACCTTGCCGAACTTGCCCTTGTCCTGCCACGACTGCACCATCTGCGTCGCGTCCTCGTCGCTGGCCAGCAGCGCCAGGTCTTGCCGGTGCTGCTTAGCGACGCCGCGGTAGACCTCGTTCAGCCCGGTTTCGCCTGCCAGGATCGCATCCAGCGAGTCGCTCAGTTCGGCCACCGATGCCACCTGCAATGCCAGCCGCCAGTCCATCGGCTCGCGGCCGACCTGCAACGTGTAGGCCGCATCGGCTAGGTTCTGGTCGCAGACGCGGCCGCGGCGAATGGCTTCACGCAACTGCATCACGCGGTCTCGCAGCCGTTCCTCATTGCGGGCCGACAGCACGACGAGCGCCGGGTGTTCGCCATCGACCCTCACCGTCGGCGCCACGCTGCGCGGCACGTGCTCTTCAAGCACGACGTGCGCGTTGACGCCGCCGAAGCCGAAGGACGACACCCCCGCCCGACGTGGCAGGGGCTGGCCCTGCGCATCGAAGGGCGCGGCCCATTCACGCGCTTCCCGCACGATGTAGAACGGGCTGCCTTCGAGCTGGATGTACGGGTTGACCTGTTCGCAGTGCAGGCTGGGCACCAAGGTCTTGTGCTGCATCTGCAGCACCACCTTCATGACGCCAGCGATGCCGGCGGCCAGTTCCAGATGGCCGATGTTGGTCTTGACCGAACCGATGCCGCAGTGCGCCCGCGTCACCTGCGAGTCACCGGTGGCCGCGTACAGCTCGCGGAAGGCCAGCTTCAGCCCGCTGACCTCCACGGGGTCGCCCAGCGGCGTGCCAGTGCCGTGCGCTTCGATGTAGCCGACCGTGCGCGGGTCGATACCGGCCTCGCGCATAGCCGATGCGACGAGTTCGGCTTGCGCCTTGGGGTTGGGCGCCGTGAGCGAATTGGCGCGACCCCCGTGGTTCTCGGCCGTGCCGCGGATCACCGCGTAGATGGGGTTGCCATCGCGCTCGGCCGCGCTGAGCCGCTTGAGCAGCACCATGCCCACGCCTTCGCCCCGCACGTAGCCGTTGGCACGGTCCGAGAAGGTCTTGCAGTGGCCGTCGCCGCTGAGCATGCCGGCCTTGCTGAAGCCGATGAAGGGCTCGGGCGTGATCAGTGAATTGACCCCACCGACGACGGCCATCTCGCATTCGCCGCTTTGGATGGCCAGCACGCCGCGACGCATGGCCACCAGCGCACTGGAGCAGGCCGTCTCGATGGGCTCGCTCGGGCCGCGCAGGTCGAGGAAGAAGCTCATCCGGTTCGGGCCGACCGACGGCGTACCGCCAGTGATCGTCGCCCCCTCGATCGGCACGTTGGCCCGTGACACCACGTCGAGGTAGCCCGTCGCCCCGGTGCCCACCAGCACCGCCGTGCGGGTGCCCGCCATGCAGGCAGGCGAATGCCCGGCGTCTTCGATGCAATTCCACACGTGCAGCATCAACAGGCGCTGCTGCGGGTCCATCAACTCGGCTTCCTTCGGCGAAATACCGAAGAACAGGGGATCGAACTGCGCCACGTTGTCGATGAAGCCGCCCCACTTGATGTTGGTCTTGTTGACCTCCTTCGTCGGGTCGCCGTAGTGCTCGCGCCAATCCCAGCGGTCGGCGGGCACCTCGCGGATGCAGTCGCGCCCCTCGCGCAGGTTGGCCCAAAACTCGTCCAGGTCGTTGGCCATCGGGAAACAGGCGCTCATGCCGACGATGACCACCGGGTCGTCCACCGGTGCAGGCGCTGTGGCCGGGTGTGTGGCGGCCCCGCGCAAGCGCGGGTGCAGCGTATTGCGGGCGGGCGCGCGGGCCGGGACGGTTCGTTCGTTGGCCGTGGTTGCCGGGGCTGCCAGGGACGGTGCGGCCACGGGGGCCGACACCGCCTGCATGCCCAGGCGTGACGCCAGCAGGTCGCGGTGCGCTTCGCCGAGGTGGCGGGCAAAGCCGCTGAGCGTGGGGTGCTCGAAGAACACGGTGGGTGCCAACCCCAGGCCGTACTCGTGGTTCAGCCGGTTGACGAATTGGGTCAACAGGAGCGAATCGAAGCCGTAGCTGCTCAGCTCGGCCTCGGGGTTGATCTGCGACGTGTTCAGGTTGAGTTCGCGGGCGGCGGCCTGGATCACCAGATACCGCACCCGGGCGGCCAGGGCCTCGCCATCGGGGGCTGGGACGGACAGCGGCGGTGAAGTCGCCGGCGCCGGACGCGGGCCCACCAGATGCGAAGCCAGCGCAGCACCGTGCTCGGTAGCCAGATGCCGCGCGAGGCTGTCGAGCGTCGGGTATTCGAAGAACACCGTGGGGGCCAGATGCAGCCGGTGCTCGCGGTTGAGGGTATTGACGAATTCCGTCAACAGCAAGGAATCGAAGCCGAGCTGGGTCAGTTCGGCCTGGCGGTCAATCTCGCCAGGCTTGAGTTTCGTGAGCTTGCCCACGGCGGCCGTCAGCATGCGCCGGATGCGCTCCAGCAGTTCTTCGGACTCACCGACCCGAGGGGCCTGCGCATGCGCGACAGCAACCGGCGTGACCGCCGACGCCACCACCGGCACTGTGGCCAAACCGTCGGCCGAGGCCACGGCAGGCCACGCCAGCCCGCCGGCCACCAGGCGCCGCAGCCGCGCCGCATCGCCGTGCATCACCAGCATCTGCGGGTGGCCGCTGGCCAGGCTGTGGGTCAAAGCGCGCAGCCCGTCGGTCGAGCGCATGGCGACCGTGCCGGTGGCGTTTCGCATCGCGCTTTCGATGGCGGCGTCCACGCGCATACCACCGTCTTGCCACAGCGGCCAGTTGATCGACAGCGTCTGCCCGTGGCGTTCGCCGCGGGCCACCCGGGCCTGGCGCTGTGCGGACCACGCATCCATGAAGCCATTGGCGGCGGCGTAGTCCGTCTGGCCCGCATTGCCGGTGACGGCAGAAATGGACGAGAAGCAAATGAAACGGTCGAGCGCGAGGTCGCGGCTGGCCTCGTCCAGGTGCTCCAGACCACGCACCTTCGCTGCCAGCACGGCATGCAAGTCTTGCGCGCTCTTGCGGGCCAGCAGGCCATCGCGAAGCACGCCCGCGGCATGCACGATGCCGTCCAGGCGCTGGTGCACTTGCCGGATCTGCTGCACGGCCTGCAACACGGCCTCGCGGTCGGCCACGTCGAGCGTGCGGTATTCGGCTACGGCACCCAGCGCTTCGAGCGCCAATAACTGCCGGCGGCCGGTGTCGTCCAGCTCGCGCCGCCCGGTCAGCACCAGCGTGGCGCCTGGGCATTGGCGCGCGATGTCTTCGGCGACGAGGCGACCCAGGCCGCCCAGCCCGCCTGTGATCAGTACGACCGCGCCGGGTTTCCACGGCTGGGGCACGTCGGCGCTCGCGGTCCATTCGTGCCAGGTCTGCACCTGGCGCTGGCCTTGCACATAACGCACGTTCACGTCGGGCATGCCGGCGTTGTCTTGCAGGCGCTGGGCCAGCGTGGCGGTGCCGGCCTCATCGTCTGCCGCGATGAACTGGCAACGCAACCAGGGGTGTTCCAGGTGTGCACTGCGCAGCATGCCGACCAGGCCGGCGGACAGCGCCTGCGTGGCCAGGGCGAGCACCTGCACGAGTACCCGCTCAGGCACTGGCCCGGGCACCGTTGCGGCCGTCGCGGCCAGCACTTGCATCCGGGCCAGCAGGGATTCGGCCTGCGCGCTGAAGTCACCGGCCAGCGTTTCGCAGGGCAAGCCTGTGATGGCGGCCAGCGCGTCCGCCTGGGCGGGTGACGCGTTGCACAGCAGCACCAGACGCCGGGGTTCGGGGGCCGCCCGCCCCTCGGCCTCGGACGCTTGCCACAGTGGGTGCAGCAGCAAGGTCTGCGGTTCAGCCGCTGGTGGATGGCTGGCGGCACCGTCGACCAGCGTGCGGGCGGCCAGCCCGACAAAACGCACGCTGAGGCGGCCGAGTTCATCGCACATGTCCAAGTCGAGTTTCTGCACGCGGTCGCCTGGCTGACTGCCCTGCGCAAAGCGAAGGTGCGCCCACATGCGCTCGGAGGTGGGCGCATGAACCTCCATGCGTTCCAGAGCGAAGGGCAGCGTCAGCTGCGCTTCGCCCGCGCCGGCGGCAATCGTCATACCCACGGACGCCTGCAACAAGGAATCGACCAGACTGGGGTGCAGCGCAAACGGCCCAGCCGTCGCCACCAGTTCGGCCGGCAGCTGCAACCGCGCCAGCACCTGCCATTCGCCGATGAAAATTTCCTGGATGCCGCGCATGCGCGGCCCCAACGCCAGGCCCGTGGACGCGAAGACGCCATAACACTGCTCGCCCGAAGCGACCTGCCCCTTGCATGCCTCGCGCAAGGCCACCAGATCCAGCCGCAGGTCTTGCGGTTCGGCCAATTCGGCCAGGCCCTGGCTGTACACGACGGGCTCGCCGCCTGCGTCCAGGCGGTAGATGCGGTACTGCAATGCCCCCTCGTCGTCTTGCGTGAGGCCGATCTGGACGTCCGTGCCGTCGCCCTCGGGCGAAAGTGGCCGCGCGAAAACGACCTGCGACAGATTCACCGCAACCGGGCCGCGCGCGTCGATTTCCAGCGCCTGGCACACCGCCATGCGCGCCATCTCCAACTGCACGATGCCCGGCAACACGGGCGTGCCCCGCACGACGTGGTCGGCAAGGAAGAACTCGCGCCCGGTGAACGTGGTGGTGAAGCGCTGTTCGGCCAGCGTGGAGGTG
>JAYSYW010000306.1:0-18218 GCA_043727255.1 Rhizobacter sp. | reverse complement strand
CGATGTGCTGGCCGAACTGGGCCGCATTGCCGAGCGGCGCGGCCTGCGTTTCACGCTGACCGAGACCGTGCGCGCCTCGGCCGCCCCTTGCGACCCGGCTTGGCAAGCGCGCTGGGCCGATGCCGTCGCAGCCCTTGGCCTGCCGGTGCACCACCTGCCCAGCGGCGCCGGCCACGACGCGATGAAGCTGCACGAGGTGATGCCACAGGCCATGCTGTTCGTTCGCGGTGGCAATGCGGGCATCAGCCACAACCCGCTGGAAACCATCACCAGCGACGACGCGCAGTTGTGTGTGGATGCGTTCATGCAGTTGCTGGCGCAGCTGGCGCACCCTGCGCATCTGGCGGAGGGTTGAGCTGTGGGTGATTCTTCTCAACGCAAAGGCGCAAAGAAAAATACAAAGTACGCCAAGACAACATGAAGGCCTTTGCGTTCTTGGTTTTCCTTCAGCCGCCCGCAGAAACCGTTCGGGCTGAGCCTGTATTTCCGACCGTCCTGAGCCTGCCGAAGGAAGTCCCACGCGGCACTTCGACAGCGCTCAGTGCGAACGGAGGCTGCTGAACTTTCTTGCTGATCAGGTCCTTCTTTGCGCCTTTGCGTTGAACCTTTTTCCCCAACACCCATGACCCCGCACTCACAACTCGACGCCTGGATCGACCAGCACTTCGATGAGGAAGTGAAGTACCTGCAAGCCCTGGTGCAGGTGCCCACCGACACGCCGCCCGGCAACAACGCGCCGCATGCCGAGCGCACCGCCGAACTGCTGGCCGCGTTTGGCCTGATGGCTGAAAAGCACCCCGTGCCCGAGGCCGAGGTGAAGGCCGCCGGGCTGCAGTCGATCACCAACCTGATCGTGCGCCGCCCGTATGGCGAAGGCCCGACGATTGCGCTCAACGCCCATGGTGACGTGGTGCCACCCGGCGAAGGCTGGACGCACAACCCGTATGGCGGCGACGTGGTTGACGGCAAGCTCTATGGCCGCGCCTCGGCCGTCAGCAAGAGCGACTTCGCCACCTACACCTTCGCCGTGCGCGCGCTCGAAGCACTGAACCTGCCGCTCAAAGGCGGCATTGAACTGCACTTCACCTACGACGAGGAATTTGGCGGCGAACTCGGCCCCGGCTGGCTGCTGGCGAACGGCCTCACCCAACCCGACTACCTGATTGCCGCTGGCTTCAGCCACGAGGTGGTCACCGCGCACAACGGCTGCCTGCAAATGGAGGTGACGGTGCTGGGCAAGATGGCCCACGCCGCCATTCCCAGCACCGGCGTCGATGCGCTGCAGGGCGCGGTGGCGATCCTCAGCGCCTTGTACCGGCAGAACACGCTGTACCAGCAGGTGTGCTCGACGGTCGAGGGCATCACGCACCCGTATGTGAACGTGGGTCGCATCGAAGGCGGCACCAACACCAATGTGGTGCCCGGCAAGGTGGTGCTGAAGCTCGACCGCCGCATGATCCCCGAGGAAGACCCGGTCGAGGTGGAAGCCGACATCCGCCACGTGATCGAGCACGCGGCCACCACCGTGACTGGCATCACGGTCGAGATCAAACGCCTGCTGTTGGCGCGGGCGCTGCGGCCGCTGCCCGGCCACCAGCCGCTGGTGACCGCGCTGCAACGGCATGGGTTGGCGGTGTTCGGTGAAACCCCGCCCACTTCGGGCACGCCGCTCTACACCGACGTGCGGCTGTACTGCGAGCACGGCATACCGGCCGTCATCTATGGCGCGGGGCCGCGCACGGTGATGGACTCGAACGCGAAGCGGGCCGACGAACACGTGCAGCTCGACGACCTGCGCGGCGCCACCAAGGTGGTGGCGCGTGCGCTGTTTGATTTGTTGAGCTGAAAGGCACAGCCCGGCACGTGCAAGGGGCGCTTGCAGAGCGCTGTGGCAAACGCGATTGCAGGCGCGTTTGCAGGGATGTCTGCTGGTGCGTTTGTCCCTGTGGGAAACAGCGAACAGCGAACAGCGAACAGCGCATCAACGCTGAAACGCGCATGGATATTGCTGATGCTTGGGGGTCACCCTTTCCCTGCTTCGGAGACCTCGATGCCTGTTCGCTTCAACGCCCTTCCCCGCCTGCGCCGCATGGGCGCCGCGCTTGCCGCGCTTGGCCATCAGCGCCTTCACACTCAGCGCGCAAGCCCGAGAGATGTCTCTCAAGTTCCAGCTCGATTGGCGCTTTGAAGGGCCGGCGGCCCTGTTCCTGGTGCCGGCCGCCAAGGGCTACTTCAAGGCCGAGAAGCTCAACGTCACGGTGGACGCCGGCAGCGGCTCGGGCTCGATGCCACGGTGTTGACGCCCGATGCGAAGGCCGAAGGTTTCGGCGCCATCAACGAAGGGCGGTTGAGCTTGATGGCAAGCCAGGTGTCTGACGCGTTCGGCACCAAGGAGCGGGTGAATGCCAAGGCCGTGTGGAATCGTGGTTATCTGCCTTCGGTGGCGGAGCGGGACATCTTCAAAGCGGTGAAGAAGTAAGCCGGCATTCTTTCTCGCGCCCCTCCCCACCCGTTCGCACTGAGCCTGTCGAAGTGCCATGCGCTGGCTCCCTTCGACAGGCTCAGGGCGAACGGGCAATACCGACTCAGCCCGAACGGGAAATACAGGCTCTGTCCGAACGGGAAATACAGCTCAGCGCGAACGGGACGATTGCGTAGCACCTGGTCTTCAACCCCTCAATCTCGCGCCCACCATGCCCTCCTTCGTCGATTTCTCCAACGTCTGGCTCGCCTACAACAACGAGTTGTTGGCCAAGAAGCAGTTCGCCGTCGAAGACATCTCGATGAAGATCGGGCGTGGCGAGTTCATTCATCCAGGCCTTGCGGGACATGAAGGTCACGCCCCATGTTGCGCAGAACAAGTCGGGCCGAGCCTCGGCCGGGCCTGATGAGATCGCCGCGCGCGAGGGTTACGCCATCTCGCAGCAAAAGCGCAAGCGCATCGAACAGGGCTTCGGCTGAGGCAAGTTCACGGGGCCGATTCGGCAGGTGATGGTGCGTGGCATCAAGAAGGTCGATGAACTCTTCATGATGACCATGGACGCCTACAACCTCGTGCGTATGCATACTTTGGGACAAGTCCGTCTGGTGGGCGCGCCATGAGCACCCAGGACCAAGAAATGGCCCTTCTGAGGCGTCAAACAGCCCCTCGTGAGCTGCGTTTTGTCGTCTCTTCTGACCAATTCACCAAACGTTGCCCATCGCCGCCGATTCGGCATCTGTCGGCGTTGGGTATTTCAGCAGCCTGCTACTTCTTCGCGTCCCTGAAGGTGGCCATCACGCTGGCCTTCGTGGGCACCACGGTGTCTGAGATGACGGCCTCTAACGAAGACATCGGTTACCTGTTGATATCGGCCGGCTCGTCGATGCAGATGGGTCTGGCCTTCGCCGGTTTGGTGGTCATCGGCGTGATGGCGATGGTGATGTACGAGCTGTTCGCCGTGGTGGAAAAGCGCACCACGGGCTGGGCGCACCGGGGCGCCCACTGACACCCCGCAGGCTCGCATTCATCGGGCCCGTGGGGCGGAAGTTCCGCCTTCCTCTGGCGATTCCTCCTTGTGCACGTCCTGGTAGCGGAGCATGGCCATGAGCCGCTGCTCCTTCGCATCGTCAAACCCACAACGATGGGTCCACTCCTTTGGGTTTTCGTAGGTGCCGAAGAGCATGTCCCACCAGGTGATGTCGCCGTAGTTGTTCTTGTGGCGGCCGTGCTGGTGGTGGATGCGGTGCATCTCGGGCCGCTGAAAGACGAAGCCCACCCAGCGCGGCGTTCGAACGTTGGTGTGATAGAAAAATTCGCCCAGAGCCGTGCACAGCGTGTAGATGCCCCCGGCCTCGGGCGACAAGCCCAGCAGCGCGTAGACCAGCAGGCTTCCAATGATCGAGTTGACGATCATTTCGCCGGGGTGCTTGTAGAACGACGTGATGACCTCCAGCCTTTGCGGGCTGTGATGGATCTGGTGAAACCCTCGCCAGAGCCAGTCGTGCTCATGGCGCCAGCGGTGCCACCAGTAAAAGACGAAGGTTGCGATGAAGTAGGCCACGAGCCCGCCCGTTGCCGGCGAGACATGGTCTGACAGCCGGAACAGCGAGGCCGACGACAACCAGCGTTCCCACGTCAACCCCGCCAGCAGCACGACGGCGAGCTGCATGCCGTTGATGAGCAGCACCCGCGTGGGCCACGTCCTCACACGCGGCAACGGCCAACCGGGGAGCAGCCGCTCCAGCAAGAAACAAAAGGCGAAGGTGCAGAAGATGAGGGTGAGCATCGGCGTTTCTCAGGTGTCACGAGGACGGTGCGGGCAGCCAGTCTCCCTGCGTTCGCTGGGGCGCTGAACGGGGCTCGCCTCAGTACACGCATCCGAATCGCCGGGTATCGACCGATGGCACCTGATGGCATGGTTCCGGCCATGGCGCCGCTATTCTTGCCCCCCATCACCCCGTTTCACAGGCTGGCGCGTATCAGCCTGCAGTGCCACAGGGGTGGTGCCTTCACAAGAAAGATGCGCCCATGAACCTCGGTTCCCGCTTCGCCTTCACTTTCGCCTTCACTTTCGTTCTTGCCCTGCTGGCTTCCGCGCCCCATGCCGCGCCCATGCCCGCCAGCGCCGTGCCCGAACCGCTGAAACCCTGGGTGCCCTGGGTGATGCATGGGCACGAGATGCTGTCGTGCCCATCGGCACACAACAGCGTCGACAACCGCGTGTGCACATGGCCGTCGCGGCTTGAACTGAAGGTGACGAAAGGCGGTGCGAGCTTCAGCCACGAGGTGCAGGTTTTCGGTGCACCGGCGCTGATCGAGCTGCCCGGCGAAGCCGCCACCTGGCCGCAAGACGTGCGCGCCAACGGCCAGCCGGCCGCCGTGGTTCAGCGCGGCGAACAGCCGATGCTGCAACTGCCACCCGGCCGCCATGTGGTCACCGGCCGACTCAGCTGGAACGAGCAGCCGTCAGACCTGAAGCTGCCGCCCGCCACCGGGGCGCTGCGCCTGCTGATCGACGGCAACGAGACCACGCGCGCACCCGACGCGCAGGGCCGGCTGTGGCTTCGGCAAGAGGCCGACGCACCCGCGCAAGGCGGTGACGCGCTCACGCTGCGCACCGCGCGGCTGCTTGACGACGACATTCCGATGCGCGTGACCACGCACTACGAACTGGCCGTCTCGGGCAAGCCGCGCGAAGTGCAGATCGACGCGGCGCTCTTGCCCGGCTTCGTGGCCGAGTCGCTTGCAAGCGCTCTGCCCGTGCGTTTGCAAGACGACGGCAGCTTGAAAGTGCAGGTGCGGCCCGGCACCTGGACGGTCGAGGTGCGAGGCCGCCACATGAAGCCACTCAATGCGCTGACGCTGCCGGCCAGCGCCACGGGCGGCGAGGAAACCTGGTCGTTCGTCGCACACAACGCCTTGCGCACGCTCAGCGTGGAAGGGCTGCCGCAGATCGACCCGAAGCAGGTGGCGCTGCCCGACGCGTGGCGTGCGCACCCGGCCTATCGCGTGAAGGCCGGTGAAACGCTGAAGCTGGCCCAGTTGCAGCGCGGCAACCCGCAGCCCCACCCCGACAAGCTAACCATCGCGCGCGACCTGTGGCTCGACTTTGATGGCGGCGGCTACACCGTGCGTGACCGCATCGGCGGCAGCCTGTCGCGCTCATGGCGCATCGAGATGGCGGCGCCAGGCGTGCCCGGCCGCGTGTCGGTGAACGGCACCGACCAACCCGTGACGCGCCTGGCCAACAACGGCCCGGCCGGCGTCGAAGTGCGCCACGGCGAAGCGCGGATCGTGGCCGAAAGCCGTGTGGAAGGCGGCGTGCGCACGCTCGCTGCGTCGGGCTGGCTGATGGACTTCAACAGCGCCAGCGCCCAGCTCAACCTGCCACCCGGTTGGCGCCTGCTGCATGCCGGTGGCGTGGACGTGGCCGCCGGTTCATGGGTGGCGCGCTGGTCGCTGTGGGACTTCTTCTTCGTGCTGCTGGCCGCGCTGGCCACCGGCCGGCTGATCGGCTGGCGCACTGGCGCGCTGATGGGCGCCGCGCTGGCGCTGACGTGGCACATGCCGGGGGCGCCCCGCGTGCTGTGGCTGGTGCTGCTGGCTTTCTGCACGCTGGTGAAGGTGTTGCCGGCGGGGCGGCTGCTCATGCTGAGCCGCTGGGGCCGCAATGCCACCGCGCTGCTGATGGCGGTGATCCTCGTGCCCTACGCAACGCAGCAGTTCAGGCTGTCGATGTACCCGTCGCTCGAATACGACTCACAGGCTGGCGCCATGCAAGAAGAAGCCGCGCTCTCGGATGCGTCAATGCCGGCCCCCACGATGGCACCCGCCCCCGCGCCGGCTGGCGAGCCCAGTGCCGACATGGCGCAGGAGCGAAGCGCTGGCGTGTCGTCTGGCGCGGTGGTGTCGCCCCCGTACACGCGCTCGTCGCCCAAGCTGGCCAAGCCCAGCCTGTACGGCATCGACCCGCAAGCCAAGGTGCAGACCGGGCCGGGCCTGCCCAATCGGCGCTGGGCCTCGTATTCGTTGCGGTGGCAAGGGCCTGTTGAACGCTCGCAGAACATGAACCTGGTGCTGCTGCCGCCAGCCGGCACGGTGCTGTTGCGCCTGGGTGGGTTGGCCTTGGTGGTGGCAGCGCTGCTTGCGCTGCTGGGCGGCCCCGGGGTTTGGCGATGGCCACGGCGCGGTGAGCCGTCCACGGGCGCGGCGATGCCTTCGCCGGCTGCGCCCTCAGCCGCAGCGGCGGCCGTGCTGTGCGCTGTGCTGGTTGTACTGAACGCGCCCGTGCCGGCCTGGGCTGCACCGCCCATGCCACCCACACCACCCGCCGAACCCGCCACACCGTCGGCTGACACCGTGCCCGGCAGCGACGTGCTGACCGAGCTGCGCAACCGCCTGACCGCCCCACCCGATTGCCTGCCGAACTGCGCCGACGTGGCGCGCCTGCTGGTGGTGGCCGAAGGCTCGCGCATCCAGCTTCGCCTGGAAGTGCACACGCAGGCGCCAGTGATGGTGCCGCTGCCAGGCCAAGGCGGCCAGTGGCGGCCCACGCAGACAACAGTGAACGGCCAGCCTGCCACCGTGCGGCGCGACGAGAACGGCGCCCTGTGGGCCACGTTGCCGGCAGGCGTGAACCAGGTGGTGCTGGACGGTTGGGTGGGCGACGCCGCGAGCGTCGAGATCGCGCTGCCGATGCCAGTGCGTGAACTGAAGGCGCAAACCACCGGCTGGCTGCTTGCCGGGTTGGATGCGCGCGGGCTGGCGTCGGGCGCGCTGAGTTTGTCGCGCGAGGTGGCCCACAACCCGGGCAACGCGCGAGGGCAAGACCGTGGCACCCAGCGCGACGCGCTGCCGCCCTTCTTGCGGGTGGAACGCATCGTTCGCCTGGGGCTGCGTTGGACGGTCGAAACGCGCATAGAGCGCGTCGGCCCGAGCCGCGTGCCGGCGCAGGCGCGCATTCGCTTGCTCGACGGCGAAGCGGTGAACGACGAATCGGTGCGCGTGGAAAACGGCCATGCGCTGGTGCAACTGGGCGCGGCCGATTCAGCCAGCTTCGTCAGCATCATCAAAGACGCACCGAAGCTCAAGCTCACCGCCGCGCCCGAGCCGCACCAGATCGAGGTGTGGACGCTGGAGGCATCACCGCAGTGGCACGTGGGGCTGGGCGGCATCGCGCCTGTTCAGCATCAGCAAGAGGGCCGCTTTCTGCCGCAGTGGCAGCCGTGGCCGGGCGAATCGGTTGAGGTCACGGTGGCGCGGCCGGCCGGCGTGCCGGGCCAGACGCTCACGCTTGATGGCGTGCACACGCGCTACACGCCGGGGCAACGCGCCACCGAGGTGTCGAACCAGCTCACGCTGCGGTCCAGCGAAGGCGGCAACCACCGCCTCACGCTGCCCGAAGGGGCCGAGTTGATGGGCGTGTGGATCGACGACCAGGTGCAGTCGGTGCAACCGCAGGGGCGCGTGGTGTCGGTGCCCATCACGCCGGGCACGCACCGCGTGCAGGTCGATTGGCGTGAACCGCGTGGCATGAGTTCTTTGTTCAAAACGCAGCGCATAGACCTCGGCGCGCCAGGCGTGAACGACACGGTGCGCATTCAAGTGCCGCAAGACCGCGTGGTGCTTGCCGTCGGCGGCCCGCGCGTCGGCCCGGCCGTGCTGTTCTGGGGCGTGCTGGCCGTGGTGGCCTTGCTTGCGGCCGGCCTTGGCCGCAGCCGGTTGACGCCGCTGAGCTTCGCCGCGTGGCTGCTGCTGGGTGTGGGCTTGGCGCAGGCCTCGCTGACCGGCGCGGCGGTGGTCGTCGGCTGGTTCTTTGCACTGGCCGCGCGGCGGCGTGTGGGCGATGGCCTCTCGCCGCGCGTCTTCGCCCTGGTGCAGATCGGCCTGGCCCTGTGGGCCTTCGCCGCCGCCGTGGTGCTGTTGAACACGGTGCGCGTGGGGCTGCTGGCCTTCCCCGACCTGCTTGTCACGGGCAATGGGTCGAGCGCGTTCAACTTGAACTGGTACCAAGACCGCATCGAAGGCGGCCAGCCGGCGCAGGCCTGGGTGTTGAGCGCGCCGCTGCTGGCCTACCGCCTGCTGATGCTGGCGTGGGCGCTGTGGCTCGCGTTCTCGTTGCTGAAGTGGATCAAGTGGGCCTGGGAGTGCTTCAGCGAAGGCGGCCATTGGCGGCCGCTGCGTGCGGCCCCTGTGGTGCACCCTGAGGTGCCGGGCGCCTGACGCGGGGCGCGCGGCTGCGCGTGTGCTGGCCGACGTGCCCGGGCCGCGTGCACGGACCAGTCAGCACCCTTCGGCGCCGGACAGCACGGCCGCGCGGCACAGCTGCTCCATCTCGTCGGCCCATTGCCGCATCTGCGCGTCGTCCAGCTGCACCAGCATGCCGTAGCGGCGCCCGCCCCAGACGGCCAGGTGGAGCGCCCGCACCGTGCTGGCGGGCAGACGGCGCGGCAGGTCGGCGCAGGCATCGAACACGCGCTGCCACATCGCGGCCAGTTCTTCGTGGGCGCGGCTTTGGTGCTTGGGTTCGGCCATCTGCGCTTCGAGCGAAAGCATGTCGCGGTGAAACCAGGGCCGATCGGTCGTGTGAACGCCGCAGGCCAGTTGCACGAGCAGGTGAATGCGCTCTTGCCAGCTCAGGTTGGCGGGCTGAACGACCTGCTGATCGACCGCCTGCACCAAGGCCTCGATGCAATGGCGCACATAGCCTGACAACAGCGCCGTCTTGCTGGGGAAGTAGTCGTACAGGGTGCCCACGGCGATGCCGGTTTCGAGCGCCACCGCGCGGGTGGTCAGCCGGCCCCAGCCGTCGCGCTGCCAAATCCGAACAAACGCATCAAAGATGGCCTGAACCGTGGCCTTGGCACGCGCCTGGGTGGGGCGTTTCAGTGGCTTGGCCTTGGCGGAGGGCGGTGGCACAACCATGGTTTCAGTTTCCGAACCCGCTCATGCCCGCATCGCCCTACAGTTTTTGAATTCGAACTTCCAACGACAAAGGCACATGGCTATGACCGAATTGACCCAACTGCAAACCGACAAGAAGGCCCTCGAACGCACCCGCATCGTCACGTCGCCGTTGCCGGCGCTGAAGCCGGGCGAGGCCTTGTTGAAGATCGACCGCGTGGCGGTGACGTCGAACAATATCACCTACGCCGCCTTCGGCGAGGTGCCACATCTGCGCTACTGGAACTTCTATCCCACGGGCGAAGAAGGCTTCGGCCACATGCCCGCGTGGGGCTTCGCCGAGATCGTCAGTTCGACCGTTGAAGGCCTGGCTGTAGGCGAGCGTTTCTACGGTTTCTGGCCCATCGCCAGCCATGTGGTCATGCAGCCGGTGCGCGTGGGTGAACGCGGCTTCTACGACGGCACGCCGCACCGCCTGGAGCTGACCTCGGCCTACAACCAGTACCAGCGCGTGAGCACCGACGCGGCGTACCGCAAGGCGGACGAGAACTACCAGATCCTGACGCGCCCGCTGTTCATCACCTCGTTCATGCTGGCGGACTTTCTTGAAGACAACAGCTTCTTCGGCGCCAAGCAGGTCATCGTTTCCAGCGCGTCCAGCAAGACGGCCTATGGCACGGTGTTCTGCTTCAAAGACCTGCCGGGCGTGAGCATTCTGGGTCTCACATCGAGCGGCAACATGAGCTTCGTTGACGGCCTGGGCTGCTACGAACGCGCGGTGAACTACAACGCCGTCGAGTCGCTCGACAAGAACCTGCCCACGCTGTACGTGGACTTCTCGGGCGACAACACGTTGCGCCAGCGCGTGCATGAACACTTCGGCGCCTCGCTGGTCTACAGCTGCTACGCCGGTTCGGCCCAGTCGCAAGACCACCTCAGCAAAGCCCCGAAGAACATCCCCGGCCCGCAACCCCAGCCGTATTTCGCGCCGTACCAGATCAAGAAGCGCAATTCCGATTGGGGCGCTGCCGAGGTGACGCGCCGCTTCAACGAAGCGCAGTTGGCCTTCATCCGCCAGGTGAGCGACGCCACCAAGCCGTGGATGCAGGTGAAAGAACACGCCGGGTTCGAAGCGGCGCAAGGCCTGGTCGACGAGTTGTGTGGCAACCGCATCGACCCGAAAGAAGGCCACGTGGTGGTGCTGGGTTGAGAGACGGCGGAGGGGCTGTTCAGCCCCTCCTGTCCACCGGGGTGACCCGGTGGCGCGTTCATGTTGCCGCTACCGCGCGCTCACTGCCCGATCACAGCGTGATCGCAGCGCGCTCATAGCGCATCCAGGCGACTTGGCCGGAGGCACCGGCTGAAAACGCTGGCGCAGGCCTTCGCAGTGGTCACGTGTGGGGTTCACGCCCACAGCGCGTTGTTCACCCGAATGCGCAACTTCTGAAGCCGGCAAACGCCTGGTCGTTGTCGGCCGGCTGAAAGGCCCGGTGGCGCGGGTGGCGCACCCGTTCACGGGTGGCAAACGATGCCCCGCGCAGCACGCGGTGGGTGCCGAAGTGCGGCGTCGAATACTCGGCCCAGGGGCCGGGGGTGAAGCCGGGGTACGGGCGGAAGGTGCCGGCCGTCCATTCCCATACAGAGCCCCAATGAAAGCCGCGCGAGCTGGCGTTGTGGGCCGCCAACTCCCATTCCACTTCGCTCGGCAGGCGGCGGCCGGCCCAGCGGCACCAGGCATCGGCTTCGTACCAGCTCACGTGCACCACCGGCTGGTCAAGCGGCACCCGCGTCAGCCGGCCAAAGCGTTGCAGCAGCACGGCTTGGCGCATCTGGTCCACATGGCGCGGGCTGCGGCGGCCTTCGCGCAGCAGCCATTCCCAGCCTTCGGGCGACCACCACTGCGCTTCGTCGTAACCACCGTCTTCGACGAACTCGCAGTACTGCGACCAGTTCACCGCCTGCGCATCGATCTCGAATTCGGGCAATGCCACGTCGTGGGCCGGGCGCTCGTTGTCGAACGCGAAGCCTTCCGGCCCGCTGCCCATGTGCCAGGTGCAGGCGGGCATCAACAGCGGGTCGCGTGGCGGTGTGCCCTGCAGGCGCGGCACCAGGCCGGCATCGAAGCCGGTGGCCTGCGCCAGCACGGCGAACGATTCGCTTTTCAGGTCTTCATGGAACAACGCGAGCCGAAAGAAGTAGAGCGATTCGTCGTCTTCATCGGCCCGGTCCAGCAGTTCGAGCGTGGTTTCCAACGTCTCAACCAAGTAGTGGCGAATCGCTTCGAGCGGGGGCAGCCGCGCGCCGTTGCGGCCGGCCAGGGGCACCTGGGTGGGGTCGTACCAGCCGTCGGCCGAGGGTTCGATCGATGCCAGCCGGGGCACGCGCGCATCGGCGCGTTCACCGCGGTGGCGCTGCACATTGCGGGCAACCGCCTGTTCCTGGAACCAGCCAATGTGGCCCAGCAGCCAGGCCGGTGAATCGAGCATCGGGTGTTGGGCCAGCACCAGCGGCTGCGAGCCGTTTTCGGGCACGCGCGCCAGGGCGTCTTCAAAGGCGCGACTCCAGCGCAGCGTGTGGTTGCGCGCGTCCATCAGGGCCAGCGACAACAGCGCTTTGCCCGCGCGGCGCATGCGCGGTGCATCCACTTGTGGAGCTTCAAAATCAAGCACGGCGGGCCTGTGAACGAAGGGGTTGAACCGGGAGTGACATCGGGCGAATCGCCACCTGGTGGCGGCACGGGGCAGGATTGTCGCACCGCACCTTGGCACCAAACGGCCGCGCCGGGCCGTGCACGGGCTCGCTGGAGCCGGTCTGGCTGCGTGTTGTTGCCCACATGTTGTTGCGAGCAACTCGCATGCGTCGTGTTGGCGAAGCGGGGGGCCGACAATTCGCGGCCATGACGACACCCACCACCTCCACCTCATCTGCCGCCGCCCCGATCCGCCTGACCTCGCTGAGCCACGGCGGCGGCTGCGGTTGCAAGATCGCCCCGGGCGTGCTGGCCGAAATCTTGAAAGGCAGTGGCGGCCTGCCGTTGCCCAAAGAGCTGCTGGTGGGGATAGAGACCGCCGACGACGCGGCCGTGTACCGGCTCAACGACGAGCAGGCGCTGGTCGCCACCACCGACTTCTTCATGCCGATCGTCGATGACCCGTTCGACTTCGGCCGCATCGCCGCCACCAACGCCATCAGCGACGTGTACGCCATGGGTGGCACGCCCATCATGGCGCTGGCCCTCGTGGGCATGCCGATCAACGTGCTGCCGCGCGAAACCATCGCGCGCATCCTGCAAGGCGGCGAAAGCATCTGCACCGAAGCCGGCATTCCCATCGCGGGCGGCCACAGCATCGACTCGGTCGAACCCATCTACGGCCTGGTGGTGATGGGCCTGGTGCACCCGAGCCGCATCAAACGCAACGCCGACGCGAAAGCCGGCGACCTGCTGGTGCTGGGCAAACCGCTCGGCGTGGGCGTGCTCAGCGCGGCGCTGAAGAAAGACCAGCTGCCCGCCGACGGCTACGCGCAGATGATCGCCAGCACCACGAAGCTCAACACCCCCGGCGCCGAACTCGCGGCCCTTCCCGGCGTGCACGCCATGACCGACGTCACCGGCTTCGGCTTGGCCGGCCACGCGCTCGAACTGGCACGCGGCTCGGGCCACACGGTGCACATAGCCTGGCCACAAGTGCCGCTGCTGAGCGGCGTGCGCGAAATGGCCGAACGCGGCTTCGTCACCGGCGCGTCGGGCCGCAACTGGGCCAGCTACGGCGGCGATGTCGATCTGCCCACCGGCTTTTCCAGCGCCGACCAGGCCCTGCTGACCGACCCGCAAACCAGCGGCGGCCTGCTCGTCTCGTGCGCGCCCGACACGGTGGGCGCGGTGCTGGCCGTCTTTGCGCGCCAGGGCTTCGGCCACGCCGCCGTCATTGGTTCGGTGCAGGCCGGGCCGGGGCGGCTGGTGGTGCACTGATCAGGGCTGATCAACCTGGCGCCCACGGGTCGTAGGTGCCAAAGCTCCACAGGCGCCCTTCCAGGTCGTGGCAACTGAAGGCGCGGCCGCCGTAGTCTTCATCGCGGATGTCGATGGCGATGCCGGCGCCGGCCGCCTTGGCGCTGGCGTACATCGCGTCGGCATCGGTCACCACCACATACGGCGCCTGCGTCTCCAGGTCGCCGATCTCATCGGGCTGCATCACCAGCCGGCTCCATTCGGTGGGCTCTTTCGTCACCGAGCCCAGCATCACCATGCCATTGCCGAACGTGAGCTGCGCGTGGGCGATGCTGCCGTCGGGGTTGGCGTACACCGCGTGCTTCTCAAAGCCGAACACCCGACACAACCATTCGATGGCGGCGGGCGCGTCGCGGTAGCGCAGACAAGGGATAAGGGTGGCCTTCGTGGCCTTGGCAAGCGTGGACATGGCAGCCTCCAGCGTCAACGAAACCGACGCAGTTTGCGCGCATCGAAAGGCCCCAGGCGGCTTGTCGGCATGCCTGTATGGACATACAGTTCACGTCGCCGTCCTTGGGCTTCCTTGCCCCCCACGTTGCCCCTTCATTGCCGCTTTCGTTGCCGTTTCCCTTCGCCGCCCCGCCGCCGTTCTTTCCTCGCCCATGCCTCAACGCCGCCTCATCGCCCACCTCGACATGGACGCCTTCTATGCGTCCGTCGAGCTGCTGCGCTACCCCGACCTGCGCGGCCAGGCGGTGGTGATTGGCGGTGGGCGCGACGCGGCCCCCATCACCCGGGCCGACGGCAGCCGCCGCTACGCCCGGCTGCGCGATTACGCCGGCCGGGGCGTCATCACCACCTCAACCTACGAAGCGCGGGCGCTCGGCGTGCACTCGGCCATGGGCATGATGAAAGCGGCACAACTCGCACCCGACGCCGTGTTGCTGCCGGTCGACTTCGAGCAATACCGCCACCACTCGCGCCTGTTCAAAGCCGCCGTGCGGGCCATCGCGCCGCTGGTTGAAGACCGTGGCATCGACGAGATCTACATCGACCTCAGCGACCTGCCCGGCGCGCAAACCGATGCCGGCGCCGGCGTGGCCCTGCAGTTGAAAGACGCGGTGCACGCCGCCACCGGCCTGAGCTGCTCGATCGCCGTCGCCCCCAACAAGCTGCTGGCCAAGATCGGCTCCGACCTCGACAAACCCAACGGCCTCACCTTGCTGACCGAAGCCGACATTCCCACCCGCATCTGGCCGATGCCGGCGCGCAAGGTCAACGGCATTGGCCCGAAGGCCACAGAGAAGCTGGCCGCCCTGGGCCTGCACACCATTGGCGACCTGGCCAGCGCCGAGCCCGCCTGGCTGGTCGCGCAGTTCGGCAAGAGCTACGGCGCCTGGCTGCACGAAGCCGCACACGGGCGCGACAGCCGCGCGGTGGTCACCTTCAGCGAGCCCAAGTCCATCAGCCGCGAAACCACCTTCGAACGCGACCTGCACGCCGTGCGCGACCGCGCCGCGCTCGGCGCGGTGTTCACCGACTTGTGCGTGAAGCTCGCCGCCGACCTGACGCGCAAGGGCTACGCCGCCAAGACCATCGGCATCAAGCTGCGCTTCGACGACTTCAAGATCGTCACCCGCGACCTCACCCTGCCCGCCCACACGATGGACGCGCGCGGCATCCGCCAAGCCGCCGGCCAGTCGCTCAAGCGGGTGGACCTGACCCGCCGGCTGCGCCTGCTCGGCGTGCGCGCTGGCGGGCTGGCGCCCTTGACGGAATTGCTGGCACCGCAGGGCGCGGCACTCCACACGTTCACAGACCACGCCGCCCCCACCCACTCGGTGCGCGAGCCGGCCGCGCGCTACACACCAATGCCGCTGTTCGACGACCTGCCCGCCGATTGACCCCCGGCTTTGAGGCTCAGCGCCACGGCCCCCTCAAGGTGATCACGCTCAGAGGGCACGTTGCCCTGGCGGGGTTCAGCCGTCACCCGCCCGCCAACGGCAGCGCACTCAGCAGCGTGGTGCCCGAGGCAGTGATTTCGGAGCTTCCGACGCTCAGCGCCTGCGCCCGCAGGTTGCGCGCCGCCCAGGCGCTGCAGAAGATGAACACCGGCGTGCTGGGGCTGATCGACTTGATCTTGCGGGTCAGGTCGAGGCCGGCGTGCTCACCCTCGGGCCGGCCCATGTCAGACACCACGATGTCGTAGCGTGACTTCTTGAACTTCTCCACGCCTTCGTCGGTGTTGAGCGCGGTCTCGACCCGAACGCCGCGCTCTTCCAGCGCCGCGATGAGGAAGCTGTTGTTCCTCGGCTTGTCGTCCACCCACAAGATGCGCTTGCTGCTGGCCGGCGCCGCACTGGCTTCGAGGGGCCGTGTGTCCCGGCTGGTGCCCAGGCGCGTCTCAAGCTCGGCCACCTTGCATTGAAGGTCGTTGAGGATCACACGCTGCTGCTCGGACAACTCTTCCATCGTGAGTTCATAGCCCGCCACCTTGAGCGTGAACTTCCGGCAGCTGGCCGATTCAACGAGCTTGCGGATCGGCCCATAGAGCTTGAACAACAACACCGCAACAGCCACCGGCCATGCCAGCGACGCGAGGGCGGAGAGGATCTTTGCAAAGGCTTCCATCGGCGACTCCCGAGTGGCTGGTGTTGCGCGCAGGGTGGTGCTGACGGGCTGCGTGTGCATGTCAGCGCATGTCATTTGGGGCGCCCGAAATCGTCAGTCTTGAACGACTGCGTTTTGAACTTGTTCAGAAAGCCGACGAAGCCGCCCTGCGCGGTTTCAACGATGGTGGCCCCGTCTTGCCAGATGGCGTTCTCGGCATCGTGCCCACCGCCGATCGGGTCGCCCTGGTTCTGGTGAATGTTGTGCACACCGCGCCCCCTGGTGAAGGGTTCACCGAACAAGTAGAACCGCACGCCTTGCTCAATGACGGCTTCAAGCTCGGTCAGCGCCTGAATGCCGGTGCCGCTTTTCCACGGCGGGCTCCAGCGAAAAAACTCCAGGAAGCGCGCCAGGCAACTGTCATAGCGCACGTTCCAGATCAGGATGGGCGGGTGCAGCACCCGCGAGCGGATGTAGTCCAACGCGCCTGAATCGCTTTGGCTCCGCAAGAAGTGCCAGCCGTTCGGCAAGGTCTTCAGGCGTGCGAAGTCTTGCGGCCGAATGTGGACCACGCGCCATTGAATGCCGTCGGGCATGGACTTGGGATCAACGTCGATCGCGCAGTGGTAGTCGCCGCTGGGCGTCTTCACGTCGAGGTTGCCGTGGTAATAGCGCCCGAAGTTGTCGGGGTCGTCGCGGTAGTACCTCGATTTCTCGCCGATCACCAGCCCATACCCAGCTGAGAGCCCCATGGACACACTCCTTTTGAGACGAACGTCGGCCCGAGTTCGGGTGCAGATCCTCTCGATGGAGAGGCTGGCAATGGTTGTATCAGCGCCGCCAGCCGCCGCCAAATTCAGCCCATGGCTTTGCCCTCATACAAAGAGGGCCAGCGACCATGCCGCATGCAGATGGACCGCCAGCCAGAGCGAACCCTCGGCCACCTGCGTCACCGTGTGCGGTGTGCCTGCGGGCAGAAAGAGGTGGTCGCCCGCCTTTCAGCGCCACAGCTTCGCCCGCCACGTCAAGCCTCAGCCGCGCTTCCCAGCGGGGGGTCTGAGACACATCTGTCAAATCAGCCAGCCCCCTTCGACATGCCCAAAGACGGATTGGGCCGTGAGGACGGGCCTTCGTCACATGAGATGCGCGGCGTATCACATGAGGGCGTGGTCAGCGTTCAGGATTCGTGGACCCTGAGCCGTGACCACGCATGGCCGATCAGCTTACCTGGCGATTTGCTTGAACTTGGGATCGCGAACAACGTCCTCGATGAGCTTCTGAACCGCCGGCGCGAACGCCTGGGCCACTTCTTGGCAAGCCCGGTCCGCAACAAAGCTGCCCGAGAACCCAAACGTGGATTTCGTCGTGAAGCTTTCGTTTCGCGGATTTGAAACCGTCAAAGCGAAGAGCCACTTGCCATCACTGATGCCGGAGCTGAAATCGATGTCCTCAAGCTTCCCCGTAAGAACAAGGGGGGAAGTTGCGTTGTAGGCACCGGCCAGCTTGAGTTCGTCGATGAAAGCTTGTTCGATATACGTTTCAAAGCTGGGGACGACGGTAACCGGGCCAGCTGCCCGGCAGGTGATCGAGGTCAAGCCTGGTTTCGCAGACTGAAACTTGCCAACCGAAATTGGCTTGACATTGGCCGATCGAATTGCCTCCACGTTCTTCACAGATGCGCCATAGGGTGAGGTTTTGAACGCACAACCCGAGAGCACCGATGCCGAGACGATGAGAGCCAAGGAGAAAAATTTCATGTTTTCTTTCTGCTGCTGGTGGAAGGAACTGACAAGTGTATTGATGCGGTGTGCTGCACCCTGAAAAACAAGAACCGCAGCCGTCATTCTGTGGAATGTCACCGACATTGCTCGGTCACTTGTTCAACAAGTTCTTGAAGTTGTCTGATCGTTGAACGTCTTGCAGCATGCCGCGGGTGCTGAGACATTCATGGCGGCGATGGGGTCGTGAAGATGTCGCTGGCGTTCTCATTTGACAGCAACGATGACCGGCCGACCACGGAGAGGGTTCGGTGCCATGGTGGTTATGTCCCGCTGCGAGGGCCAGGCGAGCCGGCCGATTGGCGTGTGAGTGACGCCAGCTCGGCAGAACGTTCGCAGCCCGCGCAGTCAGCAGCGGTTCAACCGCGCAGTGCCGTTCATGAGACCGCGCTTCTCTGCCCTAGGAGCCTGTCGGGCTGGGGGAGCGTCGGCTGCAATTTGGCCGCAGCGGTCCATTTTTCACCGGCTTCTTGTCCCATAGCTACGGCTATGGGCC
>JAYSYW010000305.1:0-3653 GCA_043727255.1 Rhizobacter sp. | reverse complement strand
AGTCGAGCCCGCCGGTGCGCGAGGGTTCGCTGCTGCCCCAGCAGCGCATGAAGCGGTCGGCCGGCACAGGCACCTTGTAGCGCGGGTGGGTGGCGGCCTTCCAGCCTTGCGTCACGAAGCGGTCGGTCAGCATGGCCTGGTGAGCGTTCAACTGCTGGTTGACGATCGGCCAGGCCGAGCCGGCGATGGGCTGGGTGTCGCGCCCGCGCCGCAGCAGTTCGGTGGCAAAGCTGGCGGGCACCAGGAAGCTGACCTGTTCACCATCGACCCGCCGCGCCACGTTGATGCCGATCACGCGGCCTTCCTGGTCGAGCGCCGGGCCGCCGCTCATGCCGCCGCTCAGCGATCCGGCAAAGAATATCTGCGGGTAGAAGCTGCGTTCCACCAGCCCGTTGTAGTTGCCCTCAATCACCGCAAAACCCACGTCGAGCGGGTTGCCCAGCGAATACATGCGTTCGCCCTGAGCCAGCGGCTGGCCCTCGGGCCGGAAGGCCAACGCGTCGAATGCCTTGGCGGGCCGCTTCGGGTCGGCCACCACCTTCAGCAGCGCCAGGTCGTGCAGCACGTCGAGCATCAGCATCTGCACCGGGGCTTCCTTGCCGTCGGCCGTGACGTAGACCAGCTCATGCCGTTCGGGCTTGAGGGCGGCCTCACTGACCACGTGGAAGTTGGTGACGATGTGGCCCTGCGGCGTGACGAAGAAACCCGAGCCCACCGAGGTCTGGCTGGCCTGGCCCTTGAGCACGGTGCGGATCTGCACAAGCTGCGAGCGCGCCTGCTCGTAGACCTTGCGGGCCGAGAGTGACACCACTGCGGCCGGTGGGGCGGAAGCGGCGGCTTCAGGGGGGACGGCGGAAGGAGGTGGACGGTCGGCCTGTGCCCAGACCGGGGAAAGAAGGCTGGCACTCAGCGCAAAGGCTGCTGCCCCCAGGTGATGGCATTTCATCGAATTGATTCTACGGAGCGAAGACACTGGCCGACCTGAAAGGTTTTCGACATGTCCATGAAGAAACGACCCGCCTTCCCGCCGGCTGCGCCGCGCCCGACCCGCTGCGCCTGGGTGCTGGCGGCCGGCTTGGTGCTGGGCGCCTGTGCCACGCCGCAGGCCGTGCTGCCAGACGCTTCGGCGCCCCTTGCGCTCACGGGCCTGATCGCCCGCACATCGCCAGCGGTGGTGGCTGTGGGCGACGGGCGTGGCGCCATGGGCTCGGGCTTTCGCATCGAAGGCTCGCGCTTCATCGTGACGGCGGCGCACACGCTGGCGTCGCTGGCGGGGCCGCCCCAGGTGCTGTGGAACCGCAGCGCCTGGAAGGCCCGGCTGGTGCGAACCGACGCGGCCAACGACCTGGCGCTGGTTGAGCTGGAAGCCGACGCGCCCATGCCAGGGCTGGGCCTTGACCTGCGCCTCGAAGCGCAGGCACCGGGCGAATGGGTGCTGGTGCTGGGTTGCCCCTTTGGCGCGCTGCCAACGGCCACGCTGGGCATCGTCAGCGCGCGGCCCGGTGCGGTGCTGGAGCCAGCCGCGCTGCAGTCGCGTCTGCAGTTGAACGCGGCCATCAACCCGGGCAATTCAGGTGGCCCGGTGGTGAACCTGCAGGGCCGTGTGATCGGCGTGGCCAACGCCACGGTGCCAGGCGGCTACGGCCTCGGCTTCGCGGTGCCGGCACAGGCGGTGGCGAACCTGCTGCGCGAAGCGCTGGCCGCCACCGGCCGCTGAACGGCAAGGCGCCTCAGCCGCAGACACCCAGGAAGTTGAGGTTCACCGCCGCGATGCCGCCGGTTTCAGTGTTCATCACGATGACGATGCCGACGCAGGGCAGGCGGCCCTGGTTCACGCGCGGCCAGCCGCGGGTGAAGAACAGCAGGTCGCTGTTGCCCATGAGGTAGTCCTCGTCGATCAAGTCGGGCTGCACCACCGCGCCCACGCCACCTTGCTGCGCCAGCGAATTGGTGATCGAAATGACTTTGTTGCCCAGGCGGATGGCACCCGCCAGGTCGCTGGGCACGCGCAGCGTCATCAGGTTGCGGATCAGGTCACCCCCCAGGCACCCCACCAGCGCCACCTTGATGGCCGCCGCGTTGCGGCCGAAGCCCGAGCCGCCGATGGTCGTGGGCATGTAGTTCGGGCACACGAACGCCAGCGACGCGCTGGCCAGGCAGTAGTCGATGGACACGCCGCCGTTCGGGTTCTGGTTGATGGCGTTGGCGGCCGAGATGTTGATCAAGCTGTTCACCAGCGTGACCGTCAGCTCGATGATGTTGGCGCGTGCGGTGCCCGACAGGTCGGTGAAGGTGGAAAACGCGAACGACCAGAAGGTGAACAGCTGCACCGGCCGCGTGCCGGCATACATGGCGCGGGCCGAGGTGGGCGAAACCAAAGCCAGCGCGGTGCCGGCCGCTGCGGGCGCGGACACCACCACCTGCGTCATCAGCTCGCCGGTCTTGCGCTTGATGACGTCCAGCAGCAGCGGCACCTCGTGGGCGATCTGCTGGTTGATGGCGGCGTTTTGCTGGGCGGTGCCAAGCGCGCTGGGTTGCAGCGTTTGCAGCTGTTGCACGGCCTGCTTGTAGCTGGCGGCGGCGGCCTGCAGGGTGTTCAGCGAGTCCTGCGTCAACGCGGCGGTGTTGATGGCTTCGAGCTGCGTGCGGGCGGCCCGCAGGCGGGTCACCACGGTGCTGAGCGCGGCGGCGAAGGCCGCGTCTTGCGGGCCGGCCACGAAGCCGCGCGAAGCCAGGAACGCTGGCGTTGCCAGGTTGCCGTTGGGCGGGGCCAAGGCCTGGGTGGCGCTCAACACCGTCTGGGAGAAGTCGGCGTTGGCAGACAGCGCCTGGAAGGCGGTGCGGGCTTGCGCCAGCGCCACGGCGTCGTTGGCTTGCGTGGCCTGGAAAGCGGCGGCAAGCGCTTCTTCCAGCCGGCCGGCGTACTGGCTGGTCTTGGCGGTGATGCTGGCGGTGCCGCTTGGCAGAACCAGCACGTCCTGGCTGCTGCTCAAGCTGCCGCCGACCAGGCGCAGGGTGACGCGGTACTTGCCGCCGGTTTCTTTGCCGTAGTTCGGGTCGGTCGGGTCGCCGTCGGCGAAGTCGCCGTTGGGGTCGATCGTGGTGTTCTGGTTCAGCAGGCGTTTGGCGAGCTTGGGGAAACGCACCGTGAGGCCTTCAACCACCGGCGCGTTGCCGCTGACCGGGCCCACGGCAGTCACCGCCAGCGTGAACTGGAAGTCGCCACTCATCGGCGAGCCGTTGGCGTCGCGCACGGTCGGGGTGACGGTGATGCTGCCGTCCGGGGCCACCACCGGCTCGGAGAGCCGGACTTCCAGCGCGGCGGGGCGCGGGGTCGAGGTGGGGCCGGCCGACACGAACAGGCTGACCGCGCTGCCCAGGGCCACACTGGCACCTGCGGCCGGGTTTTGGCCGATGACGTTGCCGAGCGGCACGGTGTCGCTGTTTTGCACCGTCTCTGCACCGACCACCAGGCCGCGCCCGGTGAGTGCGCTGGCGGCTGCGGCCTGCGTGAGGCCGCGCACGTCGGGCACGGTGACCGTCGCCACCACCGGGGTGCCAGTGACGGCCCAGCTCAACGAGGCCGGGTTGAACGGCAGCGCGCGGTCTTGGCGGATGGTGAAGGTGTCGGTGCTGACGACCGTGGCGCCCAC
>JAYSYW010000304.1:0-18228 GCA_043727255.1 Rhizobacter sp. | reverse complement strand
GCTGACGGCAGAACGCCTGCAGGCCATGGAGTGGCCCGACGCATCGACGCCACGTGCGCACCGCCTGGCGTTGCCCGTCACGGTCGAGCAGCTGCAATCGCTCGCTGCCGTCACGCCGGGTTGCCTTGACACCTCACTGCTCGGTGACCCGGAGCCGGCTGATGCCGCGATGAACGCCGCACTGGCATTGGCCAAGCGCGCCCGGCTGACGCCAGCGCTGCTTGTCGCACCGTTGCCCGCCTCACAGAAGGCCGTGCTTGATGCCGCCCAGATCCACCTGCTGTCGGCCGCCGATGTGGCCCAGGTGGCGCCCGAGCGCGCGTGGGCATTGCGCCGCGTCAGCGACGCGCGGGTGCCGATCGCGGCGCACGAGGACTGCAAGCTGGTGCTGTTCCGCGAAGTCGAAGGCGACGCCGAACACGTGGCGATCGTCGTCGGCCAACCGGCGCTGGACCAACCCGTGCCGGTGCGTCTGCATTCGTCCTGCCTGACGGGCGACTTGCTCGGCAGCCTGCGCTGCGATTGCGGCGACCAACTGCAAAGCGCGATCGAGCACCTGGCCGTGGCCGGTGGCGTGTTGCTGTACCTGGCGCAGGAAGGCCGCGGCACCGGCCTGGCCAACAAGCTGCGGGCGTACCGGCTGCAGGACGGCGGGCTCGACACGCTGGAGGCCGACCGCTACCTGGGTTTTCGCGACGACGAACGCGATTTCCAGGTCGCCGGGACGATGCTGCGTGCGCTGGGCATCACGCGCATCCAGCTGCTGACCAACAACCCCCACAAGATCGGCGCACTGCGCGCCGCCGGCATCGAGGTGGTCGACCGCGTGCCCCTGTTGGCCGAGGTCAACAGCCACAACGCGCGCTACGTGCAGACCAAGCACGAACACGCCGGCCACTTGCTGGCGGACGAACCGCACAACTGAATCGCCGGTTCCCTGTTCAGCCCGAAGTCGGCACGGTCATCGCTTCGACTTCAGCCAGCAACTGCACCAGCCGATTCGCCAGGTGATCGAGCAGGGCAGCACCCTTCTCGGCACTGGCCCCCACCGCGTTGCCGCAGGCCCCTTGCGGGTTCAGGTCTTGCGTCATCCACGCGATGCCCACGGGTTTTTCGACCCCCAGCAAGCCACCGCGTGCCGCCATCGTCTGGCCGAACGACGGGAAGTTGGCCAGGAACTCGTGCCGAACCAGGTCCGGCCGCAGGTGCATCAGCAGCGAGGTCTCGACCGCCCCGCCGTGCAGCCCGTGCGCGAGTTCGTCCACCTCGAACAGGTCCGGCGGCGTGCCGAACGAGAAGCTGTGGGCACGCACCACCAGCAGCCCGTGTGCCACGCGCAGCCGCAGCGCGGCCAGGTCCACGTGCGCGCGCTGGCCGCCGTGGCTGTTGAAGATCACCAGCTTGCGAACGCCTGTCTTCGCCACGCCCCGGCCGACCGACAGCCACAGGCTGAGCAAGGCTTCCAGGTCGGCGCTCAGGGTGCCGGCGAAGGCGGTGTGCTCCAGGCTGTCGCCGATGTTGAGGGCCGGCAGCACCAGCACCGACGACGTCGCCGGCAGGCGCCGCAACGCCTCGGCCACCACGCCTTCGTTGATGACGGCGTCGGTGGACAAGGGCAGGTGCGGGCCGTGCTGTTCGATGGCGGCGACCGGCAGCAGCGCGATCGTGCGCTCCGGGTCGATGCGCGCGAAGTCGGTGGTGGTCAGGTCTTGCCAGCGGCCGGAGGGCAGCGGCTGCACGGCGGGGCGAGGCGTGTCCATTGGCGGGGCCGGCAGCGGGGTCGTCAGCGCGCCGAGCCGGCCACCAGGTCAAAGCGGAACAGCCGGCATTCGATCGGCCCGTTCCACATCGGCACGCGGCGCGACTCTTTCAGGCGCATGGCGCTGGGCAGCTTCATGTCGGGGCTCAGCACCCACGCCGTCCAGCCCGCCGGGTGTTGCGTGTAGGCGCGTTTCCAGTGGGTGGCCAGGCGAGGGAAGAAGTCGTCCGGCGCTGCGCGGTTGTCGTCTTCGCCGTCAAGGGCTGGCGTGCGAGCGGCCTTGCCGGCCACGTCGATGCGCTCGCCATACGGCGGGTTGATCATCAAGGTGCCGGGCAGATCGTCAGGCAGCGCGGGCGCTGGGCGCTCGAGCGCGTCGCCACCGTTGAACTGGATCATGTCTTCCACGCCCGCGCGCTCTGCGTTGCGGCGCGCGAAATCGACCATGCGGAACGACACGTCGCTGGCGAAGATGGGCACCGCGCTGGCATGGATGCGCGACTGCGCATGGCTCTTCATGCGCTGCCACTCGGCCCGCATCTCGGCGCCGGCAAACGGCAGCAGACGCTCGAACGCGAAGCGACGCTTCAGGCCGGGTGCGATGCCGCAGGCGATTTGCGCGGCTTCGATGGCGATGGTGCCGGAGCCGCAGCAGGGGTCGTGCAGCGCGCCACCGGCCTCGGGTGCGCCGCGCCAGCCAGCGGCGGCCAGCATGGCGGCGGCCAGGGTTTCCTTCAGCGGCGCATCGCCCTTGTCTTCACGCCAGCCGCGTTTGAAGAGCGACTCGCCCGAGGTGTCCACATACAGCGATGCCCGCTCAGGCCCGAGGTGCAGCATCAGCGGCAGGTCGGGGCGGTGGGTGTCCACGCTGGGGCGTTCGCCGGTCGTTTCACGCAGCATGTCGCACACGCCGTCTTTGATGCGCAGGGCTGCGAAGTTCAGGCTGCGCAGCGGGCTGCGCTGGGCAGTGGTGTCCACCCGCAGCGTGTGCTCGGGCGTGATCCACTGCGACCAATCGACACCATGGGCCAACGCGTACAGCTCGGCCTCGTCGCGGTACGGGCCTTCGGCCACTTCGGCCAACACACGCTGCGCGAGCCGGCTTTCCAGGTTGAGCGCCATCACCTCGTTCGGGCCGCCATCGAGTGCGACACCCCCGCGCGCGGTGTGCACCTGGGCCAGCGGCAAGATGCGCTTCACCTCGTCGGCAAGAAGCGGCTCGACGCCAGCGGCGCAGGGAAGGAACAGGGGCAGGGCCATAGAAGCCGCCGTGGGGCGGGAGGTGGGAGCAGGGCGGGATTGTCGCCCCTTGTCCCTTCAGCGTGGGCGTTCTTGGCCGTTATCGAGCAACGACCATCCAACTCTGACGCGTGCCGGCCAACAGGGGCACGGCTTTCCCGTCGGGCGTGCGGAAGCCCGACAGCAGCGAAACGATGCGGGCCTGCGTTGTGGTTGGCAAGGGTGCGAAACCAGTTCCGGCCACGGCCTTGTCGCCCAGCAAGTACGAGCGGTAGAAGAAATTGAGTGCCCGCCCCGCACGCTCAATGGAGGCTGGCGCGCGCGGCACGACCAAGTAGGTGGCCGTCACGATCGGCCACACGTTGGTGCCGTCGATGTCGATCAGCGGTGTGGCTTGGAGGCTGTCCTTGAACAGCCGGCCGGCGTGGATGGCGGCGCGGTAGCCCTCCAGCGTGGGGGCCACCCATTGGCCGCGCTGGTTGCGCAGGCTGACGGCAGTCAGGCCGTCGCGGGCAACATAGTCCGAAGACACATAGCCGATGGCACCGGGCGTCGCCTGGACCGCTTCGACCAGTTTCGACGAACCCTCGGCCGCCATCACCTTGCCGGGCCACTGGGCTTGGTTGCCCTGGCTTTCGATGGCCTTGGCAGCTGCCGGTGCGGCCTGTTTGAGGTAGCGCACGAAGACCTCGGTCGTGCCCGAGCCGTCGGCTCGCACAACGCGTGTGATGCGCAGATCAGGCAGTGCGATCCTGGGGTTCAGCGCCAAGATCTGCTTGTCTCGCCAGTTCGTGATCTGCCCCGCAAAAATGGCCGCCAGAACCTCGCTGCTCACGCGCACCGCGCCGGACGCAACACCCGGCAGGTTGATGACCGGCACGACGCCACCCACCAGCGAGGGGAACTGAAACAGCCCGTGTTTGGCGAGATCGGCGTTGCTCATGGGAACGTCAGTCGCGCCGAAATCCACCTCGCGCGCCACGATGCGCTTGACACCGGCAGAGGAGCCGGTGGGCTTGTAGTCGACCGTGACACCGGTCTCACGGGCGTATTGCTCGGCCCATTGCTGGTAGACCTTTGCCGGAAATGTTGCCCCGGTGCCGGAGACCACCACGTCGCCTCCACGGGCGGACAAGGGGGTCGAGCTTGCTGCGGTGATCAGTGCCAAGAGTTCTCTGCGACGCAAGGCAAATCCTTCAATGGAAAAAAGCGTCGAGTATATGAAGATGAGCCGTTCGGACCATGACCCGGGTGCAGCCTGGGTGGCCCAGGTGGGGGGCCTGGGCGCAACCCACCAACCGTCTCGGGTCTGGAGGGCTCAGAGCGCCCGGCGCAAGCTGGCCGGGGCGATCTTCAGCGCTTCGCGGTACTTGGCCACCGTGCGCCGCGCCACCTGAATGCCTTGCTCTTCGAGCATGTGGCTCAGTTGGCTGTCGGACAGCGGCTTGGCCGAGTCTTCGGCCGCCACCAGTTGTTTGATCAGCGCGCGCACAGCCGTGCTCGACGCGTTGCCGCCGGCGTCGGTGTTCAGCGACGAGCCGAAGAAGTACTTCAGCTCGAAAGTGCCGAACATGGTCGCCATGTACTTGGCGGTGGTGACGCGCGAGATGGTCGATTCATGCAGGCCGAGTTCGTCGGCGATCTCGCGCAGCACCAGCGGTTTCATGGCGATTTCACCGTGCGTGAAAAAGCTCTTCTGGCGCTCGACGATGGCCTGCGAGACGCGCTGGATGGTGTCGAAGCGCTGCTGGATGTTCTTCATGAACCAGCGCGCTTCCTGCAGCCGCGAACTCAGGCCCGGGTTGCTGCCGTTGGCACCACCCGAACCCCGGCTGCCGCGAATGGCCTGCGCGTACAGGTCATTGATGCGCAGCTTGGGCATCACGTCGGGGTTGAGCACGACCTTCCAGTTGCGGCCCGACTTCTGCACGATGACGTCGGGCACGATGATGTTGGCTTCGGCGCGCGTGAACGGCCGGCCCGGCTTGGGCTCGGTGGCGACGATCAGCGTCTGCGCGGCCTTGATCAGCTCTTCATCGGCGCCCGTGGCGGCCATGAGCTTTTTCATGTCGCGCCGCGCCAGCAAGTCGAGGTGCTGCTTGCAGATGATGATGGCCACCGCCTGCGCCTCGCTGCGCGGCAGGGCGCGCAACTGCAGCATCAGGCATTCGGGCAGGTCGCGCGCGCCCACGCCGAGCGGGTCCATGTTCTGCAGCCACTTCAGCGCGCATTGCAGGCGTTCAACCAGCTCTTCGCGTTCTTCGAGGTCTTCAACCAGTTCGCTGGCGATGGTTTCGAGTGAATCGGCCAGGTAGCCGTCTTCATTCAGCGACTCGATCAACACCATCACGGCGGCGCCGTCTTCGCGGCTGATGCGCATGCCAAGCAATTGCTCGCGCAGGTGTTCTTGCAGGCTTTCGCCGACTGGGTTGCGGTCTTGCGGGTCGAAGTCGTCGCCGTCGTTGTTGGTGCTGCCGCTCGACGAGCTGGGTGTTTCGCGGATGCCGTCGAAGTCGTCGCGCTCGGTGCCGTTTTCCCAGTCGTCGCGTTCGGTGGTGCCGAACTCGGTGCCGTCCATGCCGGGCGCGTCTTCCGCATCACCGCCAGCGGGTTCGGCCGCGCGGTCGGCTTCGCGCTCGGCCACACGCTCGGTGGCCGTCATGCGTTCAGCCAGGGGCTCGAACACTGGCGCCATCTCTTCCTCGGCTTCGAGAAAGGGGTTTTGCTCCAGCATCTGCTCGACTTCCTGGTGAAGTTCAAGCGTGGACAACTGCAGCAGGCGGATCGACTGCTGCAACTGGGGTGTGAGCGCCAGGTGCTGGGAGAGGCGGACCTGCAATGACGGTTTCACTGCACGCCCCCCCTGCACGCCGCCCTTGGCCGCGCCCAGGCGCCAGCATGACCAAGACGACTCACTGGATCACCGGAAGCAAGGGTGGAGGCGGGCGCCCGCGACGCCCCGCCGGGCCGCTCCCAAGGGGCGGCGCGACTCCCTCGGGGGTTGGGGTCACCGCAGGTGAGACCGGGGGCCGTCATCTCACATCCGGAAGTTTTCGCCCAGATAGACCTTGCGGACATCGGGGTTCTCAACAATCTCGGACGGCGTGCCTTCGGCCAGCACTTCACCCTCGCTGATGATGTAGGCGCGGTCGCAGATGCCCAGCGTCTCGCGCACGTTGTGGTCGGTGATCAGCACCCCGATGCCGCGGCTCTTGAGGAAGCTGATGATGCGTTGGATCTCGATCACGGCGATCGGGTCCACGCCCGCAAAGGGCTCGTCGAGCAAGATGAAGCGCGGCTGCGTGGCCAGCGCCCGGGCGATCTCGACGCGGCGGCGTTCACCGCCCGACAAAGCCGGCGCCGGGCTGTCGCGCAGCTTCTCGATGCTCAGGTCGTGCAGCAGGCCGTTCAGCAGTTTTTCGATCTCGGGCTTGGCAAGCGCCTTGCCATCGGGGCCTTGCTGCAGTTCAAGCACGGCGCGGATGTTCTCTTGCACCGTCAGCTTGCGAAAGATCGACGCTTCTTGCGGCAGGTAGCTCAGACCGAGCCGCGAACGCTGGTGAATTGGCAGGCGCTCGGCGCGCTGGCCGGAGATGTCGATCTCGCCCGCATCGGCCCGCACCAGGCCCACGATCATGTAGAAGCTGGTCGTCTTGCCGGCGCCGTTCGGACCCAGCAGCCCGACCACCTCGCCGCCGTGCACCGACAGCCGCACGTTCTTCACCACCATGCGGGCGCCGTAGCTCTTTTGCAGGCCGCGGGCTTCCAGGCAATTGGCGGCAGCGGCGGTCATTTTTTCTGGCGGGCTGCTTGTGAGGCTGCCTGCGAGGCCGCTTCGGCGGCGGCTGGTGTGCCTTCGCGCGGTGTCAGCACCGCGCGCACACGGCCGGTCGGGTTGGCCGGCGTGGCGGCGGAAGCGCCGCCCGACACGGTGAACAACTCGGCCGTGTTGTCGTAGGTGATCAGCGCGCCGATCACTTCATCGGCGACCTCGGTGCCGCGCAGGCGGCGCACGATGGCCTTGCCGACGAAGCGCACCGTGTCGGCCTTGCTGTCGTATTCCAGCCGCTCGGCCTCGCCTTCGATGAACTCGTTGACGCCTTCGCGCTTCTGGCGGAATTTCGCCAGCAGCCCCGGCGTGCCCAGGGCCACCGCCAACTGGTAGCCGTCCGGCGTTTCGCGCACTTCGATGCGCCCCGCGCGGATCGACATCGTGCCCTTGACCACCGCCACGTCGCCACTGAACACCACCAACTGGTTCAGCAGGTCGATGCGGCCGGGTTGGTTCGACTCGACCTCCATCTTCTGCAGCCTGTCGGCGCGTTCGGCGTGGGCCGGCTCAGTTGCGGCGCAGGCCAGCACCACCGTTGCGGCGATGCAAAAACGACTTGACAGACGGAGGTGGAGTGGGGTGTTCATTGCGGCATAAAACTTGCAGGCAATTCTAGCCCACAGTTCCCGAAGCGAGCCTTGGCGCTGGAGTGATTTATCACTCAAATCGCTCGGGAAACCGGGGTGCGGTGCCCGGTGAGAGCGCTGCGTGGTTGGCGCTTCAAAGCCGCAAGAGGCGGTTGCCCCGCCGGCGCGGGCAGGCCCTGCGCCGGCGGGGTGGCGCGGGCGAAGTCAGCCCTTGCGCAGGCGCTCGATGAGCACGTTGGCCACCGCGAGCGAGCGCTCCGGTGAGCCCGTCATCTGGCCCGAGGTGAAATAACGGCCGTTGATGCCGAGTGCCGGCACGCCGTCGATCTTGTAGGCGTCGGCCAACTGGGTGGCCTGGCGGCTCTTGGTTTGCACCGCGAACGAATTGAACAGCTCCTTGAACTTGGCGCTGTCGATGCCGTTCTTGCCCATGAAGGTGACGATGTCGTCGAGGTTGTCGAGGCGCATGCGGTCGTTGTGCATCGCATAGAACACGCGGCGGTGCATGGTGTCGAGCTTGCCCATGGCTTCGAGCGTGAAGTAGAGGCGTTGGTGCAGGCCGTGCGGCTGCTCGCGAAACGCTACCGGGCTGCGGCGGAACGACACATTGGCGGGCAACTGCTTGACCCAGGCTTCAAGCGAGGGCTCGAACGCGTTGCAGTGCGGGCAGCCGTACCAGAAGAACTCAACCACGTTGATCTTGCCGGTGGGGGCCGCGTCCGGCGCGGGCGGGCTCAGGCGCACGAAGTCCTTGCCTTCCACCGGGGCCTGGGCGTGTGCGCTCAGGTGGGTTATCAAGGCCGTGCCACCGAGGCCGAGGCCGACCAGTTGCACCGAGAAGTCACGACGATTCATGTGTCAGTCCTGCAATGAAAGTTCAGGGGTTGTCCGAGTCCGCAGGCACACCAAAGTTCAAGTGCTCGCGGGCCTTCGCTGCTTACTTCTGCACGCGCACCAGAGCCGATTCGATGCTTGCGCCGTCCAGCTTTTCTTTCGCCTGGCCGGCGGCTTCTTTTGCGTCGAACGGGCCCACACGCACCCGGTACACCGTGCGGCCGGCCTGTTCTCGTTCGGTGATCTTGGCGGTGAGCCCCAGCATCGCCAGCTTGGCGCGCTGTTGCTCTGCCTCTTCAACGCGCGAATACGCACCGGCCTGCACGAAGTAACTGAACGGCTCAACCCCCGTGGCGGTGGACACGACCGTTGCAGATGCTGCATTGGCGGGCTTGTCGGCCAGGATGGCGGCGGGGTCGCGGGTGCTGGCTGGTGCGCTGGCGGCGGCCACCGCAGCCGGCGCCGAGGCGGCGGCCGTTGAAGCGCCCGGCAAGGGGGCCACCACGCCACTGGCGGTGCCCGAAGGCCGCGCCGGGTTCTTGCCGTAGAGCGACGAGTTCGGGTCCCAGTTCTTGTTCTTCTCAAGCTCGGCGGCGTCATGTTCCACAGTGCGTTGCGGCACCTTGTTGACAAACGGCACCGGCACCTTCGAGATGTAGAGCGCCACCCCCAGGGCCAGCGCCAACCCGATCAGCAGGCCGACGACCATGCCGAGGAAAAACCCGCCACGTTGATTCTTCATTCAGTCTCCAGACCCGAAGGTCCTCACATTTTTTCGGGAGCGTTCACGCCCAGCACGGACAAGGCGTTGCGCAACACCTGCCGCGTGGCCGCCAGCAGGGCCAGCCGGGCGCGCGTCAGTTCGGCGTCGCCTTCGACCAGAAATCGTTCGGCGGCATAGTAACTGTGGAAGCTGCTGGCCACGTCGCGCAGGTAGAAGGCGACATCGTGCGGCGCCAGGCTGGCCGCGGCGCCGTTCAGCATGTCGGGGTACTCGGCCAGCTTGAGCATCAGCGCGGCTTCGGCCGGTGCGGCCAGCAGCGACAGATCGGCCGACGGCAGGCCGGCGAGATCGCCGCCGTGATCGCTCGCCCAATCGCGCAGCACCTTGCTGAGGCGCGCATGTGCGTACTGCACATAGAACACCGGGTTCTCGTCGTTCTGCTTCAGCGCCAGGTCCACGTCGAACACGAACTCGGTGTCGGCCTTGCGGCTGATCAGGAAGAAGCGCACCGCGTCTTTGCTGGTCCAGTCGATCAGGTCGCGCAGCGTCACGTAGCTGCCGGCGCGCTTGGAGATCTTCACCTCTTCGCCGCCCTTTATCACCGTGACCATCTTGTGCAGCACGTAGTCGGGGTAGCCGCTCGGGATGCCCTGGTTGGCCGCCTGCAAGCCAGCGCGCACGCGGGCGATGGTGCCGTGGTGGTCGGTGCCCTGGATGTTGATGGCCTTGGTGAAGCCGCGCTCGAACTTGGTGACGTGGTACGCCACGTCGGGCACGAAGTACGTGTACGTGCCGTCGGACTTGCGCATCACGCGGTCCTTGTCGTCGCCGTACTCGGTGCTGCGCAACCACAGCGCGCCGCCTTCTTCAAACGTCTTGCCGGCGTCTTTCAGCTGGGCCACGGTTTGTTCGACGCGGCCGCTGCTGTACAGGCTCGATTCGAGGAAGTAGTGGTCGAAGTGAACGCCGAAGGCCTGCAGGTCAAGGTCTTGTTCGTGGCGCAGGTAGGCCACGGCGAACTGGCGGATGCCGTCCAGGTCGGTCGCATCGCCCGACGCGGTGAATGCGCGGTCGTCGGCCTTCACGGTTTTCTTGTCAATGAAGTCAGCGGCGATGTCGGCGATGTAGTCGCCGTTGTAGGCCGACTCGGGCCACTCGGCGTCGCCGGGCTTGACGCCCTTGATGCGCGCGAGTGTCGAGGCCGCCAGCGTGGCGATCTGCACGCCCGCGTCGTTGTAATAGAACTCGCGTTGGACTTTGAAGCCCTGCGTGTCGAACAGGTTGCAGATCGCGTCGCCCAGCGCTGCCTGGCGGCCATGGCCCACGTGCAGCGGGCCGGTCGGGTTGGCCGACACAAATTCGACCATCACCTTCTTGCCTTCACCCGGCTGGCGGCCGAACTGTTCGGCACCGCGCAACACCTCGGCCACCACCGCCTGCTTGGCCGTTGCCTTCAGGCGCAGGTTGATGAAGCCGGGGCCGGCGATCTCCAGCGCGTCCACCCATTGCCGCACCGCGTCTTGGCGGTTCAGCGCGTCGATCAGCGCCTGCGCCAGCTCGCGGGGGTTCTTCTTCAGGGGCTTGGCGAGTTGCATCGCGGCCGTGATGGCGAAGTCGCCGTGGGCGGCTTGTTTGGGCAGCTCAAAGGCCACCGGCACGTTGCTGCCAGGGCTCACTTCGGCGACCGCCGCAGCGAGTGCGCGCAGCAGGTCTTGTTTGGCTTGAATCATGGGGCGCGATTCTAAGTGGGGGTGTTTTGCTCACCCGGGCGTGCAGCGCCCCATGGCCCGCTGCGCCACAAGCCCGAGATAAGCAAGGGGTTTCGTGCGCAACTTGGCAAGCAAGGCGATGCGTGCGGTGCCAAGATGCCCACTCCCGAACCCCGCTTCCATGTCTTCACCTGTTGTCGCCCCCCCGCTTGGCCACCTTGGTTTGCCTCTGCCCGCGCAGATCGGCAAGTACCCGGTGTTGCGCCGCCTGGGCGAAGGCGCGACCAGCGAGGTGTTCCTGGCGCGGGACGAATTCAACCAGCGCGACGTCGCCATCAAGCGCGTGCGCGCCGGCTCCATCAGCGACCCGAACGACGGCCGTTACTTCGAGCGTTTTTTCGCCGCCGAAGCCGCGCTCGTGGGCCGCCTGCACCACCCGAACGTGGTGCAGATATTCGACGCGGTGGCCGACCCCGTCGAGCCTTACCTTGTCATGGAATACGTGCCCGGCAACACGCTGCGCCCGTACTGCCGCGCCGACCAATTGCTGCCGCTCGAACTCATCGTCGAAATTGGTTTCAAGTGCGCGATGGCGCTGGGCTACGTGTACCGCCAGGGCTTGATTCACCGCGACGTGAAGCCGGCCAACCTGCTGGCCGTCGTGAACAACGGCAACGTCACCGACGTGAAGATCAGCGACTTCGGCAGCGTGCTCAACATGGCGTCGGACACGACCCAGGTCTACCGTGTGGGGTCGCTTTCATACATGGCGCCCGAGCAGCTTGACGGCGCCACGCTCGACTGCCGGGCCGACATCTATGCGCTCGGCGCCGTGCTTTACCACTTGATCGCCGGCCGGCCGCCGTTTGATGCGAACTCGCAGCCGGCCATGATGAACCAGATCTACAACGCACAGCCCACGCTGCTGAGCGCGCTGCGCTCGGGGGTGGAAAGCGGGGTGGACGAAGTCATCTTGCATGCGCTGGCCAAGCACCCGGACGACCGCTACGACAACTGGGACGACTTCGCGCATGCGCTGTCGGGCCTGATCGTGCGCCAGCAGGTGCCGCGCGGGCAACTGCAGGGCGTGCTCGACTCGGAACGTTTCACCACGCTGCGGTCGCTCGACTTCTTCAGCAGCTTCGGCGACGTGGAGCTGTGGGAGGTGGTGCACCGCGCCAAATGGCAGCGCCACCCACTTGGCCATTCGCTGTACCGCCGGGGTGAGGAGGGCCGCACCTTCCACATCATTGCGAGCGGCGAGGTCGAGGTGTTCCGTGATGGTCAGAAAGTGGCCCAGCTTGGCGCCGGCACCTCGGTGGGCGAAATGGCTTACCTGGCGCCCAGCGCCGAACTGCGTCGCCACAGCACCGACGTGAATGTCACCGAACCCACCACCACCATCTCGTTCACGCCCGACACGCTGGCGCAGGTCAGCCCGGGCTGTCGGCACCTGTTTGACGAAGCCTTCATCCGTGTGCTGGTGCGGCGCCTGCACGCCGCGCATGAAGCGCTGGCGCACCCGCGCCGCATCCTCTGATTCCTGTCGGCGAAGCGCCCGCTTCGGGCGTTATCACCCTTGCTGGTGCGGGGGGAGCATGCTTCAATCCGCACCCGCTCCCTTTGCTTCGCCAACCGGAAGGAACCCATGAAACACCTGATCAGCACGCTGGCTCTTGCTCTCGTTTGCGCCGCTCCGGCCTTCGCCGTTGACACCGTCAAACAACCCACCCAGCAGCAAAGCAAAATGGTCGTCTGCAACAAAGACGCCGGCGAAAAGAAGGGCGATGAGCGCAAGGCGTTCATGAAAGAGTGCCTGTCGGCCAAGGCCGATGGCCGTACCGCCCAGCAAGAAAAAATGAAAACCTGCAACGCCGACGCCAAAGGCAAGAAGGGCGACGAGCGCAAGGCGTTCATGAAGGAATGCCTCAGCAAATGAGCGTCTACCCGTTTGTTTGAAGCCTCCAGCAGGCAGGCCCCGTCAGTGGGCCTTTTGTCTTTTTGTATTTGACTTTTCAACTGTGATGGGGCCAAAGAGCCCCGGGGGATCCCGATGACACCGACCCGCACCACCCGCCGGACCTTCGTGGCCGGCGTTGCCGCCAGCACCGCGCTGTTCAACATCCAGCGCGCCCAGGCCGCCGATGACATCGTCATCGGCCAAAGTGCGCCCATGAGCGGCATGATGGGCTCCGCCTTCAAAGAAGGCGCACACGAAGGCGAACTGCTCGGCTTCAACGAGTTCAACCGCAAGGGCGGACTGAACGGCCGCAAGCTCAAGCACATCGTGCTCGACGACGCCTTCGACCCCAAGCGCGCCGCCGAAAACGCCCGCACGCTGGTCGAAAAAGAAGGCGCGGTCGCGCTGTTCGGTTTTGTGGGCACCTCGCAGACGGGCGCCGTGCTGCCCTACATCGCCGAAAAGAAGGTGCCGCTGATCTGTTGCTACTCCGGCAGCCCGGCGTTGCGCGCCAAGCCGAACCCGTACTTCTTCACCACCCAGGCCAGCTACATCGACGAGCTGCACCAGATGGTGCGCAACCTGACCGCCATGCAGTCCAAGCGCTTGGCCGTGCTGTACCAGAACAACGAACTCGGCAAGGGCCTGCTGCCGATCGCCGAGAAGCTGATGGCCGAGCAGGGTGCCACGCTGACCCTCGCGCGTGCCATCGAATCGAACGGGTCTGACGCCGCAGCCGCCGCGCAAGACATCGGCAACAGCAAACCCCAATCGGTGCTGGTGCTGGCCGCCGGCCCGGCCGTGGCGGCCGGTGTTCGGGCACTGCGCCAGTACGCGCCGGCGCCCATTTATTCCATCTCGCTCGGCCTCACCAATTCCGTGATCGCTTCACTCGGCGACGAAGCCCGGGGCCTGGCCGTCACCCGCACCACGCCCTACCCGTGGCGGCCCATCAACACGCTGACACGCGAGTTCACCGCGCTCATGGCCAAGGCCAACAAACCGCTCAGCTACGACCTGTTCGCCGGTTTCATCAACGCCCGCGTGATGATCGCGGCGCTCAAGGGCGCGGGGCGCAACCTCACGCCCGAGGGCATCACGCAGAGCATGGAACGCCTGGGCGTGCTTGACCTCGGTGGCTACAAGATGAACTTCAGCCCCAGCAACCACCACGGCTCGAAGTTCGTTGAAATCACCATCATCGGCCCGCGTGGGGCCTACATCAGGTAAGGCCTGTAGCGGCCTTACCGGGGTGCGGCGGCGGCGGCGACCAGTAGGCCGCGTCGCTGTACGCCCCTTTCAAAAAATCGACCCACGCTCGCACCCGCAGCGGCAGGTGCTTGCGCTGCGCGAACAGCGCATAGATGCCGTTAGGCGGCGCGGCAAAGTCGTCCAGCACTGGCATCAGCAAGCCGCTGGCGATGTCGCTTTCCACCTCCCAGGTGGATCGCCACGCCAGGCCCAGGCCAGCCACGCACCAGTCGTGCAACACCTGGCCGTCGCTGCAGTCGAGCCGGCCGCTGGGGCGCAGGTGCAGCACCTCGCCGCCAACCGTGAACGCCCAGCCGCGCGTCTGGCTGGCGTCGCTGCTGAGCGTCAGGCATTCGTGGCGGATCAGGTCGTTCGGGTGGCGCGGCGTGCCGGCGCGTTTCAGGTAGCTGGGCGCCGCCACGCACAGGCGCCGGTTGTCGGCCAGCCGCACGCTCACCAAGCTGCTGTCAGGCAGGTCGCCGACGCGCACCGCGCAGTCGAAGCCCTCGTTCACGATGTCCACCAGCCGGTCGCTCAGGTTCAGCGACACATGCACGTCGGGGTGCGACTCCAGAAAACCCGGCACCAACGGCGCCACGTGGCGGCGGCCAAAACCAGCCGGCGCGGTGACTCGTAAGTAACCACTGGCTTTTACGCCACCTGCGCTGACGCTGGCTTCGGCGCTCGTCAGTTCGCCCAAGATGCGCTGGCAGTCTTCGAGGTAGGCGCTGCCTTCGTGGGTCAGCGTGATGCGCCGCGTGGTGCGCACCAGCAGCTTCACACCCAGGCGTTCTTCCAGCGCGTCGATGCGCCGGCCGATGACTGCCGGCGCCACGCCTTCGCCCTTTGCGGCGGCGGTCAAACTGCCTTTGGCCGCCACCGAAACGAAGGACTCGATCTGCTTGAGTTTGTCCATGGCGTGAAGACTACATGCGCCAGAGTCACAAATTCAAGACATTCCGGGTACTTAATAAGTGGCCCGGTATCGAATAAATTCACGGGCTGGGCGCGACGCGCGCGTTGCTCCCCCCTCGTCTGTTGTGGCGACCCGCCGAATCACCGAAACGTTGAAGGAAACATCCATGAGCCTCACCCTGCCCCAAGGCATGCAGATCAACGCCCCCATCCTGCCGGGCTTCGAGCAGGTGCTGACGCTGCCGGCGCTGGAGCTGGTTGCCAAGCTGCACCGCCAGTTCGAGCCGACGCGCCAGAAGCTGCTGGCCGCGCGTGTGGTGCGCGCCAAGCAGCTCGACGACGGCGCCAAGCTCGACTTTCTGCCCGACACCGCGCACATCCGCACGGGTGATTGGAAGATCGCGCCGATCCCGAAGGCACTGCATTGCCGTCGGGTTGAAATCACCGGCCCGGTCGAAGCCAAGATGGTCATCAACGCCTTCAATTCGGGCGCCGACAGCTACATGACCGACTTCGAAGACAGCAATTCGCCGCTGTGGTCGAACCAGATCCAGGGCCAGATCAACCTCGGCCAAGCCATCCGCCGCACGCTGACGCTTGAGCAGAACGGCAAGACCTACAAGCTCAACGACAAGATCGCCACGCTGCAGGTTCGCCCGCGCGGCTGGCACCTCGATGAAAAGCACGTCACGGTCGACGGCCAGCGCGTGCACGGCGGCATCTTCGACTTCGCGCTGTTCATGTTCCACAACGCCAAGGAGCAGCTCGCCCGTGGCGCCGGTCCCTTCTTCTATTTGCCGAAGATGGAAAGCCACCTGGAAGCGCGCCTGTGGAACGACGTGTTCGTCGCAACGCAGAATGAACTCGGCCTGCCGCAAGGCACCATCAAGGCCACCGTGCTGATCGAGACGATCAACGCCGCGTTCGAGATGGACGAGATCTTGTACGAGCTGCGCGAGCACAGCGCAGGCCTGAACGCCGGCCGCTGGGACTACATCTTCTCGTGCATCAAGAAGTTCAAGAACGACAAGAACTTCTGCCTGGCCGACCGCGCCAAGGTCACGATGACCTCGCCGTTCATGCGCGCCTACGCGTTGCTGCTGCTCAAGACCTGCCACAAGCGCGGCGCGCCTGCGATGGGCGGCATGAGCGCGCTGATCCCGATCAAGAACGATCCGGAGAAGAACGCCATCGCGATGCAAGGGATCATCAACGACAAGAAGCGCGACGCGACCGACGGCTACGACGGCGGCTGGGTGGCGCACCCGGGTCTGGTCGAACCGGCGATGAAGGAGTTCCTGGCCGTGCTGGGCGACAAGCCGAACCAGTTCGAGAAGCAGCGCGACGACGTGAACGTGGCCGCCGCCGACCTGACGGACTTCCAGCCCGAAACGCCGATCACCGAAGCCGGCCTGCGCATGAACATCAACGTCGGCATCCACTACCTGGGCGCCTGGCTGGCCGGCAACGGCTGCGTGCCGATCCACAACCTGATGGAAGACGCGGCCACCGCCGAGATCAGCCGTTCGCAGGTGTGGCAGTGGATCCGCTCGCCCAAGGGCGTGCTGGAAGACGGCCGCAAGGTCACCGCCGAACTGGTGAAGGGCTACGTGCCGGAAGAGCTGGCCAAGATCAAGGCCGGCGGCTTTGAAGGCAAGTTCGACCGCGCCGCCGAGATCTTCACCAAGATGAGCACGCAAGACGCGTTCGAGGAATTCCTGACGCTGCCGCTCTACGAAGAAATCTGATTGACCTGTGCTGACGGCCGTGAGGTCGTCGCCCATGAAAAACGGCGCCTTCGGGCGCCGTTTTTCATGGGGTTTTCAAACGTTCAGGCCGACGTTGGCGAGCCGGCCATGCGGTCTAACTTCAGGAAGTACTTGCGTGCCATCGCCACCAGTTGCGGGTCGGTGGGGTGGTCGATCACTTCCACGCCGACGAGCTGGCCGACGACCTGCGGCCGGTGCTTGTCGCAGTAGACCTTGAAGTCGCTCGGGGCGGTGCCAGGGCCGGCCACCAGCACCTCTCGAATGCCGGCGAGGGCATCGGCCACGTGGGCATAAAACTCGTGTTCCGAACGCACGCTGCTGCCGTGTTGGCGGGTGTAGTGGGTGTGGGCCTTGATCGTTTCGGCCTGCACGTGCTCGGCGTCGAATTGCAGCACGGTGGCGGTTTGGTGGTCGATGCGCAGCACGGCGTGAAGGGTTGTCATGGGTGGTTCCTTGGGGTTCGAAGTGCAGTGGAAAAGCGCTGGGCCCTGGCCCGGCGCATGAGTTCACAGGGTGGCGCGCTGCAGGCCGCCATGGCGCGCTTCGCGGGCCGCCTCGCAGGGCGTGCAACGCAGCGCCCAGGGTTCGACCTTGAGCCGGTCGAAGGGGATGGTGGTGCCGCACTCGGCGCAGGCGCCATACGCATCGCTGTCGATGCGTTGCAGCGCTTCGCTCACGGCGGTGAGTTCACGCTGCTCCATGTCGCCCAGCGCTTGCGACACCTCACGGTCCGAGTCGCGCTGAGGCGCGTCGTCGCCGTCTTGCGCCAGCACCTCGTGCGCATGCCCGGCCCGCCCCTGGCCTTGCTGCTGCGTGTGCAGCCCGCTTTCCAGCTCATGGCGACGCCGCTGCAGCGTTTGTTCCAGCAGGGCGCGTTGGCCGGTGGTCAGGTGCGACATCCTCGAACTCCATCAAATGCGATGTCACCATGGTCGGCCCGTGGGCCGTGGCGGCACATGATCCCGATCAAGGATGCGACAAGGCGCGCTCCAGGGGCACGGCGATCGAAGCCGTGGGAATGCCGATGCGGTGATCGACGCCCGCGACACGGTGGTGAGGCCGGGCCTCGTCCGCACGCACCATGAAAAACGGCGCCCGAAGGCGCCGTTGTCACTCATGAGATGCGTGTCAAGCGCGTGCCGGCATCAATGCACGAAGTTCGGCGCGAAGAACGGCGCCGGGTTCACACGTTCGACCGTGCTGCGGTCTTGCACCAACGGCAGCGAGGCGAAGCGCAGGCAGCTGTTGGCGGCGAGCGCGTCGAGCTGTTGGCCGCGACGTTGCAGGTCGGCGAAGTGGCGCGAGGGTGCGCCGTAGGCCGCGTCAGCCACCGGGGTGAACGGCGCGGTGATGGCGGTGCCGGTCAGGAAGCGCGCCAGGCCGGCCGGTGCGTTCAGCGGGCCGTTGGCGTGGACCATCGTGAAATCGGTGCCGGTCTCGTTCAAGTGGCAGCCGCTGCACGTGTTGCTTGAGATGTCGAAGCGCGCCGGGTTGGGCACGTTCGGCGAGCCGTTCCACGCCGGGTTGTTGGGGAACGAGCCCGGGCCGTATTCAATCGCGGCACCCAACAGGTCGCTGCCCATGAACTGGCGGGGCATCGGCGTGGTGGGGTTGGGTGTCATGTAGGCGTTGAGCAAGGCGGTGTTGTT
>JAYSYW010000303.1:0-7395 GCA_043727255.1 Rhizobacter sp. | reverse complement strand
TTGATCCAGACAGCAGCGGCCATGCGGCCGGTGACGCCGTCTCGCCGGAACGAAAAGAACCGTGAGCGGCCGTCGACCGTGCACCACGAGCCACCGCTTGCATGGTGCAAACCAGCGGCTGCCAGCCGGCACCGGGCCAGCGCCGAAAGGTCGGCCCACCACTTGCCCGGGCGACCGGTCGGTTGAAAGCAAGCGCTGAAACCCACATCAGCGGCCGGGTCATTGGGGTCTGCGTTGAACGCTCGAAGCACGTCGTCTCCCACTTCAAAGTTTTTCGGACCAATGCAAGCTCCAAGCCAGGCCACCACCTCGTGGGGTTCGCAGCCGGCTGATTCGCACACCGCGCGCAGCGTCGCTTCAAGCACCCCGCCTGCCAAACCTCGCCAACCCGCATGCGCCGCCCCCACCGCGCGGGCGCCGGGTGCGGCAAACAGCACCGGCAGGCAATCGGCCACCTGCACCGTGCAGGCAAGGCCGGGCTCGGTGGTCACGCAGGCATCGGCTTCTTCGATCGGCGCGTCGGGGTGGGCGTGTTGTGCGGTGAGCCGCAACACCCGCGTGCCGTGCACCTGCCTCATGAACACCGGCTGGGCGCCCAGCGCTTGCTGAAAGCGTGCCCGATTCGTGGCTACCGCTCTCGGGTCGTCACCCACGGCGATGCCCAGGTTCAGGCTGTCCCAGGGCGCCACGCTCACGCCGCCGAACCGGGTGCTCATCAGCCCGCCCACGCCTTCAAGCGCCCAGTCCGGCCGCAGCCAGGGTTCGTCAGACGGCATCAGGGCAGGCAGAAGGCTGGGTTTGGGTGAAGGCATCAAGTTGCATGCAGGCGTCGAACACCCGCATGACGGTCGGCAGGTGGTCGAGCCGGCAGTCCATGCGCTGCGCGTTGAAGACCTGCGGCACCAGCATCACGTCGGCCAGGGTGGGCGTGTCGCCATGGCAAAAACGCCCGGTGGCCGCGTCGCTGGTGAGCTGGTTTTCGAGCCCTTCCAGGCCGCTTTCCACCCAGTGCCGGTACCAGCGGTTTTTGTCGTCCTCTGACACCTTCATCTCGTTCACGAGGTAGCGCAGCACGCGCAGGTTGTTCAGCGGGTGGATCTCGCAGGCGATGTCGAGCGCCAGCGCCCTCACCCGCGCGCGGCCGGCGGCGTCAGGCGGCAGCAGCGGTGGTTCGGGGTGGGTTTCTTCCAGGTATTCGATGATCGCCAGCGACTGCGTCAGCCGCGTGTCGCCGTCTTTGAGCAACGGCACCAATTGGGTCGGCGACAGTTCGCTGAACGGCGGTTGGCGCTGTTCGTTCTTGAGCAGGTGCACCGGCATGTAGTCGTACGCAAGCCCCTTCCAGGCCAGCGCAATACGCACACGAAACGACGCCGATGAGCGGAAGTAGCTGTAAAGCTCCATGTGCGTTCCTCAGCGTTCCACCACTTCAATTTGCAGGCTGCCCACGCCGCCGATGTGCGCGCGCAGGGTGTCGCCGATGACGACCCGCGACACCCCCTCGGGCGTGCCGGTGAAGATCAGGTCACCTGGCATCAGTTCCCAGGCCGTCGACAAATGTTCGATGACCTCGGGGACGCTCCAGATCAGCTTGCCGATCACGCTGTGCTGGCGCGGCTGGCCGTTCAGGTCGAGCGAGATGGTCGTGGCCGAGTTGAGGTAGCACTGGTCGGCCGGGCGGATGGGGCCGATGGGCGCCGACTGGTCGAAACCCTTGGCGATGCACCACGGCCGGCCTTCTTTCTTGGCGGCGGCCTGCAGGTCGCGCCGGGTCATGTCGAGCCCGACCGCATAACCGTACACATGCGCCATCGCCTGGGCCGCGCGGATGTCACGCCCCCCTTTGCCGATGGCCACCACCAGCTCAACCTCGTGGTGCAAATCCTTGGTGAGACCGGGGTACTGCATGCACCCCACTTCGCCTTCGGGCACCGGCAGCACGGCATCGCCTGGCTTCATGAAGAAGAACGGCGGCTCTCTGCCGCTGTGGCCCATTTCGATGGCGTGATCGACATAGTTACGGCCGACGCAGTAGATGCGGTGCACCGGGAATGTGGCCCCTGGGGCGGCGCCGACAACGGGGACGCTGGGCGTGGGCGCAAGCGGCAAAACGTGGCTCATGGCAGGGCTCTCCTTTGGCGGGTTCGGCGCCTTGGCGATGATGCCATGCAGCCCTTGGTGGCCGATACCCGGCGCTACACTGCCCGCCATGTTTCAAGCACGCAGCATCAAGCATTGCAAGGTCTGCGGGTCACCGGCCCACTACGCCGTGCCGGCCGATGACAACCGCGAACGAGCCACCTGCCAAGCCTGCGGCACGGTGCATTACGAGAACCCGCTGAACGTGGTGGGCACCCTCCCCATCTGGAACGACCAGGTGCTGCTGTGCCGCCGCAACATCGAACCGCGCCTTGGCCTGTGGACGCTGCCGGCCGGCTTCATGGAACTGGGTGAAACCACCGCGCAAGGCGCGATCCGCGAGACCGAGGAAGAGGCCGGCGCCCGCATCGAACTCGAAGGCCTGTTCACGCTGCTGAACGTGGTGCAGGTCAGCCAGGTGCACTTGTTCTACCGCGCCCGGCTGTGCGACACGAACTTCGCCCCTGGCCCCGAAACCATCGAGGCCCGTTTGTTCGATGAAGCCGAGGTGCCTTGGGACGAACTTGCCTTCCGCACCGTGCGGGAAACCCTGCTTCGTTACTTCGATGACCGACGCCGGGGTCAATTCGGGTTTCATTGCGCCGATATCAACTGACGATGACCGACCCCACCGTCTCGGCCCAGCCGCCCTCCGCTGGCAACGTTCCGCCCCCCGCACAGCCCGCCGCTTCGGCCGCAGCCGCCGTGCGATTGCGCGAAGACCTGATCCACCCCGACCCGCTGCTCGACTGCCTGGTCGAGGTCTGCCGCCTGCACGGGCAAAGCGCGTCGCGGGCTTCGCTGTCGGCCGGGCTGCCCATCGGGCACGAGGGCAAAGACATTGGCAAGGGCAAGCTGACGCTTGAGTTGGCAGAACGCGCCGCAGGCCGCGCCGGCATGTCGGCCAAGCTGCAACGCCAGTCGCTCGACCGCATCGACCCGGCGGCGTTGCCCGCCATCCTGATCCTCAAAGACAACAACGCCTGCGTGCTGCTGGGCTGGAACGACGACAGCTCGGCGCGTGTGCTGCTGCCCGAAACCGGCCAGGGTTCGGTGCAACTGCCGCGGGCCGATCTGGCCGAGCGCTACAGCGGCGTGGTGCTGTTCGTGCGCCCGCATTTCCGCTTCGATGCACGCACGCCCGACGTGCGAGCCGTCAAACAGCGCCACTGGTTCTGGAGCGCCGTGCTCGAACAACGCTTCGTCTACCGCGACGTACTGTGGGCTGCGCTGCTGATCAACCTGTTCGCCATCGCCTTCCCAATGTTCTCGATGAACGTCTACGACCGGGTGGTGCCGAACAACGCCACCGAGACGCTGTGGACGCTGTCGATCGGCGTGGTGCTCATCATGTGCGCCGACCTCTTCATGCGCTTGTTGCGCAGCCGCTTCGTCGATGAGGCCAGCGCCCGCATCGACGTGCAAATCTCGGCCCGGTTGATGGAAAAGGTGCTGGGCATGCGGCTTGAGGCCCGGCCCGAATCGGTGGGTTCGTTCGCTTCCAACCTGCGCGGCTTCGAGCAGGTGCGCGACTTCATCGCCTCGGGTACCGTCACCGCGCTGATCGACTTGCCCTTTGCGCTGCTGTTCATGGTGGTGTTGGCGTGGATCTCGCCGTGGCTGGTGGTGCCAGTGGCGGTGGCCTTCGTCACCATCTTGACGATGGGCTACGTGCTGCAAAACCGCCTGCATGCGCTGGCGCAAACCACCTACCAGGCCGCGGCGCAACGCAACGCCACGCTGATCGAAAGCCTGACCGGCATCGAGACCATCAAATCGCTGGGCGCCGAAAGCGTGGTGCAGGCCAAGTGGGAGCGTGCCAACGCCTTTCTGGCGCGCATCAACGTGCGCATGCGCGGGCTCACGTCGTCGGCCAGCTATGGCACCGGCTGGTTGACGCAGGGTGTGACGGTGGCGGTGGTGGTGGTCGGCGTGTACCTGATCAGCCAGCGCGAGCTGACCATGGGAGCGCTGATCGCGTCGAGCATGCTGGCGGGCCGGGCGCTGGCGCCGGCCGGGCAGATCGTCGGCCTGCTGATGCAGTACCAGGGCGCACGCACGGCGATGGAATCGCTGAACAAGATCATGGCCAACCCCGAAGAGCGGCCGGCCGGCGAAAACTTCGTGCAGCGCCCGCAGTTGAAGGGCGACATCGAGTTCCGCAACGTCAAGTTCTCGTACCCGAACCGGCAAGACTCGGCACTCGAAGGCCTGAGCTTCAAGATCAACGCTGGCGAACGCGTGGCGCTGATCGGCCGGGTGGGCTCGGGCAAATCGACCATCGAGCGTTTGATTCTTGGCCTGTACCAACCCACTGAAGGTGCGGTGCTGCTCGACGGCATCGACCTGCGCCAGCTCGACCCGGCCGACGTGCGCCGCAACGTGGGCTACGTGTCGCAAGACGTCACGCTGTTCTACGGCACGCTGCGCGACAACATCAGCTTCGGCCTGCCCTACGCCGACGACTCGGCGGTGCTGGCAGCCACTGAACTGGCCGGCATGACGCACTTCATCAACCGCCACCCACGCGGCTTCGACATGCCGGTTGGCGAACGCGGTGAGTCGCTGTCGGGTGGCCAGCGCCAAGGCATTGGCTTGGCGCGTGCGGTGCTGCACAACGCGCCCATCTTGCTGCTCGATGAACCCACCAGCGCGATGGACTTTTCAACCGAAGCGCAGATCACCCAGAACATCGGCGTGTTCGCCCACAACAAGACCGTGGTGCTGGTGACGCACCGCACCTCGCTGCTGTCAATGGTGACGCGCGTGATCGTGATCGACGGCGGCAAGATCGTGGCCGACGGCCCGCGCGACCGCATCATGGAAGCCTTGCAAAGCGGGCGCATCGCCCGAGCCGCATGAAGCCCCCACGCTCACTTCGTTCTCTGCCCCCCGAGGGCGCGCCCCATGCCCTTCGGGCGGCTGGGCGGACATGGGGTTCGCCATGAACTTCGCAAAGATCAAGCGTTGGCTGAAAGCCGAAGCCCCCGTCCCCGTGGACGACGCGGCCCGCGCCGGCTTTCGCAGCTTCGAACTGGAAGCCGATGAGGTGATGTCGCGCGGCCGCACCCAGCGCGCACAAACCATCGTGCGCGCCGCGGTGGTGATCGTGCTGCTGCTGATCGTGTGGGCGGCACTGGCCAACGTCGATGAGGTCACGCGCGGCGAAGGCAAGGTGATTCCATCGCGGCAGTTGCAGGTGGTTCAATCGTTCGACGGCGGCGTGGTGGCAAGCATCCACGTGCAGGAAGGCGAAGTGGTTGAAGCTGGCCAGGTGCTGCTGCGCATCGACGAGACGCGGGCCACGTCGGGCGTGCGTGAAAGCGCTGCCCAAGGCTTTGCACTGCGTGCGCGCCAGGCCCGCCTGCTGGCGCTCGCCGAAGGGTCGGCCTTCGCGGCGCCCAGCGCCGAGGGCGACTCCGAACAGCAGCGCATTCTTCAAGGCGAGCAACAACTGTATGAAGCAAGGCGCGCCGAGCTGAGCAACCTGTTGTCGATCAACCAACAGCAGTTGCAGCAGCGCCAGCAAGAGCTGGCCGAGATGCGCTCGCGCAAGGCCTCGGCCGAACGGTCACTCGACCTCAGCCAGCAAGAGCTCACCAAGACGCGGCCCTTGCTGTCCAGCGGCGCGGTGTCCGAAGTTGACATCTTGCGGCTGGAGCGCGAGGTGTCCCGCAGCCGGGGCGATTCGGAACAAGCCACCGCACAGATTGCCAGGGTGCAGGCCTCCATCGGTGAAGCGCAACGCAAGGTCCAGGAAACCGAGTTCTCCTTCCGCAACGAAGCCCGCAAGGAATTGGCCGAAGTGGTGGGCAAGCTCAACGCCTTGAACGAAGGCGCGGTGGCGCTGGTCGACCGGGTCAGCAAGTCGCAAGTGACTTCACCCGTGCGCGGCCGTGTGCAACGCCTGCTGGCCAACACCGTGGGCGGCGTGGTGCAGCCCGGCAAAGACATCGTCGAGATCGTGCCGCTCGACGACAAGCTGGTGCTCGAAGCCCGCATGGCGCCCAAAGACATCGCTTTCATCCGCCCCGGCCAGCAAGCTTCGGTGAAGTTCACCGCCTACGACTTCTCGATCTACGGCGGGCTGGACGCCCTGGTCGAGAACATCAGCCCCGACACCGTGGTGGACGAACGCGGAAACGCGTTCTACCTGGTGCGGGTTCGCACCACCCGTTCCAACTTCAGCGAAAAGCTGCCCATCATTCCTGGCATGACCGCCGAGGTGGACGTGCTGACAGGGCGAAAGACGGTGTTGTCGTACCTGCTCAAGCCGGTGTTGAAAGCCAAGGCATACGCGCTGCGGGAGCGTTGAGGCGATTCTGAATCGGCGTTTGCGCACCCCCCGCAGCACATCATTTCGTGACGTATCACGCAGTCTCTTGAACTGGCGTGGTATCGGGCGTCTTTTGCGCCGTTAAAGCGTGCCGGTCACTTGCAGAATGAGCGCATCAGGGCTGAATGCCCGAGTGCGAGGCCGTGATGAACCCCGATTCGACTCACCATTCCCGCCGGTCACTGCCGGCCGCTCAATTGCCCACCAAGGGCTTCATGGGGCGCGGACGCTACGCCCGCGACCTGCTCACCGACTTGATCGGCCGCATCAACAGTGGCAACCTCGCCCACTTGAATGTGCCGTCGGGCTTGGTGTACCGCTGGGCGGTGCTGTGCAGCCGCTGGTCACCCGACCTGCAGATGTTTGTGGCGCAAGTGCTGGAACGCACCCACAACATTGATCACTTCCTCACGCAGCCGGCGGCATCTGACCACCACAACCACCCACATGGCTTGCTTGAAGCCAGCATCACCGCGGCGGAACTGGCGCTCAACGCCGACCACCACGTGAGTTCGTTCGAGCCGCTGCCACGCAAGGTCGATGAGCTACAGCAAGTTTGTTCGGCGGTGGCCTTCCTGTTCGACATCGGCAAGGTGTTTGACGCCCGCACCGGCAAAGACAAACCGCGCGCCACGCGGCAGGCGCTCGCGCCTTATGCCGACCTGTCGCGTTGCTGGCGCACCAGTTGGGAATCGCTGGCGCAGCGCAACGGGCTGCTGTCTGAATGGGTGTATCAAATCGCCCGCGAAACCGCAGACCCCAGCGCGGCCGTGCGTGCCGCCCGCAACCTGACGCATCAGGCGGTGAAAGCGGCGTGGTGCCTGCCGGCGCGCAGCCGGCGCTGAGCCGCCAAAGGTCTCGCCCATCCGCGAGTGAGACCCAAGAGGCCAGCACCACGCTGGCTTTCGAGGGCCGGGCCC
>JAYSYW010000302.1:0-3688 GCA_043727255.1 Rhizobacter sp. | reverse complement strand
GGGCTTGCGTTGGTCCAGCCAGGCGATGTGCTCGACGAGTTTTTTGCGCAGAACCTGTTGCTGGGCGATGACGTCGTCAACCTCGGCGATGCGGCGGCGCATGTCGTCGATCACCTGGTCGAGCGTCAACGTGCCGACGCGGTAGCGGGGCAGGGCGTCTGCCAAAGCGTCGAGTGAAAAACCGAGGTCGCGCCCCATCGAGATGAAGACCACCTCGCGCAACACGCGCTCATTGAATTCGCGGTAGCCGGCGGCGCTGCGCTCGGCGCGGATCAACCCCAGGGCCTCGTAGCGGCGCAGTCGGTGGATGGACACGCCGGTGCGGCGGGAAAGCTCTGAAACCTGCATGCGAAGCAGGTTAGCAAGCCTCGCACTGTGCGAGGCTTGCCCCCGGTCTACAGGTCAACCCTTGATTTCGGGCGCGAACAGGCTGGGGTCGGTGGTGATGGCGTCGAGCGGGTAGCGGCGGCCGACCACGTAATCTTCAATGCACCGCAGCACGAGCGCGCTGCGGTGGCGCGCGGTCGAGGCGCGCAGTTCATCGAGCGTCATCCACAGGGTGCGCACGATGCCGGTGTCAAGGGCGCGGTTCGGGTCGGGTTCACCAACCGTGCCGCCGAAGGCCAGGCGAAGGTAAGTCACGTCTTCACCACGCGCCGGCCGCTGAAAGCGCGACAGGTACACGCCCACCAGCCGGTCGGGTGTGAAGGTGCGGGTGGTTTCTTCGAGGGCTTCGCGCACCACGCCTTGTTCAGGCGACTCACCCGGGTCGAGGTGGCCCGCCGGGTTGTTGAGCATCAAGCCCTCGGGTGTGTGTTCTTCCACCAGCAGGAAGCGGCCGTCGCGCTCGATGATCGCGGCGACGGTGACACTGGGTTTCCAACGTTCAGCCATGGGCCGGCATGGTAGCGACGGCTGCGCGGTGGGGTTGGGGTGGTGGCATTGTGGGCACGAGAAGGCCTTGCTCCGTGCCCCGGTTGTGCCTCTACAGGTGGCGCTGTCGCCGCTGTCGGTTAACCTTGCGAACTCTGCGCAGCGCTCGCTCCGCAAAAGAAAAATCCGACAGTTCCAGCGCCTGAGGAGGGCATCCAATGTTGATCGGGGTTCCGCTCGAAACAGCGGCAGGGGAGACGCGCGTTGCGATCACCCCCGAAACGGCCAAGAAGCTGAAAGCTCAAGGCCACACGTTGCGCATCCAGTCTGGCGCGGGTGTTGCCGCCAGCGTCACCGACGAGGCCTATGTGGCCGCCGGCGCCGAGATCACCGACCAGGCGGGCGCTTTCGCTGCCGACCTGGTGCTGAAGGTGCGCTCGCCGCTCGACTCGGAGTTGTCGCTGATGAAGTCCGGCGCTGCGCTGGTCGGCATGCTCAACCCATTCGACCGCGACGGGCTGCAACGCCTGGCCGGTGCCGGCCTCACGAGCTTCGCGCTCGAAGCCGCACCGCGCACCACGCGGGCACAGAGCATGGACGTGCTCTCGTCGCAGGCCAACATCGCCGGCTACAAGGCCGTGATGACCGCCGCCGACAAGTACCAGCGCTTCTTCCCGATGCTGATGACGGCCGCCGGCACGGTGAAAGCCGCCCGCGTGGTGATCCTCGGTGTGGGTGTGGCCGGCCTGCAGGCCATTGCCACCGCCAAGCGCCTGGGCGCTGTCATCGAAGCCAGCGACGTGCGGCCTTCGGTGAAGGAACAGGTTGAATCGCTGGGCGCGAAGTTCATCGACGTGCCGTATGAAACAGCCGAAGAGAAAGAAGCCGCCGAAGGCGTGGGCGGCTACGCCAAGCCGATGCCGCAAAGCTGGCTCGACCGCCAGAAGCTCGAAGTGGCCAAGCGTGTGGCCGCCGCCGACATCGTGATCACCACCGCGTTGATCCCGGGCCGCGCCGCGCCGGTGCTCGTCACCGAAGAAATGGTCAAGGCCATGAAGCCCGGCTCGGTGATCGTCGACCTGGCCGCCGCGCAAGGGGGCAACTGCCCGCTCACCGAAGCCAACAAGACGGTCATCAAGCACGGTGTCACGCTGATCGGCGAGACCAACCTGCCGGCGCTGGTGGCGGCCGATGCCAGCGCGCTCTATGCGCGCAACGTGCTCGACTTCCTGAAGCTCGTCATCACCCCGGAAGGCGCCTTCAACGTGCCGATGGACGACGACATCGTGGTGGCATGCCTGATGACGCAAGGCGGCGAGGTCAAACGCAAATGAACAGGGTCATGCTGCGGGCCAAGCTGCACCGCGCCACCGTCACTGAAGCCGACCTGCACTACGAAGGTTCGTGCGGGATTGATGAAGACTTGATGGACGCGGCCAACATGGTCGAGTTCGAGCGCATCGAGCTCTACAACATCAACAACGGCGAGCGGTTTGCCACCTACATCATCAAGGCGGCGCGGGGCTCGGGGGTCATCTCTCTCAATGGCGCGGCGGCCCGCCGCGCGCATGTGGGCGACCTGCTGATCATCTGCACCTACGCGACGATGACGGAAGAGGCCGCCGCAGCCTACAAGCCGAAGGTGGTTCTGCTCGACGAGAAGAACCGCATCACGGAAGTTCGCAAGTTCTAGGCATTCATTCAGGCATGGGCGGCACCCACACATCCGTTCGGGCCGAGCCTGTCGAAGCACACGCGCACCTCGGTGCCGGCACTTCGACAAGCTCAGTGCGAATGGCCGTTTGAGCCGCTCGACAAACGATTACGTCATAACCAGGAGAACGTCGGATGGACACCATCTCGCCGACCATCATCAACCTCATCATCTTCGTGCTGGCCATCTATGTCGGTTACCACGTGGTGTGGACCGTGACCCCCGCGCTGCACACGCCGCTGATGGCGGTCACCAACGCCATCTCGGCCATCGTGATCGTGGGCGCCATGCTGGCGGCCGCACTCACTGAAACCGGCCTTGGCAAGACCATGGGCGTGCTGGCCGTGGCGCTGGCCGCGGTGAACGTGTTCGGCGGCTTCCTCGTGACGCGCCGCATGCTCGAAATGTTCAGGAAGAAAGAGAAGAAAGTCGTTGCCAAGGAGGGCGCCAAGTGAGCCTCAACGTCGTCACGCTGCTCTACCTCGTTGCGAGCATCTGTTTCATCCAGGCCTTGAAGGGCCTGAGCCACCCCACCACCTCGATTCGCGGCAACCTGTTCGGCATGATCGGCATGGCGATCGCCGTGGTGACCACCGGCGCGTTGATCGCCAAGCTGGCCGAAGCGGCCGGCGCGGCCCCGGCCATCGGCCTGGGCTGGGTCTTGCTGGGCCTGCTGGTCGGCGGCACCGCTGGCACCATCATGGCCAAGCGGGTCGAGATGACCAAGATGCCCGAGCTGGTCGCCTTCATGCACAGCATGATCGGCCTGGCGGCGGTGTTCATCGCCGTCGCTGCGGCCGTCGAGCCCTGGGCCTTCGGCATCACCAGCCGTGGTGAGTTGATCCCGCACGGCAACCGGCTGGAACTGGCGCTCGGCGCTGCCATCGGCGCCATCACCTTCAGTGGTTCGGTGATCGCTTTCGGCAAGCTCTCGGGCAAGTACAAGTTCCGCCTGTTCCAGGGCGCGCCGGTGTCCTTCAAGGGCCAGCACATCCTGAACCTGGTGCTCGGTCTGGCGGCGGTGTTCTTCATCGGCAGCTACACGATGGGCCAGTCGATCAACGACTTCTGGTTGCTGCTGGCGCTGGCCTTCGTGCTGGG
>JAYSYW010000301.1:0-7422 GCA_043727255.1 Rhizobacter sp. | reverse complement strand
GGTGGGCGTGGCCGTGATGCTCATCAACCTGCTGGTCGACTTGAGCTACGGCCTGCTCGACCCCAAGGTGAGGTACCGCTGATGTCGGCCGTGATTGCACCCCCGCTGTTGCCAACGGCCACGCCCCGGCGCCCACACGGACTCGTGTACCGGCTGTTCCGCAACAAGCCGCTCGGCGCCATCGGCGGCATGGTGTTGCTGCTGATGCTGGTGTGCGCGCTTTTCGCCGACACGCTGGCACCCTACGGCTTCAACCAGATCAGCATGCTGGAACGGCTGAAAGCCCCGTCGTGGCAGCACTGGTTCGGCACCGACAACCTGGGCCGCGACGTGCTCTCGCGCTGCCTCTACGGCGCGCGGCTCTCGGTGATCATCGGCTGCGCTGCGGCGCTGCTGGCCACCGTGGTGTCGGTCGTCATCGGCATCGTCAGCGGTTATGCGGGCGGCAAGGTCGATCTCGTCATTCAACGTTTCGTCGATGCGTGGATGAGCTTCCCTGACCTGGTGATCCTGATCGTCGTGGTGTCGGTGCTGGGCCCGGGCATGCCGCAGACCATCTTCACGCTCGGCCTGCTGCTGGGCATTGGTGGCTCTCGCATCATCCGCAGCGCGGTGGTGTCGGTGCGCGAAAACATGTACGTGCATGCGGCGCAGTCACTGGGTGCCTCCACCTGGCACATCCTGTGGCGGCACATACTGCCCAACGTCATGCCGCCGATCATCGTGCTGTTCACCACTCGCGTGGGCACGGTGATCCTGGCCGAATCGGGCCTGGCCTTCCTGGGTTTAGGCGTGCCACCACCCGCGCCCACCTGGGGCGGCATGCTGTCGGGCAGCGGTCGCACCTACATGTTCCAACAGCCCTGGCTGGCGATTGCGCCCGGCCTTTGCCTGACCGCCGTCGTCTACGCCACCAACGTGTTTGGCGACGCGCTGCGCGACCTGCTCGACCCGCGCATGCGCGGCTCACGTTGAGCCGCGGCCGCCACCCATCGCACCAGCTCGCCCGAACAACAGACCCCAAGGAGACCCGCATGAACGCGACCCGCACGCCCTCACGATGGCACGCCCTCGCCCTGGGCGCCGCACTGGCGCTGTCACCCTTGGCCGCCAGCGCCCAAGGCAAGCCGCAGTACGGCGGCAAGCTCGAGATCGGCACGGTCTACGTCACGTTGTCGGCCTTGTCATGGGACCCGGCCGACTTCAACTGGAAGATCAACCACGACGCCGGCGGCGTGTACGAACAGCTCTTTGCGGGCGACTTGACGAAGGCCGTGCGCAACGGCGGCACCCACCGCTTCGTGGCCGACGCCTGGTTGCCGTCAGACGCCATTCGCGGCGAATTGGCCGAAAGCTGGAAGTGGCTCGACCCGCTGAAGCTTGAGATCAAGCTGCGCAAGGGCGTGATGTTCCCTGAGAAGACGGGGGTGATGAAGGCCCGCGAGATGGTGGCCGATGACGTGGTCTACAGCTTCACGCGGCTCGACAAGAGCGCCAAGAAAACCCCGTCCTACTTCGACCACGTGGGCAAGGTCGAAGCCACCGACAAACACACGGTGCTCATCAGCTTCAAGGAATACAACGCCGAGTGGGACTACCGCTTCGGCTGGGGCTACTACTCGGCCATCGTGCCCAAGGAAGTGGTTGATGCCGGCGCCGCCAACTGGAAAAACACCAACGGCACCGGGCCGTTCCAGTTGACCGAATTCGTTCAAGGCAACTCGAACGTCTACGCCAAGAACCCGGGCTACTGGGGCAAGGAAACGATCGCCGGGCAAGACTACAAACTGCCCTTCGTTGACCGCGTGGTCTATCGCACCATACGCGACGAAGCCACCCAGCACGCCGCGCTGCGCACCGGCAAGCTCGACATTCTGGAAGCCGTGCGCTGGAGCTCGGTGGAAGAACTCAAGAAGAGCGCGCCCCAGTTGAAGTGGAACCGCTACCTGCCCACCCTGAGCGATGTGCTCGCGCTTCGCACCGACGTGAAGCCGTTCGACGACGTGCGTGTGCGCCGCGCGCTCAACATGGCCATCAACAAGCAAGAAATCGTCAGCTCGTTCTACGGCGGCAACGCCGAGCTGTTTGCCCACCCGCAGCACCCCGACTACAAGGGCTATCACGAGCCGCTGACGGCCATGCCGATCGCCGTGCAAGAGCTGTTTGCCTACAACCCCGAGAAGGCGAAAAAGCTGCTGACCGAAGCCGGTTACCCGAAGGGCTTCAGCTTCAAGGTGCAGGTCAGCGCCAGCAACCCCGTCCACATGGACCTGCTGCCGCTGGTGGCGGCATACCTTGAACAGGTGGGCGTGAAGGTCGAGATCCAGACCATGGAGTACCCGGCCTTCCTGTCGGCCATGACCTCGCGCACCAACGCGGCGGGGTACCTGATGAGCCAGAGCCACACCAACCCCACCACCACGATCCGCAAGAACTTCATCAAGGGCCAGGTGTGGAACCCCTCGCAATGGAACGACCCTGAATACGAGAAGAAGCTCGACGCCGTGTACCTGGAACGCGACGAGAGCAAGCGCCAGTTGCAGCTCAAGCTGCTGACGCGCGAGATTCTTGAAAAGGCACCGTACATCTGGCTGCCCACCGCCTACAACTACAGCGCGTGGTGGCCTTGGGTCAAAAACTACAACGGCGAGTTGCGCGCCGGGGCCGTGCGCCCGTGGCCCATTTATTCGCGCATCTGGGTCGACCAGGAACAGAAGAAGAAGCTCGGTTTCTGATGCCCGCCGCGCCGGCCCAAACCCCAAGGAAGTGACCAAGGCCCGCCATGACTGAACCTTTGCTTCAGGTCCGCAACCTGACCACCCGCTTTCGCACCGAACGCGGCGTGGTCAACGCGGTGGACGGCGTTTCGTTCGACGTGGCCGCCGGTGAAACGCTGGCCATCGTCGGCGAGTCGGGCTCGGGCAAGAGCGTCACCGCGCTGTCGCTGCTGCGCTTGATTCCGTCACCACCGGGGCAGATCGTCGGTGGCGAAATCTTGTTCGAGGGGCAAGACCTGGTGAAGCTCAGTGAAGCCGAAATGCGCGGCATTCGTGGCAACCGCATCGCCATGATTTTTCAAGAGCCCATGACCTCGCTGAACCCGACGCTGACCGTGGGCATGCAGATCGCCGAGCCGATCAACGTGCACCGGCGCACGCCTTGGGCACAGGCGCTCAACGCGGCCAAAGACCTGCTGGAACGCGTGCGCATTCCCGACGCCGCAAGCAAGCTCAACACCTACCCGCACCAATACTCGGGTGGCCAGCGCCAGCGCGCCATGATCGCCATGGCCCTGGCCTGCAAGCCCCGCCTGATCGTGGCTGACGAGCCCACCACCGCGCTCGACGTGACGGTGCAGGCGCAGATCCTCGACCTGCTGAAAGAGCTGACACACGAGACACAGGCCGCGCTGATCCTCATCACGCACGACCTCGGTGTGGTGGCGCGCTACGCCGACCGCGTGGCGGTGATGTACGGCGGGCGCATCGTCGAACAAGCTTCCGCGCGCGACCTCTACAAACGCCCGCAGCACCCCTACACACTCGGGCTGCTGGCCTCGGTGCCCCGGCTCGATGGTGACGCCTCGAAGCGGCTGGTGCCGATCGAAGGGCAACCCCCCGACCTGTCGGCGCTGCCACCGGGCTGTGCCTTTGCGCCGCGCTGCAAGCTGGCATCAGCCGAATGCACGGTCGCACAGCCGGTGCTGCGCCAAGCGGCGCCAGGCCACCTGACGGCCTGCATACGCGACGCGCAAGGCCAGCTTCATGGGGAGCTTCGTGATGTCACCGCTTGAAGTTGCAAACAACGCCACCGCCCCCACCACCGCCAGCGACGAGCTGTTGCGCGTCGAAAACCTGAAGGTTCACTTCCCGGTGAAAACCGGCACGCTGTGGCGCCGCCAGGTGGCTTCGGTGAAAGCGGTTGATGGCGTGTCGTTCACGCTCAAGCGTGGCGAAACGCTGGGCCTCGTGGGCGAAAGCGGTTGCGGCAAATCGACCACCGGGCTGGCCATCTTGCGCATGCAGGCGCTCACCGAAGGCCGCATCTTCTTCGAGGGCAAAGACATCACCCAGCAAGACCAGCGGCGAGGTGAATTCCGCCGCCGCATGCAAATGGTCTACCAAGACCCATATGGCTCGCTCGACCCGCGCATGAAGGTGCGCGACCTGATTGGCGAGCCGCTGCAGGTCTATAAGGTGGCGAAGAACAAGGCCGATCACGACGAGCGCATCGCCAACCTGCTGAAGACCGTGGGCCTGCTGCCCGACATGGCGCAGCGTTACCCGCACGAGTTTTCGGGCGGCCAGCGCCAGCGCATCGGCATCGCCCGCGCCTTGGCGCTCGAACCCAGCCTGCTGATCTGCGACGAGCCTGTGTCGGCGCTTGATGTGTCCATTCAGGCGCAGGTGGTCAACGTGCTTGTCGATCTGCAACAGCGCATGGGGCTGTCGTACCTGTTCGTTGCGCATGACCTCGCGGTGGTGCGCCACATCAGCCACCGCATCGCGGTGATGTACCTCGGCCGCATTGTTGAAATCGCCACGCGCGACGACCTGTACGAGCGCCCGCTGCACCCCTACACGCAAGCCCTGATGGCGGCGGTGCCGGTGGCCGACCCCGAGGTGGAAGCGCGGCGCCCGCGTGTCGTGGTCACCGGCGAAGTGCCCAGCGCCTTGCGGCCGCCGTCGGGTTGCCGCTTTCACCCACGCTGCCCGCAAGCCATGGCCATCTGCAAGACACAAGACCCCGCCCTGCTGCCCATGGGGCCGGAACGCGCCGTGGCCTGTCACTTGCACCCGCAGGCCATGCCGGTGGTTCAAGTGCCCCGCAAAGCCCCGGCAGCCATGCCGCTCACCGCCCACCTTTAATCCCCCGACAGAAGCCTTTCCGATTCCATTCGGCCGGGCAGCAACAATCGCCACGATGTCCCCTTCCCCCGTGCTGCCCCCGCAGACCCAACGCTTCCAGGAAAAGCGCGAAGCCATTCTTGGCGCGGCCGCCGTGCTGTTCAACGAACACGGCATCAAGGGCGCCACGCTGGCCGACATTGCAGCCAGCGTCGGCCTCGTCACCAACAGCATCACCTACTACTACCGCAAGAAGGAAGACCTCGCGATCGCGTGCTTCCTGCGATCCATCGAGGTCTTCAGCCGCATTGCCGAACAGGCCAGCAAGCTGCCCAGCATCGAAGCGCGGCTGCACGAATACTTTCGGCTGCACGTTGAATTGCTGGCGCAGATCGAGCACGGCGAACACGGGCAGCTGGTGCAGTTCAATGACGTGCGCGCCCTGCCCAGCCCGCACGACGAGCAGGTGTTCAGCGCCTACACGCAGATGTTCCGGCGCGTGCGGCAACTGCTGCGCGGGGCTGAAACGCAGCGCCTGTCTCGGGCCGACATGAACGCCCGCGCCTACTACCTGCTGTCGCTGTCGCACTGGGTGCGCGCCTGGGCGGGCCGCTACGAAACCAGCGACTTCCCCCGCGTGGCGCGCCGCGTCAGCGACATCGTGCTCAAGGGCAGCGGTGGCCCGGGCTCGGTGTGGTCGGCCTCGTCGGCGCAAGAGCACGCTTGGCGCCTGACGGACGACAGCGACGCCACCTCTGAAGCCTTCTTGCGCGCGGCCTCGGAACTCATCAACGAGCAGGGCTACCGGGGCGCTTCGATCGACAAGATCTCGGCCCGCTTGAACGTGACCAAGGGCTCGTTCTATCACCACCACGACAACAAGGAAGACCTGGTCTTCGCGTGCTTTGAGCGCAGTTTCGGGGTGGTGCGGCGGGCGCAAAACCTGGCCGACACCCATTTCAAGAGCGGGTGGGACCGCGCCTGCGCCAGCGCACGTGCGCTGGGGCGCTTTCAGTTGTCAGACGAAGGCCCGTTGTTGCGTCTCTCAGCCACCAGTGCATTGGCCGACGCCGCACGCCGCGCACAGGTAGATGTTGCCGTGCGCCGCATGACGCACCACCTGGCCAGCGACGTGGTGGACGGCATGATGGACGGATCGATCCGCCCGCTCGACCCCTTGATCGCGGCGCAGATCAGCACCGTGGGCGTCAACGCCATTGCTGGCCTGCAGCGCTGGGCCGCCGGAGCCAACGCCGACAACGTGGCCGAGTTGTACGTTCGACCGATCTTCATCGGCATTCTTTGCACACCTTCTGGAATTTGAGCAGGCTCAATCGCATGCGTCGCAGCGCCCGCTAGCCTGGGCTGGAGCCCCGCCATTCCCCGGGTCACCGTAGGTTTTCTGCCGCCCTGCACACTGGTGCGGCCGAAAATTTTGCTGCGCATGAACCCAGTCCGATCCCCACAGAACTTCCTTGTATTCGGCTCGCCGCTCATTGAAGAGGCCGAGATCGACGAAGTGCTGGCCTGCCTTCGCAGCGGCTGGATAGGCACTGGCCCGCGCGTGGCGCAGTTTGAACACGACTTCGCCGCCTACAAAGGTGTGCACCAGGCGGTGGCGCTGAACTCGTGCACCGCTGCGCTGCACCTGAGCCTGCTGGCGGCGGACCTCGGTGCAGATGCGGAAGTCATCACCACCCCGCTCACCTTCTGTGCCACGACGAACGCCATCTTGCATGCGGGCGCCAAGCCCGTGCTGGCCGACATCGACCCGCACACGCTCAACATCGACCCGGCCGAGATTGAACGCCGCATCACCCCGCGCACCCGCGCCATCGTGCCGGTGCACTTTGCGGGCAGGCCTTGCGAGATGGACAAGATCATGGCCATCGCCCAGCGCCATGGCCTGAAGGTCATTGAAGACTGCGCCCATGCCATCGAGGCTGAACACCACGGCCGCACGGCCGGCACGTTTGGCGACTTCGGCTGCTTCAGCTTCTATGCCACCAAGAACATCGTCACGGGTGAAGGCGGCATGGCGCTGGCCCGGCGCGAAGAAGACATCGCAAGGCTCAAGGTGCTGGGCTTGCACGGCATGAGCAAAGACGCCTGGAAGCGCTTTGGCGATGAAGGCTTCAAGCACTACCAGGTGGTTGAGTGCGGCTTCAAATACAACATGACCGATCTGCAAGCCTCACTCGGCGTGCACCAGTTGAAGCGTGTGGCCGCCTATTGGGACAAGCGCGTCACCATCTGGGACCGCTACCTCGAACACTTTGCCGACCTGCCACTCGGCCTGCCCGCCCCGGTGGCCGCCAACACGCGGCATGCACACCACCTGTTCACGGTGATGGTGGACGAAGCCCGCACCGGCGTCGCACGCGACACCTTCCTCGACCGCATGACCTCGCAAGGCATCGGCATCGGCGTGCACTACCTCAGCCTGCCCGAGCACCCGTACTACCAGCAAGCATTGGGCTGGAAGCCCGAGGACTACCCCCACGCCATGCGCGCCGGCCGGCAGATCGTGAGCCTGCCCATCTCACCCAAGCTGTGCGAGCAAGACCTTGTGGAC
>JAYSYW010000300.1:0-3699 GCA_043727255.1 Rhizobacter sp. | reverse complement strand
GCGCGTGGCGTGCACAGGAAAGACAAGCTGTACTACCCCGACTCGCTGGTCGGCACCGACAGCCACACGACCATGATCAACGGCATTGGCGTGGTGGGCTGGGGTGTCGGCGGCATTGAGGCCGAAGCCGGCATGCTGGGCCAGCCGGTGTACTTCCTCACGCCCGACGTGGTGGGCTTCGAGCTGACCGGCCAACTGCGCGAAGGCGTGACCGCCACCGACCTGGTGCTGACCGTCACCGAGCTGCTGCGCAAGGAAAAGGTGGTCGGCAAGTTCGTTGAATTCTTCGGCGAAGGCACCAGCACGCTGGCCCTGCCCGACCGCGCGACCATCGCAAACATGGCGCCCGAGTACGGCGCCACCATGGGTTTCTTTCCGGTCGATGAAAAAACCATCGCCTACTTCCGCGGCACCGGCCGCACCACCAAAGAGATCGAAGCCTTCGAGGCCTACTTCCGCGCGCAAGGGCTGTTTGGCGTGCCGAAGTCGGGCGACATCCACTACTCGAAAGAAGTCTCGCTCGACCTGGGCACGGTGACGCCATCACTGGCCGGCCCGAAGCGCCCGCAAGACCGCATCGAGCTTGGCAAGATGAAGAGCGAGTTCTCCGAACTCTTCAGCAAGCCGACGGCCGCCAACGGCTTCAACCAGCCGGCCGACAAGCTGCACCAGGTGTTCACCACGGCCAGTGGCCTGGAGGTGCGCAACGGCGACATCCTGATCGCGGCCATCACCTCGTGCACCAACACCTCCAACCCCGGCGTGCTGCTGGCGGCCGGCCTGCTGGCCAAGAAGGCGGTGGAAGCGGGCTTGAAGGTCAAGCCGCACATCAAGACATCGCTCGCCCCGGGCTCGCGCATCGTCACCGAATACCTGGAAAAGACGGGCCTGTTGCCCTACCTCGAAAAGCTGGGCTTCGACGTGGCCGCCTACGGCTGCACCACCTGCATCGGCAACGCGGGCGACCTGACGGCCGAGCTGAACGAGGTGATCACGCAGAACGACCTGGTGTGCGCGGCCGTGTTGTCGGGCAACCGCAACTTCGAGGCACGCATTCACCCGAACCTGAAAGCCAACTTCCTGGCCTCGCCACCACTGGTGGTGGCCTATGCGATCGCGGGCACCGCCTTGCGTGACCTGATGACAGAGCCCGTGGGCAAAGGCAAGGGCGGGCGCGACGTGTACCTGGGTGACATCTGGCCCACCAGCGACGAGATCTACGCGCTGATGAAACACGCGATGGACCCGAAGGCCTTCCGCGAAAACTACGAGAAGGTGAAAACCGAACCGGGCAAGCTGTGGGAAAAGATCAAGGGCGTGAAGGGCGAGGTCTACACCTGGCCGGCCAGCACCTACATCGCCCGGCCGCCCTTCTTCGACGGCTTTCACATGGCGCCCGCGCTGGCCGATGCCGGCGTGAAGAGCGCACGCGCGATGGCGCTGTTCGGCGACTCGATCACCACCGACCACATCTCACCGGCCGGTTCGATCAAAGAGCAGTCGCCAGCGGGCATCTGGCTCAAGGCCAACGGCGTGCAGAAGGCCGACTTCAACAGCTACGGCTCACGCCGTGGCCACCACGACGTGATGGTGCGCGGCACCTTCGCCAACGTGCGGGTCAAGAACCTGATGATTCCGCCGCTCGAAGATGGCAGCCGCGAAGAAGGCGGGCTCACCCTGTACCGCCACACCGACGGCAACCCGCCCGAGAAGATGTTCATCTACGACGCGGCCATGAAGTACATGGCGGCGAACGTGCCGACGATGGTCTTCGCTGGCGAGGAATACGGCACCGGCTCGTCGCGCGACTGGGCAGCCAAGGGCACGCAGCTGCTGGGCATCAAGGCGGTGGTGGCGCGCAGCTACGAGCGCATCCACCGTTCCAACCTGGTGGGCATGGGCGTGCTGCCGCTGCAGTTCAAGGGCGACGATTCGTGGCAGACCCTGGGCATCCAAGGCGACGAGACCTTCGACGTGCGCCTGGGCACCGAGCTCAAGCCCCAGCAAGACGCCACGCTCGTCATCACCCGCGCCGACGGCAGCTGCCAAGACGTGACGCTGACGCTGCGCATCGACACGCCGATCGAGGTCGATTACTACAAGCACGGCGGCATCTTGCCCTTCGTGCTGCGCCAGTTGCTGGCCGCCGCCTGAGCACTGCTGCAACGTGGCAGAGCCGTTCAAGAACCTGCTGAACGCGGCGGTTGTGGCCGACATCGGCCGGCATCTCGAGCGCGCCTGGGCCGGCTTCGACCGGCCGCGCTTCGAGGCATTGGCGCTGCAGGGCCTGGGCGCACTGGAGATGAAAGCCCGCGCGCATCACCTGTGCAACGCGCTCGAGCCCACCTTGCCGGCCGACTTCTCTGCGGCGGCCGACGTGATGCAGCAAGCCCTGGCCGCAGCCGACGACACGCTGGAAGGCCCGATGGGCGCACGCCCTGACGGCCTGGCCGGCTGGGCGGTCTGGCCCCTCACCGAATACGTCGCCCGCCACGGCCACGCCGACACCCCGCGCGCCCTGGCTGCGCTGCATGCGATGACGCAGCGCTTCACCGCCGAATGGGCGGTGCGCCCTTTCCTCTTGCGCGACCCGAAGACCAGCTTTGCCGCTTTGCAAGGATGGGTGAACGACCCGAGCCCGCAAGTGCGGCGCTGGGTCAGCGAAGGCAGCCGCCCACGCCTGCCCTGGGGCCTGGTGCTCAAGCCCTTGGTGGACGACCCCTCGCCCACCCTGCCCTTGCTCGAAGTGCTGATGAACGACGACAGCGCCTACGTGCGGCGCAGCGTGGCCAACCACCTGAACGACATCGCCAAGGACCACCCGCAGCTCGTGGAGGCCTGGGTGCGGCGGCATTTGCCAGGCGCGTCGGCGGAGCAGCTGGCCTTGTTGCGGCATGCGAGCCGCACGCTGATCAAGCAGGGGCATGGGGGTGTGATGGGGGCGTTTGGGGTGGGTGATGCCTTTGTCGGCCAGGTGGATGTGGAGGTCTTGCCTGGGCACGCCGTGGTGGGCGACACGGTGGCCCTGCGCGTGAGGGTCCGGTCTGCATCGAAGGCACCGCAACGGTTGGTGATTGACTACGCGGTACATCACGTCAAGGCGAACGGGGGCACTTCGCCGAAGGTGTTCAAGGGGTGGGGGTTTGAGCTGGCGGTTGGGGAGACGCGCGAATTGCTGAAGCGGCATTCGCTGAGGCCGATCACGACGCGGCGGTATTTCGCGGGGGTGCACCGGGTGGAGGTGATGGTGAATGGGCGGGTGGAGGGGGTGGGGAGGTTTGAATTGAGCGATGGGTCTGTTTGATCTGTTGCTTGGTCCCTCGGCATATGCGGCACGTCCCCACACCCGTTCGGGCTGACCTGTATGCCGATCGTCCTGAGCCTGTCGAAGGGAGCCCCTTGCGTACCTCCGTGTTCCGTTCGGACTGACCCTTCCTTCGACAGGCTCAGGACGATCGGAAATACAGGCTCAGGACTGAAGGCAAGGCTTTGCCTTGTCGAAGTCCCTGCTCGGTTTTGCTGGGGTTCCCCGCTGGGGGAGTCCGCGTCGGGATGTCGTCCCGACAGCCGACCTACGTTTCTTTGCTTCGCCAAAGAAACGTAGGCAAAAGAAAACCGAAGGTTTCGGCGAAGCCAAAGGCGACCCGACGGAGGCGGTCCGGCTGAAGCCGGACTGCTCTGCGGTGCTCGGTCTTTGGG
>JAYSYW010000299.1:0-3706 GCA_043727255.1 Rhizobacter sp. | reverse complement strand
CCGCTTCGGCGGGCCGGCCTGCGCTTCGACAAGCTCAGCGCGAACGGTGGGGTGTTGCGAGGCCCTTCGACAGGCTCAGGGCGAACGGGAATGGGTGGGTCTGTCAGCAGGCAATGGCGCGTCAGGCTCGGCGCGAACGGTGTGGTGAGACCACCGCTGGGTGAGCCGGCCCTTCGACAGGCTCAGGGTGAACGGAGTTCTGACACTCTGAATCCAAGACCATCACTGCACTGCACTGCACTGCACTGCACTGCACTGCACTGCACTGCACTGCACCGCACCGCACCGCACCGCACTGCAACTCACTTGTCGATGTCGCCCAGGCACAGGTACTTGATCTCGACGTAGTCGTCGATGCCATGGTGCGAACCCTCGCGCCCCAGGCCGGATTGCTTGACGCCGCCGAACGGCACCTCGGCCGTTGAGATGAGGCCGGTGTTCACGCCCACCATGCCGTATTCAAGCGCTTCGCCCACGCGGAAGATGCGACCCACGTCGCGGCTGTAGAAGTAGCTGGCCAGGCCGAACTCGGTGTCGTTGGCCAGGTGGATGGCTTCTTCCTCGGTCTTGAACCGGAACACCGGCGCCACCGGCCCGAAGGTTTCTTCGCGGGCGCAGAGCATGTCGCTCGTCGCGTTGGCCAGCACCGTGGGCTCGAAGAATCGCCCGTCGATCTTCTTGCCGCCGGTCAACACTTTGGCGCCCTTGGCGGTGGCGTCGGCGATGTGGCGTTCGACCTTGGCGATGGCGTGGTCGTCGATCAGCGGGCCTTGGGTCACACCCGGCTCGAAGCCGTTGCCGACCTTGATGGTTTGCACCTTGGCGGTGAGCTTGTCGATGAACTGGTCGTACACGCCTTCCTGCACATACAGCCGGTTCGCGCACACGCAGGTCTGGCCGGCGTTGCGGTACTTGCTGGCCAGCGCGCCTTCCACGGCGCTGTCGATGTCGGCGTCGTCGAAGACGATGAAGGGCGCGTTGCCGCCGAGTTCAAGCGACAGCTTCTTGACCGTCGGCGCGCACTGGGCCGCGAGGATGCGGCCGACCTCGGTGGAGCCGGTGAATGACAGGTGCCGCACCCCGTCGCTGGCGCACAGCGCCTTGCCGACTTCGATCGAGTTCGCGCCGTCGGCGGTGATGATGTTCAGCACCCCCGCCGGCATGCCTGCGCGCAGGGCCAACTCGGCCACGGCCAGGGCGGAGAGCGGGGTTTGCTCGGCCGGCTTGATGATCACCGGGCAGCCCGCAGCCAATGCCGGCGCCACCTTGCGGGTGATCATCGCGATCGGGAAGTTCCAGGGCGTGATGGCCGCACACACGCCCACGGCCTGCTTGATGACGAGGTAGCGCTTGCCCTTGTCGGTGGTGGGCACCGTCTCGCCGTACACGCGCTTGGCCTCTTCCGCAAACCACTCCAGAAAGCTCGCGCCGTAGATCACTTCGCCCTTGGCTTCGGCCAGGGGCTTGCCCTGCTCGGCCGTCATGATGCGAGCCAGGTCGTCGGCATGCCGGTGCAGCAGGTGGAACCACTTCATCAAGATGGCCGCGCGCTCTTTGGCCGTCATGCCGCGCCATGCGGGCCATGCCTTCTGGGCGGCGGCGATGGCCGACAGCGTTTCAGCGGGCCCCAGGTTCGCCACCTCGGCCAGCTTTTGCCCGGTGGCCGGGTCGTTCACATCAAAGCGCGAAGGGCCGGCCAGCCATTGGCCGTCGATCAAAGCGTCGGTCTTCAGCAGCGTCGGGTCGGCCAGTGCGGCCAACGGCGAGGTGAGGGTGTCCATGGCGGTCTCCGTCGAGGGGAGCGGGGATCATAGGCTGGGGTTTTCAGCGCGTGCCGACGTGGGAAAATCCCGCTCCTGCGTTTGCGGGCATGCGGCCCGCCGCAGGCCCAGGCCATCCCGGCCAACCCCAAGACCGACACTGAAAGCCATCGGATGAAAGCCTCCGAAATTCGCGCCCTGTTCCTCAAGTTCTTCGAGTCGAAGGGCCACACCATCGTGCCGTCCAGCCCCGTCGTTCCGGGCGACGACCCGACGCTGCTGTTCACCAACGCCGGCATGAACCAGTTCAAGGACGTGTTCCTTGGCTTCGACAAGCGCCCGTACAACCGCGCCACCAGCTCGCAAAAGTGCATTCGCGCGGGCGGCAAGCACAACGACCTCGAGAACGTGGGCTACACCGCGCGCCACCACACCTTCTTCGAGATGCTGGGCAACTTCAGCTTCGGCGACTATTTCAAGCAAGACGCCATCGCCTTCGCTTGGGAACTGCTCACCGAGGTCTACAAGCTGCCCAAAGACAAGCTCTGGGTCACGGTGTACGCCGACGACGACGAGGCCTATGACATCTGGAACAAGGAAGTTGGTGTGCCGGCCGAACGCATCGTGCGCATCGGCGACAACAAGGGCGCCCGCTACGCGTCCGACAACTTCTGGATGATGGGCGACACCGGCCCCTGCGGCCCTTGCACCGAGATCTTCTTCGACCACGGCCCTGAAGTGGCCGGCGGCCCGCCCGGGTCACCGAATGAAGACGGCGACCGCTACATCGAGATCTGGAACAACGTGTTCATGCAGTTCAACCGCGACGAAGCGGGCGTGATGCACAAGCTGCCCAAGCCGAGTGTGGACACCGGCATGGGCCTGGAACGCATCACCGCCGTGCTGCAGCACGTGCACAGCAACTACGAGATCGACACCTTCGTGGCCCTGCTGGCGGCGGCCAAGAGGGCGGTTGACGAAGCCGGTGGCAACGACTGCGATGCCACATCACCCTCACTGAAGGTCATCGCCGACCACATCCGCGCCTGCAGCTTCACGGTGGTTGATGGCGTGATCCCCAGCAACGCCGGCCGAGGCTACGTGCTGCGCCGCATCGCACGCCGCGCCATCCGCCACGGCTACAAGCTGGGCGCACGCAAGCCCTTCTTCCATGCGATCGTGCCGGCGCTGGTGACGGAAATGGGCGAGGCCTATCCTGAACTTCGTCAGGCTGAAAAACGCGTGATCGAGGTGCTGAAGCAGGAAGAAGAAGGCTTCTTCCGCACCATCGCCAATGGCATGGAAATCCTGGACCGCGCACTTGCCGCCGGCACGCAACAGCTCGACGGCGACACCGCCTTCAAGCTGCACGACACCTTCGGCTTCCCGGTGGACCTGACCGCCGACGTGTGCCGCGAACGTGGCGTCACCGTCGATGAAGCGCGCTTCAACGAACTGCTGGCCGAACAGCGCCAGCGCGCCCAAGCGGCCGGCAAATTCAAGATGGCCGCCGGGCTCGAATACGCCGGCGCCAACACCACCTTCCACGGCTACGAATTCCTGACGCGCGACGCCTCGACCGTCACCGCCGTCTATGTGGATGGCAGCCCGGTGCAGACGGCGAACGCAGGCGACGACGCGGTGGTCGTGCTCGACCACACGCCGTTCTATGCCGAAAGCGGCGGCCAGGCCGGTGACACCGGCGAGCTGCGCAGCGCCACCTCGCGGGTGCTGGTCGAAGACACCATCAAGGTCCAGGCGGCTGTGTTCGGCCACCAGGGCCGCATCGTCGAAGGCACGGTCTCGGTGGGCGACATGCTCAACGCCAAGGTCGATGCCGAACGCCGTGCCAAGACCGTGCGCAACCACAGCGCCACCCACCTGATGCACAAGGCGCTGCGCGAGGTGCTGGGTGCGCACGTGCAGCAGAAGGGTTCGCTGGTGAA
>JAYSYW010000298.1:0-18333 GCA_043727255.1 Rhizobacter sp. | reverse complement strand
CATAGCTACGGCTATGGGCCTGCGAACCCGGCAAAAACTGTCCTCGCTGAGCCCAAATTTCGCTTCGACGCCCCAAGCCCGACAGGCTCCTAGAGGGGCAGCTTTCCCCGGGCGATGTCCCACCACATTCTCCAGTCACCCATGAAGCTGAACAGGGGGTACTGGAAGGTGGCGGGCTTGTTGTGCTCGAAGAAGAAGTGGCCGACCCAGGCAAAGGCGTAGCCCTGAACCAGCGCGGCCACCACCAGCCACCACCCTTGAGTGGCCAGTGCGGTGATGAACAAGACCAGCGCGATGCTGGTGCCCACGAAGTGCAGCCGCCGCGACACCTGGTTTGAATGCTCGCTGAGATAGAACGGATAGAAGGTTGCAAACGTCTGGAGGCGCTGTGGGCTGCTCATTCTTTTTCTCCGGTTTGCCCGGCCTCTGGTCAAGGTGCAGACAAGGCCGTTCTCAGGCCTCCAAGGGTGACAGGTGGGTGTGGACGCACCGCCATGTATCGCCGTGTCTGACGAAAACGCAGGAAGAACGCTCTTTGAGCAACCTCCGTTCGCACTGAGCCTGTCGAAGTGCAGCGCAGGCTTCCTTCCTTCGACAGGCTCAGGACGGTCGGAATACAGGCTCAGTGCGAACGGAGGTTGCTGAACTTTCCTGCTGATCAGATCGACCTGTTGCGGCGGGCAAGCGTCAGGCCGGCGTCGCCAGTGCCCGGGCAATCCGGTTCTTCGGCACCGTGGTGCGTGGCACGCGCACGTTGAACCACGAGCGCACGTCTTCTTCAACGCCGATGCCGTGCATGTAGTTGTAGAGCGCTTTTTTAAGCGCCACGCCCAGGGCGTCGTGGTCCACGCCAGTGGGGTCGATGAAGCCGACGTCGTTCTTGGCGAAGGCGCCCGGCGGCAGCGGGGCCAGCGTGACGCCGTACTCGGCCGGGTGCTGGCCCACGGGCGAATGCACGGTGCAGGCAAAGCGGTGGAAGAAGCCCGACTGAATGCAGCCGGCCTCGAACAGTTGGCGCACGTATTCGAGCGCGTCCACCGTGTCTTGCACCGTCTGCGTGGGAAAGCCGTACATCAGGTACGCATGCACCAAGATGCCGGCGTCTGAAAACGCCCGCGTCACGCGCGCCACCTGCTCAACCGAAACGCCTTTTTTCATCAGCTTCAGCAAGCGGTCGGAGGCCACTTCCAGGCCGCCCGAAATGGCGATGCAACCGCTGTCGGCCAGCTGCTGGCAGAGCTCGGGGGTGAACGACTTTTCGAAGCGGATGTTGCCCCACCAAGAGATCGCCACCTGCCGTCGTTGCAGTTCGGCCGCCAGGGCTTTCAGTGACTTCGGTGGCGCCGCTTCATCGACGAAGTGAAAGCCGGTCTGCCGGGTTTCTTGCACGATGGCCTGGATGCGATCGACCAGTGTTTCGGCGCTGGCCGCGTCGTAGCGCGAGATGTAGTCGAGGCTCACGTCGCAGAAGCTGCACTTCTTCCAGTAGCAGCCATGCGCCACGGTCAGCTTGTTCCAGCGCCCGTCGGACCACAGCCGATGCATCGGGTTCAGCATGTCCAGCAGCGACAGGTAGCGGTCGAGCGGAAGGCCGTCCCAGGTGGGCGTGCCTACGTCGCTGAACGGCACGTCGGCTTCGCCGATGTCGATGTAGCGCACCACGCCGTCCACCCGCACGAAGGTGCGCGCCAGCCGCGCCTGCGAACGCTTGCCGCGAAAGTGTTCCAGCAGCGCCAGCAAGGGGCGCTCGCCAGCGTCGAGCGTCACCGCGTCGAAGTGGTCGAACACGCGCGGCTCACCCAGCTCGCGCAGTTCGGTGTTGACGAAGCCACCGCCCAGCACCGTGTGGATGTGCGGGTGCCGCGCCTTGATGGCCTGCGCGATGCGAAAGGCCGCATACACGGCGCCGGGGAAGGGCACCGAGACCAGCACCACGTCGGGCTGGTGGCGTTCGATGGCCTGCAGCGTGAGCCGCTCCAGCGTGTGGTCAACCAGGTTCATCGGCGCGGCCAGGGCTTGGGCCAAGGGCTCGAAGCTGGGCTGGCTCATCGCCAATGACTCGGCATAGCGCACGAACTCGAAGCGAGGGTCCACCGCTTCGCGCAGCACGTCGGCCAGGTCGTTCAGGTACAGCGTGGCCAGGTGGCGGGCGCGGTCTTGCAGGCCCAGTGAACCAAAGGCCCAGGCCAGCGGGTCACCGCCTTCGGGTTCGTTGGGGTCCACATACGCATCGAGCGTGTTGAAGCGCGGCCCTTCGGGCAAGAAGCCCCGCGTGTTGATGCGGTGCCCGAGCGTCGGGTCGCGCCCTTGCAAGAAGGCCAGCGTGGGGCCGACGGTGGCTTGGTAACGCTCGAACTCGGCGTCGAATGCCTGCACCAGCGGGCTTCGCCGAGCCACCGGCATCGCGTGGATGCATTCGCGCACGGCTTGCAGGCCGGCCGCTGAAAACAGTTCGAGCACCAGGCCCAGCGCCAGGTCTTCCTGCACGGCATCGAGCCCGCGTGAACGCAGGAAGCCCGTGAGGTACGCGGTCGACGGGTACGGCGTGTTGAGCTGCGTCATCGGCGGAATGACCGAGAGGACGCGGTGGGCGCGGTGGGGAACGGGGGTCATCGTGTGGAGCGGTTCAGCCAGGGGGCGATTGTCACGGCTGCGTGGCCGCAGGGCCTATTTGCGGCAACTGCCAGCGCGGGTTGTCGAGCACGCGCTGGAAGCATTCACGCAACCAGGCATGGGCCGGGTCGGCGCTGTGGCGCGGGTGCCAGGCCAGCACCACGGGCTCGCGCGCCACCTTGAACGGCAAGGCGAACAACGCCAGGCCAAGGCTTGGCCGCATGGCTTCGGCGATGCGTGCGGGCACGCAGGTGACGAGCGGTGCGCGCGACACCGTCACCAGCGCGCCATAGGCGTTGGGCACGGTCAGCGCGATGAACCGCGACAGGCCTGCCTTGGCCAGCGCCTCGTCCACCGGAGAGACCTCGCGTTGGCGCAGCATGAGCGCCACATGCCGTTCGGCGGCGAAGCGCTTGGCGGTGAGCTTGCCCTCCAGCAGCGGGTGGCCCGCTTTCGCCGCGCCAATCAGCGGCTGGTCCATCAGGTCAAACCATTCGGTCTCGGGGTCTTTGCCGCTGAAGGCGCCGATGTCCATGTCGATGCGGCCTTCGCGCAGCGCGGCGGCGTCGCTGTGGCTTTCGGGCAAGAACTTCAGGCTCGCCAGCGGCATGACCTCTTGCATCGTCACCGACAAGGCCGCGCCGTACACCACCGACATGCCGTCTGGCGCGCGGATCACGAACTGCCGGTTCACACGCGACAGGTCTTGCGCCGTGCTCGGCTCAAGCAAGGCGTGCGCGTCGGCAAGCAGCTTTCGCACCGGCTCCACCAGCTCCAACGCACGCGGCGTGGGCACCAGCTTGCGGCCGGCGCGCACCAGCACCGGGTCGCCCACCAGCTCGCGGATGCGTGCCAGCGTGTGGCTCATCGCCGGTGTGCTGAGGTGCATGCGCTGTGCGGCCAGGGTCACGCTGCCGGTGGCCAGCAGCGCGTCCAGCGCGGTCAGCAGGTTGAGGTCGAAGCTTTTCATTTGGTGCAACTGTGGGTTCTATAGGTTGCACTGTACAAACAATATGGGCTTGACGACACTCGCGTCCTTCACGGTTTCCGAAAGCTCCCATGACGCCCAGGCGCACTTCTCTCACCTATGCGATGTTCGTTGTGATGCTGGTGCTGGCCGCACTTGACCAGACCATCCTGGCCACCGCGCTGCCCAGCATCACGAGCGAGCTGCAAGGCCATTCCCAGCTGTCGTGGGTGTTCTCGGCCTACCTGATCGCGTCCACCGTGGTCGTGCCGCTGTACGGCAAGCTGGCCGACATCCACGGCAGCAAGCCGCTGTTGCTGACGGCGATCGGCCTCTTCCTGCTGGGCTCGCTGGCCTGCGGCTTTGCCGGCACGATGGACCAACTCATCATCGCGCGCGCCATTCAGGGCGCTGGCGGTGGTGGGCTGATGACGCTCACCATGCTGGGCGTGGTTGACCTCTACCCGCTGGAGAGCCGGGGCAAGTACCAAGCGATGCTGGGCGCGTCGTATGGGCTGTCCACCATGTTCGGCCCCTTGGTGGGCGGCTACGTGGTTGAACACCTCTCCTGGCACTGGACGTTCTTCATGAATGTGCCGCCCGCGCTGCTGGCGCTGGCTGCGCTGGGTGTGTGCTTTCGCCCGCCTGCCGCACGCCACCCGCACCCGGTGGACTACCTCGGCGCCACGCTGTTGACCGGTGTGCTGGTGAGCCTGTTGCTCGCCACGCGCCGCAGTTCCGAAGAGGGGCTGGGCGGTGGCATCGACACCCCGACGATGTGGCGCCTGCTGGCACTGGCCGGCGTGCTGGCGGTGGCCTTCGTGGTTGTCGAGCGGCGCGTGAAGCACCCGCTGCTGCCGTTGTCGATGTTTCGTCAGCGTGCGTTCTCGGCCGCCAGCTTCGTGAGCGCCGCCACCGGCGTGGTGCTGTTTTCAGCCGTGGTGTTCTTGCCGCTTTACCTGCAAACCGGCCTGGGCTTTTCGCCCTCGGGGTCGGCCTGGCAACTGCTGCCGGTGTCGATGGGCATCACGCTCGCGGCCATCGTCAGCGGCAAGCGCTTGCGCGAAGCGGGCCGGGTGCGCAATGTGGCGGTGCTGGCTTGTGGTTTGTCGGCGCTGTCGTTCGGGTTGCTGGCGCTGTTGTTCCGCTTCGCGCCGACCCACGTGACCTGGATGTCGGTCTGCCTGTTCCCGTTGGGGCTGGGCATTGGGGCGTTGTTTCCGCTGATCACGGTGGTGTCGCAGTTCAGCGTGCCGCCACAGATGATTGGTGTGGGCACCTCCACGCCCATCATGTTGCGCACGCTGGGCGGTGCGCTGGGGGTGGCGGCGTTGGGCTCGTTGCTGACGCACGGCATGACGGTGGACTTCACGCAGCCCGGTGCTGGGGCGGCCGCTGGGGTGGCGGCAGCAGCGGCAACGGGAGCAGCAGGCAGTGCCTTCGCGGCGGCGTTCGCCAGCGGCATTCAGCCGGTGTATGCGATTGGCATGGTGGTGTGTGCGCTGGCCGGTGTGGCGGCGTGGTTTCTGCCCGAACGCCTGGCGCGGCCAACGGCGCCGCAGGTGCCGTTGGGCGGCCCGTCGTCCACCGCCTCGGCGGGCTGAAACGGCCGGTCAGCGGGCGCCGCGCGGCGCGTGGCTCACCCGCGCCAGCAGTTGTTCGATGGCAGCCGGGTCGGCGGGTTTGGTCAGGTGTTCGTCGAAGCCTGCGAGGCGCGCGCGCTGGCGGTCTTCGAGGCCGCCCCAGCCGGTCAGCGCGACCAGCGTCACGTGGTCAGCGCCGGGCGATGCGCGCAGGGCGTGCGCCACCTGGTAGCCGTCAAAGCCGGGCATGCCGATGTCGAGAAACACCACGTCGGGCGCAAAGCCTTCGGCCAAGGCCAACGCCTGGTGGCCGTCGCGGCCGATGGTGGTGGTGTGGCCGTGAAGCTGCAGCAGTTCCGCCAGGCTTTCGGCTGCGTCGAGGTTGTCGTCCACCACCAGCACACGCAGCGCCGGGTTGGCGTTGGCTGACGGCTCTGCGGGGGTGTGTGGCGCGGTGGGTTCAGCGGCCACCCGCGCCAGCAGGGGCAGGCGCAGGGTGAGCGTGCTGCCCTGGCCTGGGCCAGGGCTGGCGGCGGTGGCCGAGCCGCCATGCAGTTCGACCAACTGGCGCACCAAAGACAGGCCGATGCCCAGCCCGCTCTGGCCGAGCGAATCTTCCCGACCGACGCGGGTGAACATCTCGAACACGCGGGTCAACGAATCGGCGGGAATGCCGATGCCGTTGTCGGCCACCGAGACCACGGCCTGCGTGTCCACACGTTGGGCGTTGAGCACGATGCGCCCACCCGGCGGCGTGTACTTCGCGGCGTTGTTCAGCAGGTTGCTCAGCACCTGGGCCAACCGGGTCGGGTCGGCGTCGAGCATCAGGGGTTCGTCGGGCAGTTGAACCAGCAGCTCGTGCCGGCCGGCTTCAACCAAGGGCATGCTGGTTTCAACGGCGCTGGCCACCACGCTGTGCAGGGCGACGCGTTCGCGCTTCAGTTCAAGCTTGCCGCGCGCGATGCGGGCCACGTCGAGCAGGTCGTCGATCAACCGCACCATCTGCGCCAGTTGACGCTCCATCATGTCGTGCGCCTTGGTCACCACCAGCGCGTTGTCGCGCGCCATGCGCATCACCTGCAGGCCGTTGCGCAAAGGTGCCAGCGGGTTGCGCAGCTCGTGGGCCAGCGTGGCCAGGAACTCGGTCTTGCGCTGGTCGGCTTCAGCCAGTTCGGCGGCCAGCCGGCGCAGGCCTTCAGCGGCCTGTTTGGCGTCGGAGATGTCCACGCCGGTGGGCGCGATGAACAGCACGCGGCCGGCTTCGTCTTTCACGGGGGTGACGCTCAGGTCGACAAAGCGCCGGTTGCCGTCGGCCAGGTGGTAACTCGTTTCGCAGCGCACCGAGCGGCCGGTGGCGGCCTCATGCGTGGCCTCGCGCACCCGCGCCATCAGCTCGGGGTGGCCAGCCCACCAGCCGCAGTCCCAGAACTTGTGGCCGATCACGTCTGGGCGCTCGAAGCCGCAGCCTTCCACGCAGATGCGGTTGGCTTCGATCACCGTGCCATCGAGTGCCAACAAGCTGGCGAAGTAGGAACCTTGCTCGAAGAAGGTTCTGAATTTGGCGTTGGCTTCGGCGGCGGCTGCTGCTTCGGTGATGTCGATGTGCACACCGACCCATTCGCGCACGCGGCCATCGGGCAGCAAGATCGGCACCGCCCGCACCGCGAAGCGGCGCCATTGGCCGTCGCGCAGCCGCAGCCGGTGCTCGAACACGAACACGCGCCGCTCGGCCACCGCCTGCTGCCAGGCGGCCAGCGTGGGCTGGGCGTCGTCGGGGTGCAGCGCATTGGCCCAGCCGTGGCCTTGGTATTGCTCGCGCGTCTGGCCGGTGATCTGGGCCCAGCCGGGTTGATCGCCGATCATCTGGCCGCTGGCGTCGTTGGTCCACAGCACGCCGATGGCGGCCACGGCCGCGCGAAAGCGCTCGTCGCTCTGGCGCATCGCCGTTTCGGTCAACACCGCCTGGGTGATGTCGCGGTACATCGACGCGATGCCGCCCGACACCGGATAGGCGCGGATGTGCAGCCACATGTCTTGCCGGTCCGACACGTGGTGGTGGCGCAGTTCGACCGCCACGCGCTCGCTCATCACCTTGCGGTAGGCCGCTTCCACCGGCGTGCCGATGGACGCCGGCCACAGGTCCCAATGGCTGTGGCCCAGCATGTCCCGCGCCGGCCGGCCGTCGATCCGCAGGCCTTCGGCGTTGATCTCGACCAGCCGGAACGATTCGTCCATCACCACGAAGCCGTCACCCATCGAGTCGAGCACTTCTTTGTAGCGGGCGTGGCTGGCCCTCAGTTCGGCCTGCGCCTGCAGGCGCTCGGTGACGTCGTTGCCCTCGACGAAGATGCCGGTGACGCTGCCGTCGGGTTCGGTGATGGGGGCGTACACGAAGTCGACAAGGCGTTCTTGCGCCGTTGCCCCGGGGTGCGGCCACAGCCGGATCGGCCGTCCACTCGCCACGAACGGCTGGCCGCTGGTGTAGACCTTGTCGAGCAGCTCATAGAACCCCTGGTTCTCGACCTCGGGCAGGGCCTCGCGCACCGTGCGGCCGATCAGTTCGCGCCCGCCGACCAGCCGGCTGAAGGCGTCGTTGGCGAACTCGAACACATGGGCCGGGCCGCGCAGGATCGTCATGAAGCCGGGCGCGTTCTGGAACAACTGCAGGCGGCGCTTTTCTTCGGTGTTGCGCGCCCGCTCGGACGCCACCGCCTGCGTGGTCTCGGTGCACACGCAAAACACACCCAGCACCGGGCCATCGTCGGCGCGGACCGGGGTGTACGAAAACGCGAAGTGGGTTTGCACGCGGCGCCCGTTGCGGGTGATCAGCAGCGGCAGGTTGTCCTCATGCCAGGGCTGGCCGGCAAAGGTGCTGTCGACCAGCGGCCCCATCACGTCCCAGACGTCGGACCACACCTCCTCCATCGGGCGACCGAACGCGCGTGGGTGGCGTTCGCCCAGTATCTGCGCGTAGCCGTCGTTGTAGAGCAGGTGGCGCCCTGCGCCCCAGGCGATGAACATCGGCTGCTTGGCGCCGAAGATCACCGTGCAAAGCGTGCGCAACTGTGGCGGCCACACGTGCAGACCACCCATGAAGTCGGGCTGGCCGCTGCGGGCCTGCATCAGCAGATCCAGCGTGGCCGAAGCGCCATTCAGGGCCGCGCCTTCGACAGCGATCTTCATTGCCAGGGGCGAGGGCGGTGTTTCACCTGCGGGGAACCTCGGTGGGTTGGCGTGTCAATGCGTGGAGTGGCCGGCATGGGTGGAACGGGGCGGTGGGGCCAGTGAAGGGGCGTGTCACGGCGGCGGCATGCCACCACCAGCGCGCCCAGGCCCCCAGCCAGCAGCAGCAGCGTGCCGGGCTCAGGCACCGGGGCCGTGCTGACCAGGAAGGTGCCAACAGAGGGGTAGGCATCGGGCTTGTAGAAAAACGCCACGTCGTCGGTGTAGCTCGTTGTGGCGGGGCTCCAGTGAACGCTCATGGGTTGCAGCATCAGGCTGCCGCTCCATTCACCCGTGACCGGGTCTTGCACGGCGGGGCCGCCCCAGTCCACGAAGCCATGCAGGGCCAGGCTGTTGACGCCATCGCCGAGCGCGCCGAAGGCCGTCAGGAATTCACGCGATGCATCGAGCACCGCTTGCGCCGGTGGGTTGTGGAGGGTGGCGCCCCACCATTCAAGGCCCACGCTGCGCACCAGTTGATCGACCTCTTCACCCGCGATCTCGAACCCCGCAAAGGTGGTGTCGAGTAGGCCGTACATGTCGTTGTAAGAAATGCCGCGTGTCTGGTCGAGGCGTAACCATTCCAGGCCGGTGTGGGTGTCAAAGATCAGCGTGTCGGCGCCAAAGCGCGAGTCGCGTGTCTCGAAAGCGGCATGGGCTGCGAATGTCCACAACAGAAGGCCGGCGACGGCCACGGGGCGCAGAAGCTTCTTCATGGGAATGTCCTCCTGTTTCAGATGCCCCGTGGGCTGGCTTGAACACCCGCCTACGCGTAGCAAGGGGCCAGCGACCGCACCTCGACCGTGCACCACTCGGCGGCCGGGCATTGCTTGGCAAGGGCCACCGCTTCGTCGCGCGTCTGGCAATCGACGAGGAAGAAACCGCCCACCATTTCTTTGGCTTCGGCGAACGGTCCATCGACCACCCGCGCCCGCCCATCACGCACTTGCACCCGGGCCGCGTCGTCCAACGACTTCAGCGATTCGCTGGCGAGTAGCAAACCGCGTTCCTTCAGGTTCGCGCCGAAAGACAGCATGCGGTCATAGAGGGCGCGGCCTTCGGTTTCGGTGCGGCTGGGGCGCTGCGCCAGCGGCTCGACGATCAACAGCATGTAAGGCATGGGCGTTCCTGGTTCGTGCCCGAAAACCGGGCGTGCGGAAGGCCAACTTGAGCATGGCGCCCCCGCGTTGCGCAGACCGCCTATTCGGCCTGCACGGCTTCCACTTGGATGCGCAGCGTCACGTCCATCTTGAAGCCATAGGCCTTGCCGGCATCAATGCCGAACTCGTCGCGGTTGAAGCTCGCCAGCACGTCGGCGCCGCACAACTCGCGCTTGAGCATGGGGTGGGGAATGCACTTGAACGACTGGATCGCCAAGGCCACGGGCCGGGTGACGCCGTGCAGCGTCAACTCGCCCACCACGCGGGTGGGCACACCCTGGTTGAAGCCTTCGAGCGTGCCCTTGTAGCTGGCGGTGGGGTACTTGGCCACGTCAAGCAAGTCGGCGCCCAGGGCCCAGCGGTTCAACTGGTCATGGCCGAAGTCGATGCTGGCGGGGTCGAGGTTGATGTTGACCGTGCCGGTGCCGGCGGTCTTGTCGAGCACCACCTTGCCGCTGCTCGTGTTGAGCTTGCCGCGCCACACCGACACGCCCATGTGGTCGGCCTCGAAGCTGGGGAAGGTGTGGTGGGGGTCGATGTCGTAGGCGACGGGTGCGGCGAAGGCGGCCGGGCCGGTGGCCCCGGTCATCAGTGATACGAGCAACAGTTCAAACAGCGGTTTTTTCATTCAAGACCTGCAAGCGTTGAAGGGGGCGGCCGGGATTCTCGGGCGGTGGGCGGCGCGTTTCAAGTGCAGGGCCTCCCCGAGGGTCGCTCCCTGCACTGGCATTTCCATCCAGGGAAAGACGCCGAATGAATCTGCGCGCTGTTGTCGTCACGACGGCGGCGCCTGAGGACCGTGGTGCGGGCGAAGTGTTGCCGTCAAAACCGAGTGCCACAGCCAGCGGCCAGGTGCTCAGCTTCCCCATCGGCGTGAAGCGCTTGGCCACGCCCCCCGTGCCCAACTCGGGCTGGAGCCCCGCCGCTTGCCGGGTCGAAGACGAAACCGCTTCCGCCCGATCGGTGCGGCCCAACGCCCGCGTGTTGAAGCCCCTGTGGACCGTGCCGCTGCAAGCCGTGGCCGAGCTGCGGCAACGCATGCCGCCCGGCCCGGACACCCAGGGTCAGACCTGCAGCGAGGAAAGCGCGAATGGCGCCAGCTTCGTCACACAAGGCCAACTGTGGATCGACCGCCTCACCGACATCGCGATGCTCGACCCGTCATCGGGACGGCCGTTGCGCAAGCTGCCCACTCCACGCAGCAACAAGGTGTGCAGCGTGCCGGTGCCCGAGGCTGGCGGTTTCGTCAACCGTCAAGGCGACACCTTGAGCTGGCGGCCGTTCGAGCCTGTCAGCGGCTCTGTCGCGCGGCAGGTCGTCGATTCGCGGCCGGGCTGGCGTGTGAGTGAGGTGATGGCCATGCCTCGCGGGTTTGCCGCGGTTTGGTTCGCCAAGCCGGGCGCCGTGGTGCCTGCGCCGGTCGATGGCCAAGCGCGTGACATGGCCATCACGACCTACCACGCCACGACCCGCAAGCGCATTGATGAAACTTTCGCGGACGCAGGCAGTTTCGCGATGGGTGGCGATGGCGGTCCGAGTCACGAGCAACTCTTTTTGCCAGCGTGCCGCGACCTCGTGGGGGCCCGAACCTCAGGCTTTGACTGGCGTGTCAGCCACTTCGGCAGCTTCCGCGCCCAGGCCTGCAAGCCCGACGGCACGCAGACCGTGTTCTGGTCACACCTCGACATCGCGCCCAAGCCGGCCCTGCCAGACGACGTGGCAAGAGGCTTTTCGCTGCGCCGTGTGTGGCCCACCGACGGCCCCATCGCGCTGGCCCAGAACGGGGGGCGGGTTCACGTGTTCGACCTCACCGAGCGGCAGGAAGTCGGGCGCATCCAGTTGCCACCTGAAGCGCAAATTCAGGTGGCCCACGTGATGCGGAGCGCCGGGCTGGTGGTGATCGAATCGATTGACGCGGACACACCCGATGCGATGCCGCAGCTCAGGCTTCGCGCCTATTCATACAAGCGCTGAAGTTCAAGCGCTGAACCCCGTGGGCCACCTTCACGCATCGAACGTCGCCCCGCCGTCCACCCGCAGGTCGTGCATGGTGATGTGGCGGGCGCGGGCCGAGGCCAGGAAGCACACCGCGTCGGCCACGTCGCTCGGGCGGGCGATGCGCTGCAGCGGGATGCCGAGGCGGTAAGCATCGGGCGAGCCGCGAATCACGGCCTCGGCCGCCGCCTGGGCCGAGGCGCCAGCGGGCCACAGCTGCTGTTGCATGGCGGTGTCGGTGGAGCCTGGCGACACGGTGTTGCAACGCACGCCGTGGGGAGCGAGCTCCAGCGCCAGGCAGCGCATGAACTGCAAGGTGGCGGCCTTCGATGCGGCGTAGGCGGCCAGGCCGATGCGCGGTGTGGTGGCGGCGTTCGAGCCCACGGTGACGATGCTGCCGCTGCGCCGCTCGCGCATCGCACGGCCGACCGCGCGGCACAGGCCGATCACGCCGTGGGTGTTGACGGCGAAGCTGTCGGCCCAGTCGGCGTCAAGGCTGTCGAAGATGGAACCGGGCCGCAGCACGCCGGCCACGTTGACCAGCACGTCGATGGGGCCGAGTTCGCGTTCGATGCGTTGCACGGCGGCGTGGAGGGCCGGTGCGTCGCGCACGTCGATGCCCAGGCCGAGGCAGTGTTCACCGTGGGCACGCAGTTCGGCGGCCACGGTTTCGATGCGCTCGGGTTGCACGTCGAGTGCCGCCACGCGGGCGCCGGCACGCGCCAGCGCATCGGCCACGGCGCGGCCGATGCCTTGCGCCGCGCCTGTCACCAGCGCCACCTGGCCTTTGAACTCGAGGCTGCTGGCGGTGGTGTCATTGGTTTTGTGACTGGGAAGGTTCATGCCGCTTCCATCTCGTCCATCAGCCGGTGCCGTTCGGCGTGATACGCCTCTTCGGTGCAGCGGTCTTTCCAGTAGGGCACGGCGTACATCGCCGGGCGCGGCACGCCGCGTTCTTGCAGCAGGTGGTCGCGCAAGGCCACCACCTGCCCGCTTTCGCCGGCCAGGCTGACCGACACCGTGCCCGCGCGCCAAGGCAGCGTGCGCACGGCGTCGAGCAGGCGTGTGCTGGCACCGGCCGGTGCGCCGTCGCGTGAGAGCCAGTGCAACTGAACGCCAGCGGGGTGCGCCAGCGCCTGCACCTCGGCGAGCTGGGGCACCTCGATGAAGGCATGCCCCTGCGCGCCTGGCGGCAGGGCGCGCAGCACCGCCACCAGCATGGCCAGCGCGCTGGGGTCAGCCACCAGCAGATGCCAGTCGGCCTGCGGTTGAAAGCGGGGCGGCCCACCAGGGCCGGCCACGCCGATCGCGTCGCCCGGTTCGGCGTGCTGGGCCCAACGCGAGGCCGGGCCGTCGTCGCCGTGCAGCACGAAGTCGACGTCCAGCTCGCCGGCTTCGGCGTTGAAGTGCGCCACGGTGTAGGTGCGGGTGATGGGCCGCAGGTGGCTTGGCGGCCACAGCGCGCCTTCTGGCCCCAGGGTGGGCAACACGGGTTCGGTCTGGCCATCGCGGGCCAGCATCAACTTGATGTGCGCGCCGTCGCTGCCTTCGGGAAAGCCACGCAATGCCGCGCCCGCCAGCGTGACGCGGCGCATGTGCGGCGTGAGGTCGAGCGTGCGGCGCACGCGCAGCAAGCGCGGGGCGCTGCGTGGGGGTGGGGGTCGGGATGGGCTCATGCCGGTTCCTCGTGCAGAAGGTGTTGCGCGAGCACGCGGCCGATGTGCGCCAGCGGGGCGGGCTGGCTCATGCCGGGGTGCGTGCTGTCGATGTCGGTCACGGCGATGCGGCCGCTGACGTGTGGCGCCCAGGCCGGCCAGTCGGGCGCGTCGGGGGCGCGGCGCGCGGCGCGGAAGAACAGCAGGTCGCCGTCGAAGCGCGTGTGCCGCGCCTCGCGGTAGAGCGCCATGGTGTGCTGCGCGGTGGCCACCATGCGGTCGAGCAGGGCGTCGCCAAACCCGGCCAGCGCGCTGCCGGGGCGCAGCAGCAGGGCGCGCATGGCGTCGGTACTCAGGGGCTGGCCGGTGGCGTCGAACGGCGAGGCGCCGATGACGTCGAGCACCGCTTCAAGCGCGTCGCGGGCCTGCGGTGCGGGCTTGTGGGCGAAGGCTTCGCTGGGGTAGGCGTCCATCACCGCCAGCAGGCCCACGCGCTCGCCCTCGGCTTGCAGGCGCGCGGCCAGCGCATGTGCCAAACCGCCGCCCGACGACCAACCCAGCAGGTGGTACGGCCCGTGGGGTTGTTGTGCGCGGATGCGCCGCACGCCGTCTTGCACCATCGCGTCGAACGAAGCCGGCGCCTCGCCGGTGATGCCTTGTGCCTGCAAGCCCCACAGCGGCACGCCCGGCAGGGCGCGCGAGAGGCCGAAGTAGCACCACGCCAGGCCTTCGGCGGGGTGGATGCAAAACAGCGCCGGGTCGTCCCTGCCCTCGGCCGCAGGCTGAATGGCGAGCAGGGGCGCCAGCTCGTGGCCTGCGGCACTGGGTGGCGGCGTGTGGCCCACCCCGCGTGAGGCCGAGGCCGCCAAGGCTTGCGCCAACGCGCCCACCGTCGGGTGCAGGAACAGGGTGGACACCGCCACCTCGCGTTGCAGCGCCACGCCCAGCCGGTTGGCCACCTGAATGGCCTGCAACGACTTGCCGCCGAGCGCGAAGAAGTCGGCCGTGGCCCCGACGCCTTGCACGCCCAGCACCTCGCGCCACACCGCTATCACCGCCTGTTCGAGCGCGTGGGTGGGGGCGCTGGTGGACGCATCGGTGGACGCATCGGTGGCCACATCCACAGCCGCGTCGAGGTGAAGGCTTGCGGCCTGTTCGCGCAGCGCGTTGCGGTCGATCTTGTTGTTCAGGTTGCGCGGCAGGCGCGCCAGCTGCACGTGCGCCGAGGGCACGGCCACAGCCGGCAGGCGGGCGGCCGCGAAGGCGCGCAACGCGTTGGCATCGAAAGGCCTTGTATCAAAGGACTCGTCGGCAACGATGAAGGCCACCAGCCGCTTGTTGCCATCGGCCAGCGCCTGGCCCACCACGGCCGCTTCGCGCACGCCGGGCGCGGCGAGCAAGGTGGTCTCGATCTCGTTCGGGTCGATGCGGTGGCCGCTGATCTTCAGCTCGTCGTCCAGCCGGCCGAGGTAGCGCAGTTCACCGTCGGGGCCGACCTGCACGTGGTCGCCAGTGCGGTAGGCGCGGGGGGCGCCGGGCAGGGCGTGCAGCTGCACGAAGCGTTGCGCGCTGCGTTCTTCGCGGCCCAGGTAGCCCTGGGCCAGCGCCTCGCCGATCAGGCACAGCTCGCCAGCGGCGCCTTGGGGCAAGGGGCGCAGGGCGGCGTTCACCACCACGAGGCTCATGCCCGGCAGTGGTTGGCCGATGGGCACGGTGTCGCCATGCCAGCTCAAGGCGCCGGGGCCGGCCAGCGGCGCGGTGGTGCAGACCACGGTGGCCTCGGTCGGCCCATAGGTGTTGAGCAGGCGCACATGGGGCGGCACGCTGGCCCGCCAGCGCGCCACGCGTTCGGCCAGCGCCGCTTCGCCGCCGATGACGACGAGCCGCACGCTGGGGGGCAGGGCCGCTTCGGTGTGGCCGAGGCTGTAGGCCAGCTCGTGCCAGAAGGCGGTGGGCAGGTCGAGCACGCTGATGCGCTGCTGCGCGCAGGCGGCCACGAAGTGGGGCAGTGATTCAAGCATCGCGTCGTTGCGCAACACCAGCGTGGCGCCCGCAGTCAGCGGCAGGAAGATTTCTTCCACGCTGGCGTCGAAGTGCAGCGGCGCGAACTGCAGCATGCGGTCGTCGCGGGTGATGCCGTAACGCGCATGGGCCCCGGCGATGAAGTGCGCCAGCGCGTGGCGGCCGATCATCACGCCGTTGGGTTGGCCGGTGGAACCCGAGGTGTAGATCACATAGGCCAATGCCTGCGCGCCCACCTCGGCCGGGTCGGCCAGTGGCGGTTCGTAGGGCGCGTCGTGGTCGAGGCACAGGCTGGGCGTGTCGCCATGCCAGGGGCCGAGGTGTTCGCTCAGCGTCAACACCCACGCGGGCTGGGCGTCGTTCAACACCATGGCGATGCGTGCGGGCGGGCTGTCGGGGTCGATGGGCACGTAGCAACCACCGGCCCACAGCACGGCCAGCAACGCGGTGATGGCTTGTGGCGAACGTGGCAGCAACACCGCCACGCGGGTGTCGGCGCGCACGCCACGCGCCTTCAGGTGGCCGGCCAGCGACTGCACCGCGTGCAGCAGCTCGGCATACGTCACCGTGCGGCCTTCATGCTCAAGCGCGGTTTTGGCCGGCGTGGCGCGCGCATGGGCGCGAAAGGCCGCCAGCACCGCCACGGCGGCATTCGGCAGCGGGCCGCCCGAAATGATGAAGGGCGGGGCCGACGCCAGCGGCTCACCGGGCGATGCGGCCAGGCGGTCGAGCGTGGTCAGCAGGTCGTCGCGCAAGGCGGCCAGCTCATCGGCGCGGTAGGCGTTGGGGTTGGCATCAACATCGAACTGCCACGCCGCGCCACGCGGCGCGATGGTGATCGACAGGTCTTCCACCGGCCCGGCCGCCACGGGCAGCGAACTGGCTTGCAGGCCGGGGCCGAAGTCGAGCGGGCGGTCGAAGGGCATCCAGTTGACGACCGGGCCGAACAGGCGCGTGGGGGTGGTGTTTCGCGCGTTGTTCTGGCCATGGCTCTGGCCGAGGTCGTGCCGCAGGTGTTCATAGCGGTAGCGCTGGTGCGGGCGTTGCGTGCGCAGTTGGTCGGCCACTTGCCGCGCCAAGGTGGCGGGTGTGGCGTGGGGCTCGATGCGCAGCCGCAGCGGCACGATGTTCATCGCCATGCAGGGCCGGCGCAGCGTGGCCGAGCCCAGGCGGTTCATCACCGGCAGGCCCAGCGTCAGGTCGTGCGCGCCGGTGCGGCCGTGCAGCCACGCGGCCACGGCGGCCAGCAGCCAGGCCGACACGTCCACACCGGCATCGCGAGCGGCCTGTTGCCAGGCTGCGTGGCGATCGGCGTGAATGCGCCCCGGCCCACGCCGCACCGTTTGCGCCAATGCGGCCGGTGGCGCCAGGCTCACTGGCGCGGCGGCGCCTTCCAACTGCTGTTGCCAGAACACGCGGTCGCGTGCGCAATGGGCCGAGGCCGCATAGGCCTGGTCTTCATCGACCACGCGGGCCAGCGACCCATCCATCGGCGTGGCGGGCGTGCCACCGTGCTGGGTGAGGTGCACATAACGCGCCGCCAGCGCCGAGGCGATCAGCGCATGGCCGAAGCCGTCGAGCGCGATGTGGTGGGCGCTGAAGAACCACAGGTGGCGCTGCCCGTCCAGGCGCAGCAAGGCGGTGTCGAACAGGCGGTCGTGCGCCAGGTCGAGCGGGCGCTGCAGCGCGGCCTGCATCCACTCGTGGGCGGCCTGGTCGGCATCGGGTTCGCTGCGCAGGTCGGCCCGTGCCATGCGCCACGGCTCGCGCTGCGGCTGCTGCCACACCGCATCGCCTTGCACGCGGCAGCGCATGTGCAGCGCGTCGCAAGCGTCGAGCACCTCGCCCACCGCACGCTCCAGCGCATCGGCATCGAGCGGGCCGGTCAGTTCGATGGCTTCGGCGGTCAGGTAGGCAGGGTTGCCCGGGTCCATCTGCTGGCCGAGCCAGATGCCGTGCTGGGCCTGGGTGAGCGGCAAGGGAAGCGGCAAGGGGGCGGGCAAGGGCAAGGCGTGCACTTCGGCTTCAACGGCGCCCATGTCAGGCGGCCTGCGGTGAAGGCTGCGCATGGAGTGACCGCAGGGCCAGCGGCGCCATCGCCACCCACCAGTCGTTCAGCGTGGGCGTCTCGGCCATGTCGATGAAGCTGACCGTGAGGCCGGCGCTGCGCCAACGCTCCACCAGCGTCATCAGGCGGATCGAGTCCATGCCGCAGTCGAGCAGGTTGTCGTCGAAGCGCAGCTCGATGGGCGGCAGCTCCAATAGCGCGGCCACTTCGCGTTGCAGGGCGTCGATGCTCGCGGGCAGCGTGAAAGCCGGTGCGGCCGGGCGCAGCGCGTCGAGCACACGGCGGGTGTCGGTGACCACACCGCAGCGCTGCGCCACGTAGTTCATCGCCATGCGGTGGTCGTCGAGCGAGAAGTCGGCCACCGCGTCGCCCACGAAGAAGGGCTGGATGTCGTTCATGAAGGCGTCGGCCGTGGTCAACAGGCAGCCGATGTGGGCATAGACGCCGCACACGATCAACTGGTCGCGCCCTTGCGCGGCCATGCGCTCGAGCAGGTCGCTGCGGGCGAAGGCGCTGTAGCGCCACTTGGCCAGCACGGTGTCGTGCGGGCGTGGCGCCAAGGACTGCAACACCGGCGCCTGCGCGGGCCGCGCGGTGATGCCGGGGCCCCACCAGTCTTGCAGCAGGCCACGTTGTTCGAGCGACTGCTCGGCGGGTTGCGCTGTGTAGACCACGGGCACGCTGGCCGCGTCGCAGCGTGCACGCAGTTGCTGGATGTGCTTCACCAGCGTGGGCACCGGGGCTTGGGCGGGGTCGAAGAAGTCCACGAAGTATTCCTGCATGTCGTGGATCAACAGCACGGCGCGCGCGGGGTCGGGGGCCCAGCCCACGAGGCTGTCGGGCAGCGTGGCGGCATCGGGCATGGGGTATGAAAGAACGCGGGGGATGCTCATGGCGTGGCAAGCCTTTCTGTTTCATTGAGGCGGGCATCGGCCCGCTGTTGCAGCAGTTCGCGCAGGGCGCGTTTGTTGACCTTGCCGACGCCGGTTTTGGGCAGGGCGTCGATGAACTCGAAGCGGTCGGGCAGCTTGTAGGCGGCCAGCCCGCG
>JAYSYW010000297.1:0-7486 GCA_043727255.1 Rhizobacter sp. | reverse complement strand
GGCCCATAGCCGTAGCTATGGGACAAGAAGCCGGTGAAAAATGGACCGCTGCGGCCAAATTGCAGCCGACGCTCCCCCAGCCCGACAGGCTCCTAGGCGTGACGCCACTTGGCCGCAGGGCTTGCGTGGGCTTGTGCAGACGCGCGGTGGGTGGTCACACCGCAGCGCTGGTGGGGGCGCGTTCGCCAGTTTGCAGGCGGTGGCGCACCAGGTCGATGTGGCTGCGCAGCGAATACAGCTCGTCGGCATAACTCAGCGGCACGCTGATGCCTTCGACGCGGGTCTCGATGTCGGCCAGCTCTTGCAGCAGTTCGTCTGCCGGACGCTTGCCGTGTGCGTTTTCGACCGAGCGCAGCTGCCCGTACCAGCGGAACACCCGCGACCGGATGCGAAATTGGTACAGCGGCGGCACCACCCGCGACAGCGGGATCAGGATGGCGACGATCGACACCAGCACCACCCACATGCGGTCGATCAAATTGGCCAGCCAGAACGGCAGGTGGCGCTGCAGCAGCGGTGGGCCGTTGCGATAGAAGCGGTCGGCCTCGTCGGCCAGCGGGCGTTCGGTGTTCTTGGCACTCGGAAAGTCGCCTTTGCGTTGAAACCAACCTGCCTCGCCGTGCACGGTTTGCGCCGCCTGCACGAACAGCTGCACCAGCGCCGGGTGCGTGCCCTCGCGCGCCACCAGGGTGGCGGTGGGCGCGATCAGCCGCACGTCTGCGGGGGGCAGGTCTTTGGCCAGGTCCACCACACCGCGCGGCAGGGTGACCGGGCTGATGAAGTCGAAGCGGCGCGAGTAGGCGTCGGCCTGGGCGAAGCTGAACAGCTTCACGCCGGGCGTTTGCAGCAGCATCTGCACCATCAGCGATTCAGGTGCCGAAGCGAACACCACCGCGTCGATCCGGCCATCAAGAAAAGCCACCACGGCCGGGGTTTGCGTGTCTTGCAGCAGGGTGAGGGTGTCGATGTCGATGCGGTTGGCGTCGATCAGCCGACGCATCAGGTTGGGCACGCCGCTGCCGGGGGCGCCGATGTTGACCTTCCAGCCCGGCAGTTGCGCCAGGCTGGTGAGCGTGTTGCCCTTGGTCAGCCGGCGGGCCGAGTCTTCCCGGTAGAACAACCACACGGGTTCATAGAACAGGCTGCCCAGGGACACCAGATCGGCGTCGCGGTCTTCCTCGTCGTCGCCGCCCTGGCGTTCAACGTCGGCGCCACCTTGCATGAAGGCGATGTCCACGCCCGAGTTCTTGTCGCGCAGCAGGGCCAGGTTCTCGGCGGCGCCCTGCGTGCTGCGCAGTTCGACCGTGATGCCATGCGCCTTCAGCAGTTGGGCGTAGCGCTTGCCGAATTCGGCGTAGGCGCCTTGGTCCACCCCGGTGGCCAACACCACGCGCTCGGGCGGGTTCGGGTCGAGCACCCAATAGGCCAGCACCAGCAAGGCAAGGGTGAGGGCGATGAAGGGGCCGGCCGTGGCAATCAGGTCACGGGCGGAAAGCAGGGTGTTGCGCAGGGCTTGGGGCATGGTGCGGTTGAGTCTAGCGAGCACTCACCGAACGCGGCCCCACAACGCAAAAAGCCGGGTTTGACCCGGCCTTTGATTCGACGGCATTGGCCGGTCGATGACGTATCAGAAATGAAGTGTCAGAAACCCAGGCTCGCCAGCAGGTCGTCGACCTCGCCCTGGTTGGCCACCACGTCGGAGCGGCCTTCCAGGTTGACCACCGGGCCGTTCAACACGTTCGACTCGACCTTGAACTGCTGTTCCGGCGGCGCGGCTTGAACCAGCAGCTTCACGAGGCTGTCTTCCAGGTCGGTGGCCAGCGCCACCACCTTGGCCACCACCTGGCCGGTGAGGTCGTGGAAGTCCTGCGCCATCATGATGTCGGTCAGGTGCTGGTCGATGCGCGCGGTGGCGGCTTCGACGTCACCCACGAAGTTCATCACCGCACCCGAGGCCACGGCCTTCACCGGGTCGGCCACGATGGCGGCGGCGATGCGCCGCGTTTCGCTGGCGATGCGCGAGTGCTCACCCTTCGCATGGTCCACCGAGTTCAGCACTTTGTTGGCGGCGTCACCGGTCTTCTTGGCGATGTAGCTCAGGCGGCTGCGGGCATCGGGCAGGCCGTCGGCGGCGCTTTGCAGCTTGGGCATCACGCCCAACTGGTGCAGGGTGTCGTGCAGCTGACGCGTGATCAGGCCCAGTTGCTGAAACACCTCGGGTGACGCCCCTGCGGCCATTTGTGGCGTCAGGGTCGAGAAGTCTTCCATTTTCATGTTCGCTCCCTCAGGCGGTGGCGCTCAGCTTTTGCATGATCTTCTGCACCTTTTCTTCCAAGGTGGCCTTGGTGAAGGGCTTGACGATGTAGCCGGCGGCTCCGTCTTGCGCGGCGCGCACGATGTCTTCCTTGCGGGCTTCGGCTGTCACCATCAGCACCGGCAGGTGCTTCAGGCTGGCGTCGGCCTTGATGGCCGACAGCAACTCGAAGCCGTTCATGTTGGGCATGTTGATGTCGCTGACCACGAAGTCGAACTTGGCGTTCTTCAGCATGTTCAACGCCACGGCGCCGTCTTCGGCCTCTTCGGCGTTGACGTAGCCGATCTCCTTCAACAGCCCGCGCACGATGCGGCGCATGGTGGAGAAGTCATCGACGATCAGGAACTTCATATCGGTGCTCATGGGCAAACCTCTTGTGAACGCGCAGGGGCGGTTGTGCGTGGCCGGGACGGTGTGTTCGGCGTGTTATCGGGCGGCGGAAGCGGAAATTGAGGGCGCAAGCGCAACGGGCGGCTTTTCCGTGACCTGTGGCGCTGTTTCGATCTGCGGAAGACCGAACAAACGGTCTTCGGCGTCGCGGTTCATCACGATGATGCTGATGCGCCGGTTGCCGGGCGCCAGGGGGTCGTCGCGCTCCAGCGGCACGCTCGACGCCAGGCCCTGCACGCGCAGCATGCGGTTGTCGGGCAGGCCACCCACCACCAGTTCGCGGCGCGAGGCGTTGGCGCGGTCTGACGACAGCTCCCAGTTGCTGTAGCCCCGGTCGCCCGCGCCAAAGGGTGTGGCATCGGTGTGGCCTTCCAGCGTCAGGCGGTTCGGCACCTCGCCGAGCACTTCGCCGATCACCTGCAGCAGATCGCGCATGTACGGTTTGACGATCGCGCTGCCGCTGTCGAACATCGGGCGGGCCTGCTCGTCCACGATCTGGATGCGCAGGCCGTCGGGTGTCATGTCGAGCCGAATTTGCGACTTCATCGCCGCCAGCTTCGGGTTCTGCGCCAGCACGTCTTCCACCACGCGTTGCAGCGCTTCGAGCTTGGCGCGTTCACCCCTGCGTTGTTCTTCCTTCACCGCCGCCAGGTTGATGGTGCTGCGCTTGGCCTCGATGTCGCCGGCCTTGACCTGGCCGCTGGTGCGGGTGAGGTCGGTGCCACCGCCCTTGATGACGTGTGACGAGTCGCCCGAGCCGCTGCCCCCGCTCAACAGCGCCACCTTCAGCGGCGTCTGAAAGTAATCGGCGATGCCCTTCTTGTCGCCCTCGGTCGTGGAGCCCAGCAGCCACATCAACAAGAAGAACGCCATCATGGCCGTCACGAAGTCGGCATAAGCAATCTTCCAAGCACCGCCATGCGCGGCATGGCCGCCCTTCTTGACGCGCTTGATGATGATCGGCTGAAGCTTTTTAGCGTCACCAGCCATGATGAAGCCCCCACGTCGCTACGCTTGCGCCTTGCAGGCCGCGCAGGGCCAGTGGCCCTGCTCCTCGGCAGGCGCAATCCGTCCACTGGACGGCCTGCGTCCGGCCTCGGCCCCCCGAGGGGGCGCCTCGCTGCAGGCCCGGCGAAGCCGGTTCCTGGGCGAGTTGCTCGATGAGTCGCTCGCTTCGCGCGCTCATTTTTTGCCTTTGACGTGGCTTTCGAGTTCGGTGAAGGTTGGCCGCTCGGTCGAATACAGCACCTTGCGCCCGAACTCCACCGCCACCTGCGGGGCGTAGCCCTGCATGCTGGCCAGCAGCGTGGTCTTGATGCACTGCAGCTCTTTGCCGCTTTCGTCGTTCTTCTGTTCCATCAGGCCGGCCAGTGGCTCGGCCACGGCGTAAGCCAACAAGATGCCGAGGAAGGTGCCGACCAGCGCCGAGCCGATCATTCCGCCCAGGATGGCCGGGGGCTGGCCCACCGAGCCCATGGTGTTCACCACGCCCAGCACGGCCGCCACGATGCCGAAGGCAGGCAAGGCGCCGGCCAGCCGGGCGATGGCCGCCGCAGGTGCGTGCGCTTCGTGGTGGTGGGTCTCGATCTCGCTGTCCATCAGGCTTTCGATCTCGTGGGCGTTCAAGTTGCCCGAGACCATCATGCGCAGGTAGTCGGTGATGAACTCGACCACGTGGTGGTCGTGGCCGACGCCGGGGTACTTCTGGAACAGCGCCGACTCATGCGGGGCGTCCACGTCTTTTTCGATCGACATCAGGCCTTCCTTGCGGGCCTTCTGAAGAATGTCGTACAGCAGCGCCAGCAACTCCATGTAGCGCGCCTTGGTGTACTTCGAGCCCTTCAGCAGCTTGGGCAGGGCCGACAGCGTGGCCTTCACCACCTTGGGTTGGTTGTTCACCACGAAGGCGCCGAGTGCGCCGCCCAGGATGGCCATCAGTTCCGTCGGCAATGCCTTCAGGATCACGCCGATGTTGCCGCCGTGAATGATGTAGGCCCCGAAGATGCACCCCAGGGCGACTGCGTAGCCAATGACAACAAACATGGGTTCGGTGGTTTCCGTCCGGGGGGCCTGCGTCCGCAGGGATGGGGTCTGCGCGTTTTATCGGCCCCTGTTCAATGAAGTTGAGTCTGCGGGCGGCGAGGGCTTGGCAATCGGCCGAACAACCCCGTTTTCATCACACAACAAAACACTCAGCGCGAAGGCTTTGGCCCACGGGAAGGCTGGCCGAGGCAGGCAAAAAAAACGGGTCCGAATCGGACCCGTGGAAAGCACTTTGGAGGTGCCAGGAGGAGATCAGCAAAAAAACGTTTCCGGCACTGTGTGTATCGACGGGCCGGAAAAAAACTTGAGGGCATTTCGGGTTGGGCGTGGCGTTGGCCCGCGGCCGGGCGAAACGCCGCAGAAGAGCGCCGCGGAATCGAATCAGTGCATCTGAATGCCGCCGCTGGCTTTGCCCTTGCCGGCGCGTGCTGGCGGGTTGCACAGGCCGCAGATGTAGTTCTTCGAGATTTCGTGGGGGTGGCTGACGAAGTGGCCGCCGCACTTCGAGCACTTCGTCATCGTCAGCATGCCGTTGTCAATGAACTTCACCAGGCGCCAGGCGCGGGTCACGGACAGCAGGGCTTCCAGGCCCTGGGCGGTGGTTTGCTCTTGGTAGAGCTGGTAGGCCTTGATGACGGTGTCGATCTCATCCATCTCGGCCACCTTGTTCAGGTATTCGTGGATGTTCAGGAACAGAGACGCATGAATGTTCGGTTGCCAAGTCATGAACCAATCGGTCGAGAAGGGGAGCTGGCCCTTGCTCGGCGACTTTCCAGACACTTCTTTGTACAGGCGCAGCAGGCGCTCGTAGCTCAGGTCGGTTTCAGATTCCAGCACCTGAAGGCGCGCGCCCAACTGGATGAGGGTCACGGCACGGTCGATCTGCTTGGCTTCGGTGAGGATGCTCTTGCTGCGCATGTTGTTAACTCCTGATTTATATGTGTCTTGTGTGGTTCAGCGAACTGGCGTCAAACGGCCGCGTCAAGCAGCTTCTTGATGGCGCCCAGCCATGAGGATGCTGGCGTGCAGCCGGTTGGTGGTGTCGTTCGAAGCGCTCTTGCCATGGTTTGTGAGCAGGCCCCACACCAGGTCGTCGTCCATCCGAAATCGGCACAGCAGTGTGTTGCCGGCGGCGATCTTCATCATCTGCGAGGGCGTCAGCAGCGCGATCATCGCGGCGCTTTCTTCGCTGATGCCCAGGCGATACAGCGCTTGTTCGCGGTCGCTGCGGATGAGGCTCTGGGCCAGCATCAGGTAGGAAAGATTGGCTTCACGAATCTCGGTCAGGATTTGGTCGGCGTTCATGCGGTGCTCCGGGTTTCTGCTGCGGGGTTGTTTGTTCGCGTTGGTTTGCGTCTCAACGTGAAACGGATTGTGGGGAAGGGAATTGGGATGAAACATCAGGTCAGTTCTGTGGCTTGAGTCCAGCTTCTTCCATGTCCCATGTCAGGGAAACTCCTACAGGGCTGACGGCCGTAGGGGTTCGTGACCCAGTAGGCGAGGACTCAGATTCCCCCTCGATCGGCCTCAAGCGCGCCGCCGCGCTGCCGAAAACAAAAGTCGGGGCTTCAAGACTTCACGAAGGCCCGAACAGCACCGAATTTGTCGCTCATATGACCCTTGACAAATTCCTCTCAAGTCCCGTGAAGCCGGCTCCGATAACCAAACAACGGCAACGAGAAATCGAAACCGGGGTCCGGAGTAGGCAACCAAGTGGTGAGTGGAAGGCACGCCTTCCACAGCATCTTGAGGGTGACAAACGCCGGGCGCAGCATGTCGGTGGCTCCTGCCGCTGACAGTTCAATGCAGAGGCCGAGGCCACGTGCCCCAGCCACTGCGGAGGCAAATGCCGGCGCTTGCCGGAAGTCACTTCACCGTAATGGAGATATTTAAATGGCAATGACGATCAACACCAACGCCCTGTCCCTCAACGCACAGCGCAACACCTCTTCTTCCCAGAACGCCCTGGCCACCTCGATGCAACGGCTGTCGTCCGGTCTGCGCGTCAACAGTGCGAAAGACGACTCGGCCGGCCTGGCGATTGCTGAACGCATGAACTCGCAAGTTCGCGGCATGAACGTTGCGGCCCGCAACGCCAACGACGGCATCTCTTTGGCGCAAACCGCTGAAGGCGCGCTGGGCAAAGTGGGCGACGCCCTGCAACGCATGCGTGAACTGGCTGTGCAGTCGGCCAACGGCACCAACAACGACGATGACCGTGCGAACCTGCAAGTGGAGTTCGACCAGCTGAATGAAGAAGTCACCCGGGTCATCACTGGCGCAAGCTTCAACGGCACCGATTTGTTGAACGCCCCGACCGCTGACTTCGTGTTCCAGGTGGGTGCCGGCACGGTGGCCGATGTGGACACCATCACGGTCGCCGCGGCCGACATGGACATGGCCTCGATCATGACGGACCTGACCGCCCTCGACATCTCGGCCGACGGCGACGCCGCCCGCGCCGCGATGGACACGCTCGACACGCAGATCACGGTGGTCACCACTGGCCGTGCGGTGATGGGTGCGGTGCAAAACCGCTTCGACTCGGTGATTGCCAACCTGGCGACATCGTCCGAGAACCTCTCTTCCGCACGTGGCCGGATCATGGACGCCGACTTCGCATCGGAAACGATGAACCTGTCGCGCGCCCAGATCCTGCAACAGGCCGGCACCGCGATGATTTCGCAAGCCAACCAGCTGCCGCAGCAGGTGCTGTCGCTGCTGCGCTGATCGAACGGA
>JAYSYW010000296.1:0-7498 GCA_043727255.1 Rhizobacter sp. | reverse complement strand
GCGCCTACCCCGAATACCACCGCGTGCAGAAGGTGGGTGGCCTGTACCGCGTGCCCGACCGCAACATCGGCCGGCGCCACAAGCTGCAGGTGGGCACCATCGTGTCGGACTCGTCAATGCAGGTGCAGTACCTCGGCGGCGGCCGCATCGGCACGGTGGAAGAAGGCTTCATCGCGCGGCTTCGGCAAGGCGACTGCTTCGTGTTTGCTGGCCGCATGCTCGAGTACATCCGCACGCAGGACATGACGGCCTATGTGAAGCGCGCTGAGAAGAACAAGGGCCTCGTGACCAGTTGGGCCGGCAGCAAGATGCCGCTGTCGAGCGAGTTGGCCGACGCGGTGCTGGAGGTCGTGAACGGCGCCGCGCATGGCGACTTCTTCGAGCCCGAATTGCAGGCCGCCGAACCCATGCTGCGCACGCAGATGCAGCTGTCGAAGCTGCCAACCAAGGGCACTTTGCTGGTCGAACGCTTCGAGTCGCGCGAAGGCCAGCACGTGTTCATCTACCCCTTCGCGGGGCGCTACGTGCACATCGGGCTGGCCAGCCTGTTGGCCTGGCGGCTGGCGAAAAACGCGCCCAACACCTTCAGCCTGTCGATCAACGATTACGGGCTGGAGATGCTGAGTGCCTTGCCCATCGACCTTCAGCCGTTGCTCGACAAAACGCTGTTCGACACCACCGACCTGCTGCACGACGTGCTGGCAAGCCTGAATTCCAGCGAGCTTGCGCGGCGCCGCTTCCGCGAGATCGCCCGCGTGGCCGGGCTGATATTCACCGGCTACCCCGGCGCGCCCAAGAGCACGCGGCAGTTGCAGGCGTCGAGCTCGCTGTTCTACGAGGTGTTCAGCAAGTACGACGCAAGCAACATGCTGTTGACGCAGGCGCAGACCGAAGTGCTGAGCCAGGAGCTTGACATCCGCCAACTCACCACCACCTTGAAGCGCATGCAGAGCCAGCGCATCGAGAAGGTCGAGTTGAAGGTGCCCAGCCCCTTCGCGCTGCCGCTGATGGTGGAGCGCTTCCGCGAAAAACTCACCACCGAGAAGCTGAACGACCGGCTGGCCCGCATGATCAAAGACATGGAGCGTGTGGCCGACGATGCCGACCAGACCGAAGGCGCGGAGCGTGCGCCACCGGCACGCCAGCCGATGCCCCGTGTTTCCTCTTACCCGCGCCGCAAACGGCCCACCTCCCCATGATCCTCAAAGCCCGCAAGCTGCTGCGCTTCGCCAACACGGCGCGGCTGGCCACCTACCTGATCGCGCTGTGGAAGCTGTTCAAGCACCCGCAAACACCGCGTTCGGCCAAGCTCGTCGCCATCGGCGTGCTGGCCTATGCGCTCAGCCCCATCGATTTGATCCCCGACTTCATCCCGATCCTCGGGCAGCTCGACGACTTGGTGATCATTCCGCTGGGCATCGCGCTGGTGACGCGGCTTACGCCCAAGCCGCTGTGGGAAGCGCGGCTGCGCGAGGCCGAGGTGTCGAAAGACAAGCTGCCGCGCCTGTGGTGGGGCATGGCGCTGGTGCTGGGGGTGTGGCTGTTGCTGATGGGCCTGTTCATCTGGTGGCTGTTCACATGAAGGCGTGGGTGATTGCGGCACTGCTGCTGCAGGCCGTGATGGCGCAAGCCGGTGACGAACGCGAAGCCACCGTCACGCGGGTGAGCGATGGCGACACCGTCTGGCTGCGCCCCGGCGACGGCGGCAAGCCGTTTCGCCTGCGGCTGCAGGGCATCGACGCGCCCGAGCGCTGCCAGGCCTGGGGTGCGCAAGCGAAGGTCGCGCTGGCCGCGCGGGTGCTGGGCCAGCGCGTGCGCTTCACCACACGCGGCAAAGACGACTACCAGCGTGTGCTCGGCAACATCCACCTGGTGAATGGCGAAGGCAAGGGCGAAGACGTGAGCGCCTGGATGGTGAGCCGGGGCCATGCGTGGAGCTACCGCTACCGGCGCAGCCTGGGGCCGTATGCCAAGGAAGAACGGCAGGCAAGGGCGCTGAAGCGGGGGTTGTTCGCCGATGAAACATCGGTGATCGAGCCGGCGGTGTTTCGCCGGCTGCACGGGTCGTGCGATTGAACCCATGCGGTTGCAGCGGCTTCTCAGTCCGGACGGGGCAAAGAGGTCGGCGCAGTGAAGTCCCGTTCAGTCTGAACGGCTTCATTCACAGACCGCAAACCTCAATCTCCGTTCGGACTGAGGTATCGAAGTCCGGCCCCACTGTCGCTCACAACAGCTTCTGAAACTCCGCCGCTTCCATCGGTCGCCCGAACAAAAATCCCTGCACCAAATCGCAGCCCAGCGTGAGCAGAAAGGCCGCTTGCTCGGGGGTTTCGATGCCCTCGGCCACCAGCACCATGTTCAGGCCCTTGCCGAGCGAGACGATGGCCCGCGACAGTTCAACGCTGTTGCGGTCGTGCGGCAGGCCCTTCACGAACGATCGGTCGATCTTCAGCGTCTGCACCGGCAGCCGAGTCAGGTAGCTCAGCGCCGAATAGCCGGTGCCGAAGTCATCGAGCGCGATCGTGATGCCCATGTTCGACAAGGTTTCAAGCGCCACGCGAATGTCATCGCGCGCATCCAGCAACAGGCTCTCGGTGATTTCAAGTTCAAGCCACTGCGGCGGGCAGCCCGTGGCCGACAGTGCGCCGGTTACGGCATGCACCAGGTTGCCGTCAGCAAACTGCCGGGCCGACAGGTTGACGGCCACCTTCAGCGGCATGGCCGTGCGGCCCTCGTTCCAATGCACCACCGTGCGGCAGGCCTCGTGCAGCGCCCACTGGCCCATCGGCACGATCAGGCCGGTTTCTTCGGCCATCGGAATGAAGCTCAGCGGCGACACCATGCCGCGCTGCGGGTGCTTCCAGCGCATCAAGGCCTCGGCGCCCACCAGCCGCTGCGAACCGAGCTCGAACTTGGGCTGGTAGTGCAAGACCAGTTCACCCCGGTCCAGCCCCTTGCGCAACTCGCTTTCCAGGCGCAGCCGCTCGGCGGCCTGGGCGGTCAGTTGCGATGAATAGAACGTCACGTGATTGCCCTTGGCGCGGGCATGCGACAGCGCCGTGTCGGCGTGTTGCAGAAGTTCGTTGGCCTGCGCCGCGTCGGCCGGGTACAGCGCGGCGCCCAGGCTCGCGCCCACGAACACCTCGCCGCCCTCGATGTCGAACGCCAATGCAAACGCGCGCAGCAGCTTGCTGGCGATGCGGCTCAGCTCATCGGCGCAGGGCACGTCGGGCAGCAACACGGCAAAGTGCTCGCCGGCCAAGCGCGCCACCGTGTCGGTGCTGCGCACCAGGCCCGTCAGGCGGTTCGCGGCCTGGCGCAGCAACGCGTCGCCAGCGGTGTGGCCCAGTGAGTCCTGCACGTGCTTGAAGCGGTCAAGGCACAAGGTGAGCAAGCCAAACACCGTGCCGCTTTCCGCCGGGCGGTCCATCAGGGTCTGCATGCGATCGGCCAGCAGCGTGCGGTTGGGCAGTGATGTGATTGGGTCGAAGTACGACAGCGAATGCAGTTGGCGGCGTGTGGTGCGCAGCTCGGTCACGTCTTGAATCGTGGCCAACAGCCGCAGTGGCAGGCCTTGATCGCCGTAATAGAAGCGCACGCGCGTCTCGAATTCCCTGAGGCTGCCGGTGCGCACGCTGGTGAAGTCGTAACGCAGCGTGGTCAGGCCCTGGCTGATGGCGTCTTTGAACAGAGCGGCGATCACCTGCTTCTGGCCTTCAGGCACCAGGTTGCCCAGCTCTTCGAGCGTGGGCATGCGGGACTGCAGGCCCAGGATGCGTGCGGCCTCGGCCGAGTAGGAGGCGCGGTTGCGGGCGAAGTCCCATTCCCAATGGCCGAGGTGCGAGAGCTCTTGCGCGTCGTGCAGCAAGGCCAGCGTCTGCGCGAGGGTGGTCGAGGTCTGGCTCAATTCGCTCGCGTCTTGAATCGCCGCCCTGCAACCCAACACGCGGCCATCTTCGGCGTAATCCACCAAGCCCACCAGCCGCACGTGGCGCTTGCTCTTGTCGTCAAACACCAGCGGCAGTTCGGCTTCGATGCGCGGTGTGCGGCAGGCCACGGCCTGCGCCCATTGCGCTTTCAGCTGGGCGCACCGGTTGCGTCGCACCTGCCCGAGCAAACGGTCCAGGCGCAGGGGTTCGCCCAGGGGCTGGTTGAGGATCCGCAACGCGTCGGGCGAGGCTTCGATGTCTCGGTCACCCACCGCCCAGCTCAAATGCCCGATGCACAACAGGTCGCGGGTCAGCTCGTCGCTGACGGCGTTGCCGGTGGCTGCTCGGGTCGGTTTGAGTTGAGGGGTTTTGAGTCGCATACCGTTGTCTCTGCAATGTCTTGTGCTTGCTGTCGCTCGCTGTTTTCGCAGAGGAATTCACTGCCCTGGGGGAAAGCCGATGCCCACCTGCCGGGTTGAGAGCCCGGCACGAGGCCAGGGCCTGCTTCCCGTTATCGGTCGGGAAGGCGCTGGCTTGAATTTGGCCCGTGCACACGGCCACGGTGTGTGAATTTGCACGCGGATTCGGCAACAACCGGCCCCTGGGCCCGTTGTTCCTGGGCGCGCGTCCTTTCAGTTGGCGGGTGCACCCAGAGCCACGATCAGGGTTTCGCGGCCGTCGTCGTGCGGGCGCAGGCCGAAGCTGCCGTACAAGGCCTTGGCGGGAAGGTTGTTCTTGCCAACCTCCACCCGAACCGCCAGCGCGCCGCGCCGGCCGCATTCGGCAAACAACTGCTTCAGCGCATGCCGCGCCAAGCCACGGCGCCTGAAGGCCGGGCGCACGAAAAGGTCGTCGATGCAGGCGTCGAGCCCGCCGAATTCCATGCTGAAGCGCAGGGTCAAGACCCCGTAGCCAGCCACTTCCGCCCCCGCGCACATCAGCCGCGTTTCGCCGTGCGCTTTGTTCCGCAGCAGCGCCAGAAAGCTGGCGTGGGCCCAGCCGCGGTCCAGCACATAGCCCGACTCCGCATAGAACTCTTGCATCAGGTCGATCAGCGTCGGCACATCAGCGGCGGTGGCAATGCGTGAACTCAGGTTCATGGGCGATGGGCAGGGAAGGGTGCGCCATCGTAGGCCGGGCCGGGTGCCGCTTTTGCCTCACCGGGCCACCGACAGGGGCAACACTCCCACTTTCAGACGGTTTAGGCAAAAGTTTTGCCAACTTTCCTGTTCGGTGATGTTCGCGCCCGAGACAATTCGCCTGCATTGCAGCACCCATGAACCCCCAGCCGACGACCGCCCATTCCCAACTCGTGGCACCACCGCAGATCACCCTGATCGAACGGCGTGCCACGGTTTGGATGTTCCTTCTTGGCGTGGTTTGCATCGGCGTGGTGTGGGTTGCCGAGGCGCACTTTGGCCGGTTGGCCGCGCACGACCGCATCGCCTATCCCTTGATGCTGGTGTGCTTCATGGTGCTGGGCCTGCTGTCGTGGCGCCGACCCCACCACGCCATGCTGACCCAGGGCCTGGGTTCACTGATCGTCAACCTCTACTTCGTGCTCAGCATTGCCTACGCGATGCTGGTGGCGCGCGACTACTCCGTCTACCAAATCGCCACCATTGCGTTCTGGGTCATGGGCGGCCACCTGCTGTTCTTCATCACCTGGAGCCCGCGCCAAGCCCTGATGCTCAGCGCGGGCCTCGCGGTGGCCATCACGGCGCCGGCCGTGTGGGTGACGATGGCCAAAGAACCCGTCGCCTCAACGGCCGAATGGCGTGAAGTGCTGTGGCCGCTGTACGTCAACGGCTTCGTGGCGCAGGCCTTCTTCATGCTGGCCATGTATTGCGCCACCCGCCAACTGCGCAAGCTGCTCGTTCTCACGCCCCAGTCGGCCAACCTTCCGCCCGGCGAAACGCTCACCGTGGACGACGTCGTGTCGTTTCGCCTGCGCGACCTCGAGCAAGCGCGCGACGCCGCTGAAGCCGCGTCCAAGGCCAAGTCGCGTTTCCTTGCCGTGATGAGCCACGAGCTGCGAACCCCACTGCACGGCGTGCTGGGCGCCGCCGACCTGCTGCGCCACCCCGACCTCGACGCCACCGAGCGCGCCGCCCTCATCGACACCGTCAGCCGCGGCGGCACCCACCTGCTCAGCCTCATCAACGACGTGCTCGACCTGTCGCGCATCGAGGCCGGCCGCATGGACCTCGTCAGCGAACCCTTCGACGTGCACGAGTGCCTGAGCGTCGCCATGGAGTCCGTGCAAACCCAGGCCGCCACAAAAGGCCTGCGCCTGTGGCCCCGCGTTTCACCCCAGGTGCCGCAATGGGTGCTTGGCGACGACTTCCGGCTGCGCCAGGTGCTCATCAACCTGCTGAGCAATGCGGTCAAGTTCACTGAACAGGGCGGCGTGACGCTCAACGCCGTCTACGAACCCGAGCCTGCTTGCCTGGTGGTTCAGGTCGAAGACACCGGCATTGGCATCGCCGAAGCCGACCTGGCGCGCGTGTTCGAGGCCTTCCAGCAGGCCGACGGCGGCAGCACCCGCCGCCACGGCGGCACCGGCCTGGGCCTGGCCATCGCACGGCAACTCGTCACCATGATGGGCGGCCAGCTGACCCTGAGCAGCCAGCTCAACCACGGCACCCAGGTCACCCTGCGCGTGCCCCTGCCTGCAACCGACCCCACCGAAACGCGCAACAGCGCATCCATGGAGTTGCTCAATGCATCGCATGACGACCTGGCCGGTGTGCGTGTGCTGCTGGTCGACGATGACCCTGTCAACACCATGATTGCCGAGCAGATGCTGCTTCACATGCGGGCCGAGGTGGACATCTCGCATTCAGGCGTCGAGGCGCTGGAGCGCCTGAGCCAGTCTGGCTACGACGTCGTGTTGATGGACTGGCGCATGCCCGGCATGGACGGCCTGGAGACCACGCGCCGCCTGCGCGCTGGCGAGGCGGGCGAGCTGGCAAGCCGAATGCCTGTGATCGGCCTCACCGCCAACGCCTACAGCGACGACCGCCTGGCCTGCCTGCGCGCGGGCATGGACGACGTGCTGGTCAAGCCCGTCAGCAAGTTACAACTGCGACTTGCTGTACAGCGCCAATTGACCGTGGGATGAAAGAGAACGTTACGGGTCTCAAAACGAGACGTTGTCCTACATATGCCGCGATGTTGAGCCCCTAGAGTCCTGTCTCAGGGCCGCGGCATCTCCCTCCCTCCCCCCCAAAAGCTGCGGTCTCTTGGGCGGCCTGGTGCTATCGCACCGGCCGCTTTTTCTTTTTCTGAGACCTGAACTCACGTCAGTGGAATCAGTTGGTTCGCCCGGCTTTCAATCCACGCTCATTGCGTGAGAGACGCGTGACCCCACAGCCGTAGAGCTGCGAGAGGGCACATCAAGTTTCAACCCACGCGCATCTTGTGTGAGGCGCGCGACCTGATGGATGCATGTCTCGCACGGCCAGATGTCGTTTCAATCCACGCGCATCTCGTGAGAGACGCGCGACGTGGCGGCACAGTTGGCGCCGCAGGTAGCTGAGAGTTTCAATCCACGCGCATCTCGTGAG
>JAYSYW010000295.1:0-7500 GCA_043727255.1 Rhizobacter sp. | reverse complement strand
CAACCGCGACCTGCTCGAACTCATCTACGCCGCCTTGTGCCTGGGTTTCGAGGGGCGTTACCGCGTGGTTGATGGCGGCAAGGCGCAGCTTGAAGCGGTGCGCGAGCGGCTGGCCCAGATCATCAAGAAAGAACGTGGCGACTACGCGCCCGTGCTGGCGCAGAACTGGCAAGGCGAAAAGGCCGCGCGTGCGTCGATGCTGAGCTGGCTGCCGCTGTGGGTGAGCGGCGCGGTGGCGCTGCTGGTGCTGGTGGGCGTGTACCTGGGTTTGTCGTGGAGCCTCAGTGGCGACTCTGACCCCGTGTTCGGCCGCATTCAAGAACTGCGGCTGTTGCCGCCCACGCCGCCGGTCAAGCAGCCTGCGGCCAAGCCGCGTTTGGCGCAGTTCCTGGTCAACGAGATCAAGGCCGGGCTGGTGACGGTGGGCGACGAGGTGGACCGCAGCGTCATCACCATTCGGGGTGACGGCCTGTTTGCGCCCGCCAGCGCGTCGCTCACGTCTGAGCGCGAGGCATTGATGAAGCGCATTGCCGAGGCCCTGGCGCAGGTGCCGGGCGCGGTGGCGGTCACCGGCCACACCGACAACGTGCGCATTCGCACGGCGCAGTTCCCGTCGAACTGGCACCTTTCGGAAGAGCGCGCGAAGACCGTGCGCGACATTTTGTTGAGCCATGGTGTGGCCGCAGACCGCGTGCGCGCCGAAGGGCGCGCCGATGGCGAGCCGGTGGCCACGAACGACACCCCTGCCAACCGCGCGCTGAACCGCCGCGTCGAAATCACGCTGTTCGTGCCGCGCGGCACGGCGGCCGGAACCTGACTCGCACCACCATGAAGAAGCTGCTGGGCCTCATCTTCAACGCCTGGGTGCTGCTGGCCATTGGCCTGCTGGCGCTGGCGCTCGTCATCTGGATCGTCGGGCCGCTGGTGGCCATCGGCAACCTGCGGCCATTGCAAAGCGTGGGCGCGCGCTGGGGTTTGATCGCCGCCATCGTGTTGCTGGTGGTGCTGCGCAAGGCGTGGCAATGGTTCGCCGCGCGCAAGAAGAACGACAAGGTGGTCGATCACCTGCTGGCACCAGCAGCCGGCCCGGCCGACCCGTCTGACGCCGAAATCAAGACGCTGAACGAGCGTTTCGCCGCCGCGTTGAACACCCTGAAGAACGCCAAGTTCGACACGCCCAAATCGGGCATGGCCGGCGCGGTGGGCGGGTTGTCGTCACGCCTGGGCAAGCGCTATCTGTACGAGCTGCCTTGGTACGCGATCATCGGCGCCCCGGGTTCGGGCAAGACCACGGCGCTCGTCAATTCGGGCCTCAACTTCCCGCTGGCCGCCGCGATGGGCGAACACTCGGTGAAGGGCGTGGGCGGCACACGCAACTGCGACTGGTGGTTCACCGACCAGGCCGTGATGATCGACACCGCCGGCCGCTACACCACGCAAGACAGCAACAAGGCCACCGACGCGAAAGCGTGGGAAGGCTTCCTTGGTTTGCTGAAGCGCAGCCGGCCGCGCCAGCCGCTGAACGGCGTGCTGGTCACGGTGTCGGTCACCGACCTGCTGACCCGCAGCGCCACTGAGCGCGCGCAGCAAGCCGCCACCGTGCGCTTGCGCCTGCAAGAGCTGCATCAACACCTGGGTATCCGCTTCCCGATCTACTTGCTGGTCACCAAGTGCGACCTGCTGGCCGGCTTCATGGAAACGCTGGGCGAAGCCGACAAAGACACCCGCGCCACGCCCTGGGGCATGACCTTCAAGCTCGACAAGCAACAGCACAGCGACTTCTCGGCCTTCGGCACTGAGTTCGATGCGTTGGAGCAGCGCCTCACCGACGGCCTGATCGACAAGCTGCAGCTCGAGCGCGACCCGCAGCGCCGTGCGCGCATCTACGGCTTTCCGCAGCAGTTCGAGGCGCTGCGTGGGTTGTTGAAGGACTACCTCGATCAAGTGTTTTCGCCTTCGCAGTTCGAGGCCCACCCGCTGCTGCGCGGTGTGTACTTCGTGAGCGGCACGCAAGAAGGCACGCCGATCGACCGCATGCTGGGCCGCATCGCCCGCACCTACAAGTTGGAGCGCACGGTGCTGCCGCCGCTGCAATCGAGCGGCAAGAGCTTCTTCCTGTCGCGCCTGTTGAAAGAGGTGGTGTTCGCAGAAAGCGCCCTGGCCGGCACCGACCTGAAATGGGAAAAGCGCCGTGGCCTCATGGCCCTGGGTGGTTACGTGATGGTGGGTGTGCTGTCGGTGGCCGCGCTCAGCGTGTGGGCAGTGAGCTACTTCAACAACCAGAGCTACACCGCCAAGGTGGGCACCACGGTGGAAGAGGTGCGCACGCTCCTGCAGTCCACCCCCAACCGTGCGTCGCCCGACCTGCTGGTGTTGCTGCCCGCGCTCGAGGCCACCCGCGACCTGGCGCGTTCGGCCATCGGCGAGTCGGTGCCGTTCTCGCATGGCTTTGGCCTGTACCAGGGCCGCAAGCTCGACGCCGCATCGCAGCAGGCCTACCGCCGCATGCTGGTTGACGCCGTGCTGCCGCGCATTGCGCTTGGCATCGAAGACCGCCTGAGAACCGCCACCGACAACCCCGAGCTGCAGTACGAAGCCCTGAAGGCGTACTTGATGCTGTACGACCCCGAGCGCTTCGATGCCGAGGCGCTCAAGCTCTACATGCAGGTCGATTGGGACGCCAACCTGCCGCGTTCGGTGACCACCGAACAACGCGCCACGCTTGAGTCGCACCTCGATGCCTTGCTGGCCGAAGGGCAGGCCGTGTCGCCCCTGCCGGAAGACAAAACCCTGATCGCGCAGACCCGCGCCCGGCTGGCCGCCACCACGCTCACCGAGCGTGTGTACCGCCGCATGAAGCGCCAAGGCGTGGGCGCTGAATTCCCTGAATTCACCGTGGCCAGCGCGGCCGGCCCCGGCGCGGCGCTGGTGTTCAGCCGGGCCAGTGGCAAACCGTTGACGCAAGGCGTGCCGGGCCTCTTCACCTACGACGGTTATCACAAGGGCTTCCAGAAGGAAGTGGAGCGCGTGTCGCGCCAGTTGGCCGACGAAGAAGGCTGGGTGCTGGGCGTGAACGACAACGACCGCAAGAACGCGTTGAAGGCGGTCGACGTGCAGCAGCAGTTGTCTGACGAAGTGCGGCGCCTCTACCTCACCGACTACGCCCGCACCTGGGAAGAGTTCATCGCCGATGTGCGCATGCTCGACACCGCCAACCTCGCGCAGGCGGTGCAAATGTCCCGCGTGCTGTCGGCGCCCGACACACCCTTGGTGCCACTGCTCAAAGCCATGTCGCGCCAGACCACGCTGGCCGACAGCGCCGACGTGGCGGCCAAGGTCGAGTCCACCGCACGCGACGCCTTGCAGCGTTCACGCCAGGAGTTGCTGGCCTTGCTGGGCAACAAGGTGCAAACCGCGCCGCTGCCTCCCGGCTCGCGCATCGAAAGCATCGTGGACGACCGCTTCGTGGGCCTGCGCCAGATGGTGTCGCCGGCCGGTGGTGGCAAGGGACCGGCGCCGATCGACGGCACGGTGGCCTTGATCAACGAGGTGTACACGCTGCTGACGGCGGCCGACACGGCGGTGAAGGGCGGCAACGTGCCGCCGCCGTCTGACGTGCCCAACAAGGTGAAGGCCGAGGCCGCGCGCCTGCCCGAGCCGGTGCGGTCGCTGCTCAACACCTTGTCGGTCAGTGGCACCAAGGCTGCGCTCGACATCACACGCAGCAACATCGGCAACGCCATCAACGCCGAGATTGGCGAGTTCTGCCGCCAAGCCATTGCGGGCCGCTACCCCTTCGCACGCGGCAGCAGCCGCGACGTGACGCAAGAAGACTTTGCCCGCGTGTTCGCGCCCGGTGGCATGTTCGACAGCTTCTTTCAAAAGAACTTGGTCAACTTCGTTGACACCTCCACCCGCCCGTGGAGCTTCAAGAAGGTGGACGGCGCCTCGATGGGCACCGACAGTTCGGCGCTGCTGCAGTTCCAGCACGCGGCCATGATCCGCGACACGTTCTTCCGCAGCGGCGGCAACGTGCCCAGCCTGCGCCTCGACTTCAAGCCACTTGAGATGGACGCCAGCGTCACCCAGTTCACGCTCGACGTCGATGGCCAGATCGTCAAGTACGCGCACGGCCCGCAAATCCCCGCCAGCGTGCAGTGGCCGGGCCCGCGTGGCAGCTCACAGGTGCGCGTGCAGGTCTCGCCGGTTTCGGCCAGCGGCGCTTCCGGTCTGGTGAACGACGGCCCGTGGGCGCTGTTCAAGCTGTTCGACCGCCAGCAGATCGAACCCGCAGGCGGCCCCGAACGCTGGCGTGCCACCTTCAACGTCGATGGGCGCAAGGCCACCTTCCTGGTCACCACCAGCAGCGTGCGCAACCCGTTTCGCCTGCAAGAGCTGGAACAGTTCTCGTGCCCCGGCAAGCTTTAAGAAGGCATGGACGCCATGACGCAACCCGACCCCTTCGCCGGCTTGCTTGAAGGCGTAGGCACCATCGCCCCGGGTTGGTACGGCAAGGTGTCGATGCTCGGTGACTTCGCCCAGCGCCGCCTGCCCCTGCACTTCGTGTCGGCCTGCGACACCTGGGTGTCTGACGGCATGGAAGCCAGCCGCCAGCAGTTGGGCCCCAGCTGGCTCGACACCTACCTCACCGGCCCCATCTGGCGCTTCGCCTTTGCACCCGGCGTGATCGACACCCAGTGGTGGTTCGGCATCTTGATGCCCAGCGTGGACAACGTGGGCCGCTACTTCCCCCTGGTGGTGGCACGCAGCGCCCCCATGCCGCCCGAAACCCGCGAAGGGGTTGACGCACTGGCCGCGTGGTACGCCCACCTCGGCTGGGCGGCGCTGAACACCTTGCGCGCGCAAGCCAGCGTGGACGATTTCGAGTCGGCCCTGGCCAGTGCGCCTGCGTGGGTCGAAGCCGTGCCCGCGCGTCGGCCCGATGTGCAGCACCTGCCCGGCCGCGAGCGCTTCACGATGGCCGGCGCCGCGTCACTGTCGCAATGGCTGGGCGGCGCGGGTTTGCTGTCGGCCATGCAGCGCTGCCACGGCCACAGCCTCTGGTGGCCCGACCACGCCAGCACACCCGACAACAGCCTCAGCCTCGTCGCCGGCCTGCCTGCGGCCGAGCACTTCTCTCTGCTGCTGGAAGGCCGCTGGTAAGCTGCCCGCGCCATGAATTCAGACACCCCATCCACAGACGGCAACGAACCCACACTGGTGATGGGCAACGGCCGCACCGAGGCTCCGGCGGGCGCCGCGCCCGCTGCTGCGCTTGCCGTGTCCACCCCGCCCGAACACAGCGGCAACACCCTGCCCATCGGCCACTTGCTGCAGGAATACGTGATCGAAGGGCTGATCGGCGAAGGCGGCTTCGGCATCGTCTATCTGGCCCGCGACACGCAGCTTGGCCGCGTGGTGGCGCTGAAGGAGTACATGCCCTCGTCGCTGGCCGCGCGCAGCACCGGGCACCAGGTGTCGGTGCGTTCTGAGCGCCACCGCGAAACCTTCGAACTCGGCCGCCGCAGCTTCGTGAACGAAGCGCAACTGCTGGCCGCGTTCGACCAGCCCTCTCTGGTGAAGGTCTATCGCTTCTGGGAAGCCAACGGCACCGCCTACATGGTGATGCCCTTCTACGAAGGCCCCACGCTCAAGCAGTGGCTGGTGGAAAAGGGCACACCGCCCGACGAAGCCTGGCTGCTGTCGCTCCTGTACCCGCTGATGGACGCGCTGGAGCTGATGCACCACAACCAGTGCTACCACCGCGACATCGCGCCCGACAACATCTTGCTGCTCAAGCCGTCGAACACGCAGATGGGCAGCTCACAGGCGGTGCGCCCCGTGCTGCTCGACTTCGGCGCCGCGCGCCGCGTGATCGGCGATGCCACCCAGGCGCTCACGGTCATCTTGAAGCCGGGCTACGCGCCGATCGAGCAATACGCCGAGTCGTCCACCATGAAGCAGGGCTCGTGGACCGACGTGTACGCGCTGAGCGCCGTGCTCTACGCCGCCATCACCGGCCGCGCGCCCATGCCTTCGGTCAGCCGCATCGTCACCGACGACCTGGTGCCCGCAGCCCAAGCCGGGGCAGGGCGGTACAGCCCGCAGTTCCTGGCGGCCATCGACGCCGGCCTGCAAGTGCGCCCCGACAACCGCCCGCAAAACATGGCCGCGCTGCGCGCCATGTTTGCTGGCCTGGGGCCGGGCTTGGGCAACAGCACCACCCAGGCGCACAACGCGCCCACGACCCAGGCCTTCGGTTCAGTCACGGCGCCCCGGCCTCCGGATTCATCTGACCAGCAGACCATGGTTCTGCCAAGCGCCACACCGGCTGGCAGTAAGCAGCCCGAGCCGGCGAAGCCCACTGCGCCAACCCCTGCTGCCGGCTCGCGCCGCCCCTTGGCATTGGCCGGCGGCGTGGTGGCGGTGCTTGCTGCCATCGGCATCGGCTGGGTGTGGATGGGTTCGCAGAGCGGTGCACCCGTCACGCCACCGGTTGCCGCCGCGCCCACGCCGCAAGTGCCCATCACCGGCAACCCCGTGCCCGTGGCACCACCCACCGCGCCAACCGTGGCTGCTGTCGTGCCACCGCCCGCGCCCTTCACCGTGATGAGCGCATTGCAAGACATCGTGCGCGGCTCAGACCCCTTGTTGGGAGTGAACGTGCTGGCCGACAAATCGGTGGTCAACATCGGCAAAGACCGCCTGCAGTTCCGCGTGAAAGCGGCCGAAGCGGGTTACCTCTATGTCTTCTTGAGCGGCACCGACAAAGCGCACTTCTACTTGTTGTTCCCGAACGGCATCGACAAGAACAACCGCATTGAGGCGAACCAGGAAATCTTGCTGCCCCGCAAGAGCTGGCAAATCACTGCCGGCGGCCCCCCCGGCACCAATCACATCGTGGCGATGGTGGCGCGCCACCCTCGTGACTTGAGCGATGTGGGTCTGGGCACCTTGGGAGAAGAGATCCCCGAGTTCGACTTGGCGCGTGCCGAACAGTTGTGGGCCAAACGCCAAAGCGGCATGAGCCCTTTCATCGGCAAGCCGAGTTGTGACGCTGGGGTGGCGTGTGACGCGGGCTATGGGGCGAGCTTGTTGACGATTGACGAAGTCAATGCGAAGTAGGTGTTGGGTGATGCCTATTTCACGTTAGGCCTCCGGAGGCTGCGAAATGAGCAGTGAATTACCAAATGAATTCGGCGCTCAAGTTAGCCGCGCGCTTGTTGTCTTCCAGTTCATAGAAGAGAACCTCAAGCTCTATATCGAGTACAGCTTCAAGCTGATCCGAGTAAAGCTTGATCAAGACATTCCATTCAGGTTCGACGGTTCGGAATACCAGAACGCTCCGCTAGAGCGGCTGATCACAGTCTTTGAGAAGCTCACTGACAACACTGACCTAGTTGTCAAGACCCGCCTGTTCATACACTCGTTTTTTGAACAGGTCCGGCTTTTCGGAGTGCCATTTTTTGAGTGCCTGAATCGGCGTTTGATGAGACAGGG
>JAYSYW010000294.1:0-18545 GCA_043727255.1 Rhizobacter sp. | reverse complement strand
ACGCGGACGTGGCCTTGTCGGCCGGGGTGCAGCGCATGGTGCGCAGCGATCTGGGCTCGGCCGGCGTGATGTTCACCATCGATACCGAATCGGGCTTCGAGGACGTGATCTTCATCACTGCCAGCTACGGGCTGGGTGAAACGGTGGTGCAGGGCGCCGTCAACCCCGACGAGTTCTATGTCCACAAGCCGGGCCTGAAGGCCGGCAAGCTGGCGATCATCCGGCGCAATCTGGGCAGCAAACTGATCCGCATGGAGTTCGCGTCCACCGAAGAGCGTCTGGCCACCGGCAAGCTGGTGCACACGTTGGACACGCCGCCCGAGTTGCGCAACCGCTATGCACTCAACGACGCCGACGTGACCGAACTGGCCCGTTACGCGCTGATCATCGAGCAGCATTACGGCCGGCCGATGGACATCGAGTGGGGCAAGGACGGCGAGGACGGCAAGCTCTATATCCTGCAGGCCCGGCCCGAGACGGTGAAGAGCCATGGCGGCGACCAGGTCGAGCACCGCTACAAGTTGAAGGGCGGGTCGTCGCAAAGAAGCGCCGTGCTGGCCGAAGGACGTGCCATTGGCCAGAAGATCGGCACCGGGCCGGTGCGGCTGGTCTCGCACATCAGCGAGATGGACCGGGTGCAGCCCGGCGACGTGCTGGTCACCGACATGACCGACCCCAACTGGGAGCCGGTCATGAAGAAGGCCTCGGCCATCGTCACCAACCGCGGCGGGCGCACCTGCCACGCCGCCATCATCGCCCGCGAACTGGGCATCCCGGCGGTGGTGGGCTGCGGCGACGCCACCGAGAAGCTCGTCGATGGCCAACTGGTCACCGTGGTCTGCAGCGAAGGCGATACCGGCGTGATCTACGACGGGCTGCTGGAGACCGAAGTCACCGAGGTCAAGCGCGGAGAACTGCCGTACTGCCCGATCAAGATCATGATGAACGTCGGCAACCCGTCGCTGGCCTTCGACTTCGCGCAGATCCCCAACTCGGGGGTCGGCCTGGCGCGGCTGGAATTCATCATCAACACCAACATCGGCGTGCACCCGAAGGCGATCCTCGACTACCCCAACATCGAGCCCGACCTGAAGAAGGCGGTCGAATCGGTCGCCCGCGGCCACGCCAGCCCGCGGGCGTTCTACGTCGACAAGCTGGTCGAAGGCATTGCCACCATCGCCGCGGCCTTCTGGCCCAAGCCGGTGATCGTTCGCTTGTCCGACTTCAAGAGCAACGAGTACAAGAAGCTGATCGGCGGCTCGCGCTACGAACCCGACGAAGAGAACCCGATGCTGGGCTTCCGCGGCGCGTCGCGCTACATCAGCGGTGAATTTGCCGATGCCTTCGCGATGGAATGCGAGGCGCTCAAGCGGGTGCGCAACGACATGGGGCTGAGCAACGTCGAGATCATGGTGCCCTTCGTGCGCACCGTGCGGCAGGCCGAGCAGGTGGCGCAGTTGTTGGCCGACCGCGGCCTGGCGCGTGGCCAAAACGGCTTGCGCCTGATCATGATGTGCGAGGTGCCCAGCAACGCGATCCTGGCCGAGCAGTTCCTGGCGTACTTCGACGGCATGTCGATCGGCTCGAACGACCTGACCCAGTTGACGCTGGGGCTGGACCGTGATTCGGGGCTGGCGCAGCTGGCGCAAGACTTCGACGAGCGCGACCCGGCCGTCAAGGCGCTGATCAGCCGGGCCATCGCCGCCTGCCGCGCCACCGGCAAGTACATCGGCATCTGCGGCCAGGGCCCGAGCGACCACCCCGACTTCGCCGATTGGCTGGCGGCCGAGGGCATCGTCTCGATCTCGCTCAACCCCGATTCGGTGGTGGAAACCTGGCAGCGTCTGGCCAAGGGCTGATCCCCGTCGGGGCGGATGCAAGCAAGGGCTCCTTCGGGAGCCCTTTTCCGTGGGTGAGCATCCAACTGCGCCAGCCCAAATACCCCGGTGATACCCGGGCCGGAGTTGTATAAAGCAGCTCGTTTTGCGTCTGGCAATGCGAAGCGCACAGAGGGATGGGAGCCATGCTCTTGTTGGTGTTGTCGGTCAAGCTGGTTGCTGAAGTGGCCTTGCTCGCCTTGCTGGGGCAGGGCGCACTTGGCCTGCTGGCCGGTGCGGCGCGTGAGCGCAACGTGTTCTACCGCGTCTTGCAGGCCATCACCCGCCCGTTCATCAACGTCGCACGCTGGGTCACCCCGCGTGTGGTGATCGACCGCCATGTGCCGTGGGTTGCGGTCTTGTTGCTGATGTTCGTGTGGCTGGCCGCGCTGGTGGCGAAGGTGCGCATCTGCCTGTCGATCGGCATGGCCTTGTGCCGATGAACAAGCCCTTGCATTGGCGCAAGAACCTGCACCTCACACGCTGGCTGCTGGCGGCATGGTTCGTGGTCAGCTTCGGCGTCACCTTCTTTGCCCGCGATCTTGACTTCAAGTGGTTCGGCTGGCCCTTCAGCTTCTGGATGGCTGCGCAAGGCTCGTTGATCGTCTACGTGCTCATCGTGTGGTGGTATGCCCGCCGCATGGGCCGAAACGACGTGCAATGCGGCGTGGCCGAGACGGGCGAGTGAGATGAGCGAGCACAGCCGAGGCCAAGAAAACGCTGCCTTCAAACGTCGCTTGCACAAGGTGTACGGCTGGTACACGGTGGGCTTCATCTGCTTCGTGCTGGCGCTGGCGTTTCTTGAACAGCGTGGGCTGCCCAAAAGCTGGATCGGCTTCATCTTCCTGATGGCCACGGTGCTGTTGTATGCCGTCATCGGCATCATCAGCCGCACCACCAATGCCGAGGAATACTACGTGGCCGGCCGGCGCGTGCCCGCGTTCTACAACGGCATGGCGATCGGGGCCGATTGGATGTCGGCCGCGTCGTTCATCGGCATGGCCGGCACGCTGTACCTCAGCGGCTATGACGGCCTGGCGTTCATCCTGGGCTGGACCGGCGGCTACTGTCTGGTGGCCCTGCTGTTGGCGCCCTACCTGCGCAAGTTCGGCCAGTTCACGATCCCTGATTTTTTGGGTGCCCGCTACGGTGGACACCTGCCGCGCTTGATGGGCATCGCGGCGGCCATCCTGTGTTCGTTCATCTACGTGGTGGCGCAGATCTATGGCGTGGGCCTGATCACCACCCGGCTCACCGGCGTGGCGTTCGAGCTGGGCATTTTTCTGGGCCTCGGTGGGGTGCTGGTGTGTTCGTTCCTTGGGGGCATGCGTGCCGTGACCTGGACGCAGGTGGCGCAGTACATCGTGCTGATCCTGGCTTATCTGATTCCGGTGCTGTGGCTGTCGGTCAAACAAACGGGTGTTCCGATTCCGCATGCCATCTACGGCCAACAACTGGAACGCATCACCGAACGCGAGAAGCAACTGACGGCCGACCCGAAGGAGCGGGAAGTCATCAATATCTTTCGGGCCAAGGCCGATGCGATGTCCGCCAAGCTGCTCGACGTGCCCCGGGCATTGAGAGCGGAACGTGAGGCCGCCCGGGCGCGGCTGTCGGAGTTGAAGGATCGGGGCGCACCGATGAGCGAACTGCGCGCCGCCGAAAAGGCGCTCAGCACGCTGCCCCCCAACGAAGCCGCCGCGCGCATCGCCTGGACCGTCCAGCAGGCCGGCTACGAAGCGCGCGCCAAGCCGCTTGCCGGCATGCCACCGCATGCCCAGCAATACGCGGGCGACCCGAATGGCAATGCGCAGGAACGGCAGGCGTTCACCGAATCACGCCGCAACTTCATTGCGTTGGTGCTTTGCCTGATGGTGGGAACGGCGGCCTTGCCGCACATCCTGGCGCGCTGCTACACCACGCCGTCGGTGAAAGAGGCGCGCGAGTCCGTCACCTGGTCGCTCGTTTTCATCTTTTTGCTGTACATGACGGCGCCGGCGCTTGCGGTGCTGGTCAAGTTCGAGGTGTTCAACGTGCTGGTGGGCACACCGTTCGACCAGTTGCCGGCGTGGATCGCCAACTGGTCGAAGGTGGACCCGACGCTGCTGTCGGTGGAAGACATCAACAAAGACGGCATCTTCCAGCTAGGCGAAATGAAGATCGGCGGAGACATCATCGTGCTGGCCACGCCCGAGATCGGCGGGCTGCCGTATGTCATTTCGGGCCTGGTGGCGGCGGGTGGGCTGGCGGCGGCGCTGTCCACCGCCGACGGGTTGCTGCTGACGATCGCCAGCGCGCTGTCGCACGACTTCTACTACCGCGTCGTCGATCCGGGCGCGTCGGCCGCCAAGCGGGTGACGATCTCGAAGGTGCTGCTGCTCGTCGTGGCCTTGGCCGCAGCCTCAGTGGCGGCGCAGAAACCCGCCAACATACTGTTCCTGGTGGCGGCCGCGTTCTCGTTCGCAGCCTCGGCGTTCTTTCCGGTGCTGGTGCTCGGCATCTTCTGGAAGCGTGCCAACAAATGGGGCGCCGTGGCCGGCATGGCGTCGGGCCTGGGCCTCACGCTGTACTACATGGGCCAAAACGAGCCTTGGATGCGTTCGGCGCTGGGTGTGGCTTCGCCGGTGTCGCTGTGGTTCGGCATCCAACCCATTTCCGCCGGCATCTTTGGTGTGCCACTTGGCTTTGCGGTGGTCTTCATCGTGAGCCTGCTGACCGCCCCACCACCGCAGGCGGTGCAAGACATGGTCGAAGACCTGCGCTACCCGGGCGGCCCGCCGCACGACGCCTGACGGCGTGGCCTGCGGGGCGATGTTGGCCTGCCCTTTACCCAGCACAGACCCACTCAAACCGGCACGGCTGGTTTCCCCAGGCTATAATCGTCGGCTTACCTTGCCACACCCGTCTCCGACGCTTCGGGGTGGCTTCCAATCACGGAAACCAGAAGGAGTACTCATGCGTCATTACGAAATAGTCCTGCTCATCCATCCGGATCAGAGCGAACAGGTTCCAGCCATGCTGGAACGCTACAAAGGTGTGATCACCGCCGGCGGCGGCAAGGTCCACCGCGTGGAAGATTGGGGCCGTCGCCAGATGGCTTACCTGATCCAGAAACTGGCCAAGGCCCACTACCTCTGCATCAATATTGAATGCACCAAGGAAGTTCTGGCTGAGCTGGAAACGGGCTTCCGCTTCAACGACGCCGTGCTGCGTCACCTGACCGTCGTCAAGAGCAAGGCCGAGACCGGCCCCTCGGTGATGATGAAGGTTGTGGAGAAGGAAGACTCCCGCAAGTCCGCTCCCCAGGAGGCTACGGCCTGAAGGAATCACGTGCCGTTCGCCGTTGAAGCCCCATGAACCGTTTGGTTCTTCAGGCGCAACTGGTAGAGCGGGGCGCAGTGCGATACACACCGGCCGGTTTGCCGGCATGCGATTTGGGCCTCAAGCACGAGTCGCAAGTCACGGAAGCCGGGCAACCGCGCAAAGTCTTCATGGAGATGCGCGCGGTGGTCATCGGAGACCTCGCACAGCGCCTCATCAAGCTGGACATCGGAAGCGAAGCAACCTTCGCCGGCTTCCTGACCAACCAGCGCAACGGCCGAGGCACCGTGTTCCACATCACTGAGTTCGATTGAGCGTTGTTCGATCATTCGACCGCTCAAAAGTCTGTTCCGGATTGATATTCAAGAGAGGTGAAAAATGCCCCCACCACGTGGTAAAGGCCGGTTCTCAAAGGACCGCAAACCCAAACGCAACCAACAATCGCTGTTGTTCCGCCGCAAGCGCTTTTGCCGCTTCACGGTCACCGGCGTTGAAGAGATCGACTACAAGGACATCGACACCTTGCGCGATTTCATCGGTGAAAACGGCAAGATCACGCCTGCACGCCTGACCGGCACACGCGCGTTCTTCCAGCGTCAGCTGACGACCTGCATCAAGCGGGCGCGTTTCCTGGCCATGCTGCCGTACAGCGACCAGCACAAAGTCTGAGGAGCGACGACATGCAAGTGATCCTGCTCGAAAAAGTTGGCAATCTCGGCAACCTCGGCGATGTCGTCAAGGTGAAAGACGGCTACGCACGCAACTTCCTGATCCCGACCCGCCAGGCACGCCGTGCCACGGAAGCCGCGATCAAGGAATTTGAGGCCCGCCGTGCTGAGCTTGAAAAGGCCGCCGCTGACAAGCTGGCCACCGCACAAGCCCTGGGCGAGAAGATGAACGGTCGCACCGTTCACATCACGCAAAAGGCCGGTGTTGATGGTCGTTTGTTCGGCTCAGTCACCAACCAAGACATCGCTGACGCGCTGACGCGCATCGACTTCAAGACGGTCAAAGCGCAGGTTCGCCTGCCCAATGGCCCGCTGAAGACGATTGGCGAGCACACGGTGTCGGTTGCTCCGCACACTGACGTGGTGATTGAGGTGAAGGTTGTGGTTGTCGGCGAAACTGACTGATCCACAGCGCACCATCGCAACAAAAGGGGTCGGCATTGCCGGCCCCTTTTGCATTGGGTCGCGAGTTATCCCACGTTCTCCACCACTTGGGCACTGGATGTTCACAGGCTTGCCCACAGGTGCGGTTCGGGTCTGCCCGGTACGCGTTTTGCACAGACTTTCCTAGGATCACGAACGATGTCCACCCTGTTCCAGCCCCCTGAAAGTTCGGCCCATGCCCGAGGCGATGACGAAGTCGCCCGGCTTCGCATTCCGCCGCACTCCATTGAGGCTGAACAAAGCGTGCTGGGCGGTTTGTTGCTGGACAACAGCGCCTGGGACCGCGTGGGTGATCTGCTGAATGACAGCGACTTCTACCGCTTCGACCACAAGCTCATCTATGCGGCCATCGGCGGGCTGATCAATGCCGCCAAGCCGGCTGACGTCATCACCGTCTTCGAGCGCTTGCAGAGCATTGGCAAGGCGGAAGACTGCGGCGGGCTGGTGTACCTGAACGCCTTGGCGCAGAGCGTGCCCAGCGCCGCCAACATGCGCCGCTACGCCGAGATCGTTCGTGAGCGCGCAGTGCTGCGCAAGCTGGTGTCCACCAGCGACGAGATTGCGACCGCCGCCTTCAACACCCAGGGCCGGCCGGTGGCGCAGATCCTTGACGAAGCTGAAAGCAAGATCTTCAAGATCGGCGAAGAAGGCTCGCGCTCGCGGCAGGGCTTCATCAGCATGGACACGCTGGTGGTTCAACTGATCGACCGCGTCAACGAACTTCACGAAAACGGCGCGGAAGAAGTGACCGGCGTGCGCACCGGCTTCTACGACATGGACCGCATGACCGCCGGCTTGCAACCCGGTGACTTGATCGTGCTGGCCGCGCGCCCCTCCATGGGCAAGACCGCGTTTGCGCTCAACATCGCCGAGAGTGTTGCGGTGAATGAGGGCCTGCCGGTGGTCGTGTTTTCGATGGAAATGGGCGCGGCGCAGCTTGCGTTGCGCATGGTCGGTTCGCTTGGCCGCATTGACCAAAGCAACCTGCGCACCGGCAAGCTCAGAGACGACGAATGGGGTCGCCTGTCCGAGGCCGTCGAAAAGCTCGGCAAGGCCTCGATCTACATCGACGAAGGTTCGGCCTTGTCGCCCAGTGAACTGCGTGCCCGGGCGCGGCGGCAGGCACGGCAATGCGGCCAACTGGGTTTGATCGTGGTGGATTACCTGCAACTCATGAGCGGCAGTGGCGGCGGCTCGGAAGAGAACCGCGCCACCGTTATCGGCGAAATTTCGCGCGGCCTGAAGTCGTTGGCGAAGGAGCTTAAGTGCCCGGTGATCGCGCTCTCGCAGCTCAACCGAAGCGTGGAAACCCGCACCGACAAGCGGCCGATGATGAGCGACTTGCGCGAGTCCGGTGCCATTGAACAAGACGCGGACGTGATCATGTTCATCTACCGCGACGACTACTACACCAAGGACGCCAGCAAGGAGCCGGGCATTGCCGAAATCATCATCGGCAAACAGCGTAACGGCCCCACGGGCACAGTGAAGTTGGCCTTCCTGAAACCGCTGACAAAGTTCGACAACCTTGCACCGGGCAGCGGCGGGGGTGACGAGTACTGAGCGTTCAAAGGGCCGTTGTCACATGCCCTCTGAACGGGGTGGTCTGCGCGAGAGAACGCCTCGATCGCGCCGAGCTCGTGTCGCCTTCACCTATCCGCGCACGTCATGTCCCGGGGCTGGGGTGTCGTCGGTGCATTGCTTAACGACGCGTCGTAGGCACGCCGCAAAGCGTTGATGTTGAGTGGTTTCATGGGCAGCAAGGCAATGCGTTCTGGATTTTGCGAATCGCGGTCGCTCATCAGTGCGCAATGCAGCCGGCACCATTTGCATGACACGCCGTAGCGGTCTTTGAGCCAGCCGCATTGCTGCGCTTGGGCGTCGCCGCCATCAGGCAGAGGAATCGGCTTCGTCGTCGCCCGAATCCACCGCCAAGTCGGCCAGCTCTTGCTCGGCTTCGTCGTCGAGCGACAACTGATCGAGGTCGTCGAGTGCGTCCCGGCCGATGCCGGTGATGTGATCGGGGCTGATGTCGCTTCCGTCACGCGTCTCTTCGCCGGGGATGGCCGCGCCGCGTTCGCCGGTGCCGCCTGAATCGCTGTCGCTCGACAGCACGGAGTGGGGTGAGCCGGCGGTGTCGCTGAATTGGTCTTCGCCGAAGCCCGGGTTTTCGAGGTTCAACTCGCCCTGGATGTCGCTGCCGCTGTCTGAGGTGTCGCTCGGGCCGAGCGCGCTGGTGTCACGGCCGCTGGCCTGGGTGGGGGCGCGTTCGCCGCCCAAAATGCTGCTGGTTGCCATGGGTTATTCCCGCTGGAGTGGTGATGCCCAAAAGGGGCAATCGAGGTGCCACCCCAGACCAGTTCAATGGTGGGACTTCAGCGACTGGGCGGGTAGCGGATGACGGTCACCTGACCATCGCCTTCCATGTACGCGGCTTTCACGGAGGCCACGTTCTCCAAACCCTTTTCGCGCAGTTTGCTCATCAGCTCTTCCAGCGTCACCAGTTCCTTGTGGAGGTTGTGGCGCAGGATGCGGCCCTTGGACACCAGCAGCAGCGGTGGTGCCTCGGCAAACCGGCGCACCGCCGCGAAGCGGTAGCTGGCCCAGTCGAGCAGGTAGTTCCAGCCCGCGATGGTGCCGATCAGCAGAGCGCCTTCGGTGATGGTGTCGTAGCCGCCGGCCATGGCGTTTTGTGCCGAATCGGCAATCAACACCAGCAGCAGCACGTCGGCAATACCGAGCGAACCGACGTTGCGACGAAGCATGAAGCGGAAGATGGCGAACAGCAGCCAGTACATCACCGAGCCGCGCACCACCAGCTCCCACCAGGGCAGGTTCAACTCGAACAAACGCATCAGGTCGGGCGGCACTTCACCTCCGAAACTGCAACACCCGTCGAGCGGGCATGAATGGTGTGGACGTGCCGGCTGCCGTGTCAGCCCAGGCCATGCACAAGGTCTTCGATCACTGCGGGATCGACCGGCTTGACCAGGTGCAAGTCGAAGCCGGCTTCCACGGTCTTCAAGCGGTCACTGGCCTGGCCATAGCCGGTGAGGGCGGCGATCAGCATCCGCGTGCCGCCGGGCAGTCGACGCAGTTCGCGCACGACCTCGTAGCCACTCATGCCGGGCAGTCCCAAATCGCACAGCACCACTTCGGGTTGAAAGCTGCGCGTCAATGCGATCGCCGAAGGCCCGTCGGCGGCAGTGCGAATGTCATGGCCTGACATGGCAAGCAATTGCGCCAAAGACTCGGTCGAATCAAGGTTGTCGTCTACCAAAAGTACACGTCGCGCAGTTGTCATGGCGGAAGATTTTGCAGCACAAGCCGCTTCAGAAAGCATCAGACGGCTCATTCCTGCGGTGCCATCAGCGATGGCACCTGTTCGGTGAGTCCGCGTGCAAAGCCGGGTCGCGAAGATGATTGATGGCGCTCAGCCAAACTTCGCAGCCATCGGTGGCGGCATGGCCGGAGGTTCGCGCACCGGCACCGGATTTTCCAACGGGGTGGGGTCGTCGATCGGTGGCGGTGGGGTCTCGGGGCCAATGGGAGGGGGCGCGGGCAGGGGCGGCGCAAGGGGTTCGGGTGTGGGTGGCCCGGGGTGCGGTGTGTTCATGGGCATCTCAGGGGCCGGTGTGTGGGCCGTGCGTGCGACCAAGGCCGCTCGACGGGCGCATCAGCGCTTGTCGATCGCTTTCTTGATCTTGTCGCGGGTGTCGGCGGCAAAGGCCTTGGTTTTTCCCATCATTTGGTCGCCCTGGCCTTCGGCTTTGAGGCGGTCGTTGCCGACGGCCTTGCCAACGACTTCTTTGGCCTTGCCCTTGGCCTGCTCGGCCCGGCCGGTCACTTGTTGCTTGTTCATGGGAGATGCTCCTTCACGGGTCAATGGATGGTTTGTGCGACGCATGACTTCAACATTGATTGGGCAAACGGCGCGCCTGCGGCAGTCAGGCTTCAAGCCAGCTTCGGGAAGCGTTCGGCTCGCGCCGCTTGCAGCACGCTGGCTGGGTCTTCCTTGATCGCATCGACGGGTGTCTGCTGCGCAAGCCAGGCATTGGGTCTCGCGTACCAGTTGGCGAGCGCCCAACCGTCCATGATGGGCGCAAGTTCAGAGGTGATATCGCGCACCGTCTCGCGCAGGCTCATGTCAGCCAGGGTGAACTGGAACAGCGGCATCCAGCGTTCGCCTCGCCACTCGAAGCTCACCACCTGCCGTGCTGCGATCTGGCGACCCAACAAGGCCACGCCGCTGCGGCAGCCCTCGGGTCCCTGGTGAAAACTCAACAGATCGGCCACTTCGTCGCCGCGCAGCAGCCCACCGCTGCTTCGAAAGGCCCGCAGCATCGCCACGAACAGGCGGTCACGTTCGGCTGCGCTCTCGCCTTCAGCCGCCGTTGCCGGAAACCCGCTTTCGATCGCCGGGGTGTGTGCAACAAAAGGCTGGGCCGGGGCGCTTTGGGTCAGGGGGGTGTGCATCTGGAAACTCCTTGCAGGCGAACGATCAAGGCAAGACGTGTGCCTGTTCGTTGGTCCGTTCGTGTGCCCATCCATGGGGCCGTTTGGGTGTCTGTTCAACCAAGCGCCACGAAGCGGTCGGTGCGTGCAGCGTGCAGCACCTCGTTCGGGTCGCTGCGAAGCACTTCCACCGGCCGGCGGTTGTTGAGCCAGCAGCTGGGTTCGATGAACCACTTCGACAAATGCCAGGCGTCAAAGGTGGCTGTGAGTTCGGTGCCAATCAGCTGGGGTTCTTTGCGCAGGGACATGTCGGCGGGATTGAACTGAAACCATGGCAACCACAGTTCCGAGCGCCACTCGAAGCTGAGCACCTGGCGCTCGACGATCCAGCGCGCAAGCCAAGCCACGTCGTGCCCGGCGGCTTTGAAGCGCTCGGCAACCTCGTCACCCCGCCCCAGGCCGCCACTTTCTTTGTAGCCGCGCAGCATGGCAACGAAGCCCCTGTCACGGTCAAGCTCCACGCCGAACGCCGGAGCCATCAGGTTGATGGTGATGGGGCGTGGCGGCAGCAGGCTGGCTCTGCGGTTGGGGCTGGCGTTCAAACGCGGGGATGTGGCGGTTTGCATCGGGCGTCTCCAGAGCTGATCGCCAGAGGGGCGAGGCTGATTGGGGGAATGGAACGCACGATACGTTTGGGCATGGCTGCGCAGCAGCGGGCGCAACCGCACGGGCCTGTAGGACTTCAGGCCGAAAAAATGGTCGAAAAAGAGGACGTGGGGTTCCGCCCCGAAGCGGCGGTTGTCCGGCCTACGAAGGCGGTTGCGTGTCCTGCGTCAGACGCCGCGCGGCAGCAGCAGCTCGAAGACGGTGCCTTCGAGCCTGTGGGAGCGGCCGACGATTGAGCCGCCATGTGCGCTGATGAACTGGTCCACCAGCGTGAGGCCGGCCGACAGATTCGACTGCGCCGCCGCGCCGGGGGCCGACGCTCGCAGTGGCTCGAACAAGCGCACCTGCGCTTCGTCAGACAACACGGCCGGTGTGCTGATGGTCACGCTGATGCGGTCGGCATGGTTGCCATCAAGGCGCACCGTGATGGTTGAGCCGGCCGCAGGTTCGATCGCGTTGCCGATGATGTTTGAGAACACCTGCGCCAGCCGGTCGCTGTCGAACACGCCGTTGAGGTTGCCTTCGGCGATGACTTCGAGCGCCACGTCAGGCTCGGCCAGTTGAATCTCGGCCACGGCCGCGGCGCACACTTCGCCCAGGTGGGCGGGTTCGGGTTTGATGCTGGGCGTTTGGGTGCGCACGCGCGAGAAGTTGAGCAGGTGGTCGATGGTGCGCGCCATGCGCGAACTGCTCGACTTGATGCGTTGCCCGGCCTTTTGAATCGATTCCTCATGTCCGCGCCGGTGCACGATCTCGGCGCTGAGCGCAATGGCCATCAGCGGCGTGCGCAGGTCGTGCGTCAGCACGGCAGTCATCATTTCATTGAGCCGGCGCAGGCGCTGCACTTCGTGGACCTGCTCTTGCAGGCGCAGGCGTTGCACGTACAGATCGACGAACACCGCCACCTTGCTGGCCAGCACAGGGGTTTCGACGGGCTTGTAGAGGAAGTCAACCGCGCCGGCTTCGTAGCCTCGGAAGGTGCGCTGCTGGTCTTGCGTGGCGGCGGTCAGGAAGAGGATGGGGATGTGACGGGTGCGCGCGGCGCCGCGCATCAACTCGGCCAAGGCGAAGCCGTCCATTTCAGGCATTTGCACGTCGAGCAGGGCCATGGCGACATCGTGGTTGAGCAGCAGTTCCAGCGCTTCAGCCCCAGACGATGCCGTGAGCACCCGAATGCCGGGGCGGGCCAGCAGCGCTTCCATGGCGAGCAGGTTTTGCCGTATGTCGTCAACAACAAGTAGGTTCACATCTTGGGTGCTTGTGCTCATGGCGTTCGATCTGAAAGAGAGGTTCATGCCTGGGCGAAAAGTGCGCCCATTTCCTGGAGGGTCAAGACTTCATCGGCCCCGGCTCTGGCCAGCGCGGCAGCGGGCATCGTAGCCGCCACGGCGAGGGTGGGGTCTTGCACCCAGGCCACACCACCGCGTTGCCGAACAGCGGCCAGGCCGTCACTGCCGTCTTCGTTGCCGCCGGTGAGCACGATGCCGAGCAAGCGTGAGCCGTAAGCCACCGAGGCCGACTCAAACAGCAGGTCGATCGCTGGCCGGGAATAACGCACCGGCGGGTCCACAGACAAGGCCAATGTGCGTTGGGGTTCGACCAGCAGGTGGTAATCGGGCGGGGCGATGACGACCGTGCCGCCCCGCGCCGGTGCTTTGTCGAGCGCTTCGTGCACTGGCACCGCGCAGCGTGCCGCCAGCAGCGCCGTCAGGCCGCTGGGCCGGTCGGGCGGCAGGTGCAGCACCACCATCACGGCGGGCGCAAAGCCCGGGCGCAGTTGTGAAAGCACAGCCAGCAGCGCGTCCACGCCGCCAGCGGATGCGCCGATCACCACGGCATCGACATCGGGAAAGACGGTGTTGTGCGGCATGGTCTGGTTCACATGCGGCGGTAGATGCGCTCGGGCCCCGCGAGGGACTCAAAAGCCCCGGCGTGCGCACCGAACTGCAGCGTTTCCTTGCTGCCCAGGCCCAGGAAGCCCCGGTGCACCAGCGAATCTCGGAACAGCCCGATCGCGCGGTCTTGCAGGGCGCCGTTGAAGTAGATCAACACGTTGCGGCACGACACGAAGTGCACCTCCGAGAAGACGCTGTCGGTGGCCAGGCTGTGGTCGGCGAAGACGATCTGCTTTTTCAAGCGCCGGTCGAAGGCCACGCCGCCGTAGGCGCTGAGGTAGTGGTCCGACAGTGAACCTTTGCCACCAGCCGCATGGTAGTTGCGGCTGAAAAGGGCCATTCGGTCGAGCGGGTACACACCGGCTTCGGCGCGGCGCAGGGCTTCGGGGTTGATGTCGGTGGCGTAGAAGATGCAGCGATCCAGCAGGCCTTCTTCGGCCAGCACGATGGCGAGCGACCAGACCTCTTCACCGCTGCTGCACCCCGCCACCCACAGCTTGATCGACGGGTAGGTGCGCAGCACTGGCACCACCTGTTCGCGCAGAGCCTTGAAGTACGCCGGGTCCCGGAAAAACTCGCTGAACTGCACGGTGAAGAACTGCAGCATCTTGCCGAACAGGTCAGGCTCACGCAGCACGCGGTCTTGCAGCTGCACCAGCCGGTCGCAGCCAAATTGCGTCATTGCCTGGCGCATGCGCCGGCGCAGCGAGGTGACGGCGTAGTCACGGAAGTCATGCTGGTAGCGCAGGAACACCGCTTCCAGCATCAGCTTGACTTCAATGTCGAACAGCGCGGTTTCTTCGTCCAAGGCTCGGGGCTTTCTATCGGTTCAGCGGCAGGGTGGAGGCACAGGCGGGAAGCGCTTCCATGAGCGCCAGAACCCCGTTTCGCATCTGGCTCACTTGGGCATCCACACCCGGCACAACGACACCAGCTTGTCGATGTCGATCGGCTTGGCCACGTAGTCGTTGGCGCCGGCTTCAAGGCAATGCGTGCGGTCTTCCGGCATGGCCTTGGCGGTCAGCGCAATGATGGGCAGCGTGGCCCAGTGCGGGCGTTCGCGGATGAGCCTCATCGCGGTCATGCCGTCCATCTCCGGCATCATGATGTCCATCAGCACGAGGTCGATGGCGCTGACTTGTTCCAGCTTCTCGATCGCTTCGCGGCCGTTGCGCGCAATCTCGAGCCTGGCCCCCAACGGCTCGAACACGCTGGTCAGCGCGAAGATGTTGCGCACGTCGTCTTCCACCAGAAGGATGCGACGGCCGTCCAGCACCGCGTCGCGCTGGCGGCCTTGCACCAGCAGCCGTTGCTGCTCGGGTGGCAGGCTCGATTCCACGCTGTGCAAGAACAGCGTCACTTCGTCCAACAGCCGTTCGGGTGAACGCGCACCCTTGACGATGATCGACTTCGAGTAGCGGCGCAGGCGTTGCTCTTCGTCGCGGCTGAGCGTGCGGCCGGTGTACACCACCACCGGCGGGAAGGCGTATTGCTCGCCGGCCGCCATCTTTTCCAGCAGCTCATAGCCTGAGCCATCGGAAAGCTGCAGGTCCATCACCATGCAGTCGAAGGTGCTGGCTTCCAGGTGCCGCAAGGCGTCGGCAATGCTGCCCACCGCCGTGATGCCCACATGCTCGCCCTTGAGCAGCAGCACCAGGTTGTTGCGCAAGGGCACGTCGTCTTCGACGATCAGCACGCGGCGCATTTCGCGCTGCAGGCGTTCTTGCAGGCGGTTGATGGCGTCCACCAGGTGCTCGCGCGTCGCCGGCTTGAGCACAAAACCCACCGCGCCGAGTTCGAGCGCGGTCTGCGTGCGTTCATGGGCCGACATCATGTGCACCGGCAGGTGGCGGGTGGCAGGGTCTCGCTTCAGGCGTTCCAGCACGGTGAGGCCCGACTGGTCGGGCAGGCCCACGTCGAGCAAGATCCCGCTCGGCTGCAGCTCCTGGGCGAGCGCCAGACCCTCGGCGCCTGTAGGGGCGATCACGCAGTCAAAACCCAGTTCATCGGCCAGGTCGGCCAGCACCGCCGCAAAGCGCGGATCGTCTTCCACCGCAAGGATCAGCCGCCCCGGGTGGCGGGCCGTGCGCTGCGGGTCAGCCGCAGGCGGCGCAGCCACCGGGGCGCTGGTGGCAACGGGCGAGCGATGTGGCACAGGGGCGGGCACCAGGGCGGCGGGTGCGATGGGTGCGATGGGTGCTGGCACGGCGGTGTTCAGCGTCACCGGCAACTCAACGGTGAAGGTGCTGCCCCGGCCGGGTTCGCTGTCCACCCGAATTTCACCGCCCAGGCGGTGCGCAAGTTCGCGCGAGATCGACAAGCCCAGCCCGGTGCCGCCGAAGCGTCGGCTGGTGCTGCCGTCGGCCTGGCGAAAGGCCTCGAAGATGATGTCTTGCTGGTTCCTTGGGATGCCCATGCCGCTGTCGGTCACCTCGAAGGCCACGCGCTGGCCAGGGGCCGGGCGGATCACCAGCCGCACCTCGCCACGCTCGGTGAACTTCACCGCGTTGGCCAGCAAGTTTTTCAGCACTTGTTGCAGGCGCTGGCTGTCGGTGGACATTTGTTCCGGCACGCCGGGCTGCACCTGAATGTCGAACGCCAGCCCCTTGTGCCGGGCCAGCGGCTCGAAGGTGGACCGCAGCCGGTCGGTCACGTCGCGCAGAGGCACGGGATCGATGTTCAAGTCCACGTGGCCGGCTTCGATCTTCGACAGGTCGAGGATGTCGTTGATCAACACCAGCAGGTCGTTGTTCGACTCTTGAATGGCGCGGGCGTACTTCACCTGCTCTTCGTGCAGGTTGCCTTCGCGGTTGTCGGCCAACAGCTTCGACAGGATCAGTGAGCTGTTGAGCGGCGTGCGCAGCTCGTGCGACATGTTGGCCAGAAATTCCGACTTGTAGCGGCTGGCCGCTTCCAGTCGGTCGGCGTTGTCTTTGAGCGCCTGCTGGGCGACCAGCAGGTCGAGCTTCTGGCGTTCCAGCACCTGTGCCTGCTCTTCCAGCCGCACGTTGGTCTGCTCCGTCTCGAACTGCTGAGTTTCCAGCCGGGTTTGCGACTCGCGCAGCACGCGGCTCTGCTCTTCCAGTTCTTCGTTCGTCACCCGCAGTTCTTCTTGCTGCGCCTGCAAGGCTTCGCCTTGGCGCTGGGTTTCTTCAAGCAGGGTTTCGAGACGTTCAAGGTACAGCGACGTGCGCATCGCCACGCCGAGACTGCCGCTGAGTTTTTCGAGCAGTTCGAGTGTTTGTTCGAGGTCGGCCTCGTCACCCAGGAAGCCGATCTCGATCACACCCGTCACCGCGTTGTTGATCCGCAGCGGGTAGGCCACCACATGGCGCGACGCGCTGCGGCCCAGGGCCGACACCACCGGCAGGTGGCTCGTCGCCACGCCGCGCAGCACCTGCGGCCGCCCGCTCTGCGCCACCTGACCAGCCGTGCCGTCGGGCACGCGGATGCGCTCGGCCGTGGAGGCCGGGTCGAATGCATAGCCCCCGGTGCGTTGCAACTCCCCACGTTCCAGGCGGTACACCACGGCGGTTTGTGCGCCGACGAATTCGCACAGGGAGCGCGCGGCGTTGCCCGCGACTTCAGTCAACGTCTGCTCGCCCAGCAGTTGCTGCGCCACGGCCGCTTCGCCGCGATCCAACCACAGCAGCGCATGCATCCTGGCGCGGGTGCTCAGCACTTGGCTGATCACCCCCGCCAGCACCCACAGCACCACCGCACCCACGCTTCGGTTGACGATTGCCATCGTGATGTCGATGCCTGGCGGCGAGGCATAAAACCCCGCCACCGAAAACCCGGTGACCACAAGCGCAACGGCCAGCGGCATCCAGAACCGGTTTTGCAGCACCGTCATCGTGACGGGCACCAAGTACAACGCCCACTCGGCGTAGCCGAGCGGTGTTTTCACGTCGAACCAAAAAATCAGGCTGGCGATGGCCAGGCTGGCCATCAGGGCGGTGAGCTCGCGCGAGTGGCGTTCGGCAAAAAAAGGCATTGGGTCTGGGTCTGGAAGCAGCCACAAGACGGCTCAGAGGGGCAGCCGGGCGAACGAGGGCCGATTGTGCCCACGCCGCGCAGCCTGCGGTTTACCCGGGTCGTCAGGGATTTCCGACACCCGAATGCGCGGTAGGCCCTTGCGCCTGACGGGCTGGGCGACGACTATTGCTGCATTGCAACATTCGACGAGGTCGCACCATGACATTGCTCACGCTCGCCGAGAGGCAGAACGCAATCGCCCCGACCGCCCCCGCCGCTTCGGCGCCGCACTGGTCGCTGTTGGGGATCGAACCGCTGCGCGCGGCGATGGAATACGCCAGCATGAAGCTCATGCACACGGACCACCTGCCTCAGGGCGATGGTCACACGGTGCTGATCTTCCCCGGCCTTGCCACTGACAAGACCAGCGTCGCGCCCCTGAAAGCCTTCTGCCGCAAACTCGGCTACTGGACCAGCGATTGGGGCCGTGGCATGAACACCGGACCCACCGGCGATGTGGACGAATGGCTGACCGAACTGGCGGCCCATGTGCACGAAAAAACAAGCCGCCGCGCTGGCCGCATCAGCCTGATCGGCTGGAGCCTCGGTGGCATTTATGCCCGTGAAGTGGCCCGGTTGCTGCCGCATCACGTGCGCCACGTCATCACCATCGGCACGCCGTTCGCGGGCGAGGGCGACCACACCCATGCGGGCTGGCTGTACCGCATGCTCAGTGGCAACGAGCCCGTCATCGACGAAGCCCTGGCAACCCGCCTGCGCCAAACGCCCCCCGTGCCCACAACCTCGATCTACAGCCGAACCGACGGCGTGGTGGCCTGGCAGGCCTGCCAGGAAAGCAGCGACTGCGCGCACGCGGAAAACGTGGAAGTGGAAGGCAGCCACATCGGCCTGGTGTGGAACCCGGCCGTGCTTTCCGTGGTGGCCGATCGGCTGAGCCAGCCCCATGGCGCGTGGCAGCCGTACACCAGCGCGCCGGCCCAGAGGGTGTGGGCCACAGAGTGGGCGTGAAGGCGGCTGCGCTTGGAGTTGCCGACCACTAAATTAGAGACGCCGGGCTTGGCGGGCCCGGCCCTCGAAAGCCAGCGTGGTGCTGGCCTCTTGGGTCTCACTCGCGGATGGGCGAGACCTTTGGCGGCTCAGCGCCGGCTGCGCGCCGGCAG
>JAYSYW010000293.1:0-7629 GCA_043727255.1 Rhizobacter sp. | reverse complement strand
CCGGCTCGTTGCGCCTGGGCGAAGCCAGCGGGTTGGCGGCGATGACCCATGGGTAGTAGAGCGCGGCGCGGGTGGTGTCGATCAGGCCGCGCAGTTCGCGCATCTCGACGGGGGTGACGCCGGGGGGCGCGTCGAGCACCGCCATGCGGTAGCGGCGCGGGTCAGACACGTGGGTGATGAGCGCGTCTTGAATGCTTTGGTAGGCCGTGCGGTCGGCCGGGTCGTAGCGCGCCGAATAGCCCGGCGCGGCGACGATGGACACGTCTTCCAGGCCCACCAGCAGGCCAAAGCCGTCGCTGAATTCATCAAGCCCAGGGGCTGCGCCATCGGCCCCGCCGGCCAGCACGAAGCTGCGCGAAGGCTCTGCACCGGCCGTGGCCGCGCCACCGCCCAGTCCTTCCAGCAAGTCGTCGGGCGCAATGGCGGCCGTGCTGCCAAAGCGCAGGCCCACGGGCAGCGTGAGTTGGTCAGAGCGGCGGGTAGGCTCGAAAGCCATCTGCGTGCCGATGTACTGCGGGTGCTGCGGGCCGAGGGCCAGCGACTCGAAGCGGGTGACTTCATGCGACAGCGTGGTGAGCGTCACGTCTGCCGACAAGACATCAGCGCGCAATGCCTGCGGGGTGAAGTCGGCCAGCAGGTCGGCCACGGGTTGCGGGTCGGGTGGGGGGTCGGTGTCGAGCGCGGTGCCGCGTGTCCACACGTCATCGGCCTTGAACCAGTAGCCGAACAAGGTGATGCCGTCGTCGCCGCCGAACACCCGCACCAGCGTGCCGTTGGGGGCGTTCAACAGCCCCGAGAGGCCGATGGGCTGCGCCACCTGCTGCACGGCCAGCGTGGCGCCTTCGTATTGCGCACCGGCAAAGCGGGCGCTGAACCAGGCGCGTGGCGGCGGCGGTGGGTCCAGCGGCGGGTCGGCCACGGGCGCGGCGAGCACGGGGGTGCCGGCGGCGTCGGCCGGGGTGGCGTCGTCGGCCTGGATGCGGGCCACGTACAGGCGCGCGCCGCCGTTGTTGAAGAAGGCGCGGGCCGCGTGGGCGATGTAGTTGCGGTTGAGCAGGGGCACATCACCGAAGTCGAGGTCTTCTTCGTCGCCGTAGATGCGCTCGAAGTCGGCAAAGCTCGTCAACAACTCGGGCGAGATGCCGACAGGCCCTTTGCGTGTGGGGCCCACAAAGGCGCTGGTGCTGGTGCCCACGCCTTCGATGGACTTGGATCGGAAGCTGACTTCCTCGACATAAACGCCGGGTGCTAGGTATTCGGGCACGGTTCACCTCCTGGGCATGGACCCTTGCAGACATGGACGGTCAAGGCCATGTCACCTTCTCCACATGGCGCCGGCCAAAGCCGGCGGAAAGAACGGGTTCGCCCCCGGCCACCACGCGCACGCCGGGCGCAGCGGCACTGCGGCGGTCGAGAATGGTTTCGGGGTTGGCGATGGGGAATGCGCTGTCGGGCGCAGCAGCATTGGCGGGGCGCACGACGTCGGTGTCGAGCACCAGCGTGAGGGCCGCGATGAATTCGGTGGTCAGGCCCACGGGGCCTGCGTCGGGCAGGATGGGCGCCACGTCGTTGACGATCAGCAGGGCTTCGCCGTGCCGGTCGGTCAGGGCGTGTTGCAGGGCCGCCCCCGCCACCTGTGGTGACGCTTCGATCAACACGTTGGCCAAGCCCATCTCGGGGTCGATGCCCTGCACCGCCACCTTCACCCGCAGCACCGCCCAGCCCGCTTGCACAGGCAAGCCGGCGGCAGGCCACAGGCGCACTTGCACGGGCTTGAGCGCGTTGTCTTCGTCGGGCAGATCGGCCGGTGGCTGCGGCAGCAGGCGCGGCAGATCAAGGGTGACGCTGCGCGGCAGAAAGCGCCGCAGCGGGTCGTCAACGGTCAGCGTGAACGGCTGGCGCGGTAGCACCGGGGGGGTGTCGAAGGTGCGGGTGTAGGCATCGAAGCCCTCGACTTCGCGGATGACATACAGGCCGCTGGTGTTGCGCAGCAGGCGCAGGCCGGGGGCGGTGATGCGCAAGTCACCCGACACGGGTGAGCCGGTGACGGCATGCACGAATTCAAGGGCGCCGAAGACGCGGCGTTCGACGAGTTCGATCATGACGACGCCTCGCCTGTGGGTTGCCGCAGGCGATCGACCCGGGCGGTGTGGCCTGGCCTTATCGCAGGCCAGTACGCGGCCCCGCACGCAGCCCAGCACGCGGCACGCCTCATGTGGCCCCCTGCACGACGTCCGCCACGTCGTCCGTCAGCGCCATGCGCGTGGCGACGACCGGCGCATGGTCGGGTTCGATGTCGAGGTCAAGCGTGATGTTGCGCGCCACGTAGGTCAGCGACGGCCGGTACGGCGGCACCAGCACCTGCCAGAGCTTGGTCATGTCGTCGAGCGACAGCTCTTCGGGCGTCAGTGACATCAGATCGCTGGGCGCGAAGACGGCGCTGTCGCCGAGCAGGCTGCGGTCGATGACGGGGCGCATGTGCAGCTCACGCATCACCCAGCCAAGCAGGCCTTGTTCTCTGAGCGGGCCGTCGGCCCACACGGTGACCAGCAGGTGCAGGTTGACGGTGAGCGGCACCGCCCTGCCATGCGGCAGGCCGCTGGCCGGGCGGTTGCGCAGGTGCTCGTTCTGGGTGGTGCGGTAGAGCAGGATCGTGCACTTGGTGTCTTGCCCGTCGAGCTGCTTCATGGCCGATATGCCGAGCGGTTCGAACTTGCAGGTGATGCCTGCGATCGGCCGCAGTTGGTACGCCCGCGACAGGTGCTGCGCAAGCCCGCTGATCAGCGCGTGGATGGCTGTGACCTGGGCCATCAGTGCCACTTCCTCAGCGTGGGGGTGGGCGTGGCAGGCGCCGGTTCGCCATCGGGCGGCAAGGCGGATTCGGGGTCTTGCACCAGCGCGTCAAGCCGATCGTCTGGCACCTCGGCACGGCGGCGGTAACGCACGCGGCCATCGATGGCGGGTTGCGCCTCCACCACGCCGCATGCCACCAGGCAGTCGAGCGCCGCTTCGACGGTGACCACCGGCGCGGGGTCGTCCAGCTCAACCCACCAACGTGCGATGCCTTCCGACGTGTCACACGCTTCGGCATGGACACGCAGGTAACGCGACAGGTGTTGAACGATGGTCATGACGTCAAGGCGGTTGGGCATGAGGTGCCCCTTCGGTGCTCGTCCCTTTAAGTTGCAAGCCCGGTGCCATGCGCGCGGGTTCTTGCAAGTGCTTGTCAGCACAGGGTTTTATGGATGAGTCTTCGGGCCGACCTGGACAGATTTGTCCTGCCTGTGGAGCGGTTGACGCAGGGCTGGGCGTGCCGGCACCGGGCACGTCACGACATGGACGGATTTGTCCGCCACTGGGGCAGGAATGTCTCAGTGCGAACCCTGCCCGGCGTGTCGTTTGGTGGCGCGTTGGGAAGGCGCCGCGACGCGGGTTAAGGCACGCGTCTCGGCACGCGTCGAAGCACACGCCAAGACATGAAAAAGGGCCTGCGGTTGCAGGCCCTTGGTTGGCGACGAGCGCGCGGTGGCTCAGTCGGCGCGGTAGGGGTCGGGCTCGATGCGGTGCTTGCGCATCAGCTCGAAAAACGCGCGGCGGTTCTTCTTCGCGGCACGCGCCGCATGCGTGACGTTGCCCCCGTTCGACGCCAGCAACTGCTGGATGTAGGCACGCTCGAAGGTTTCAACCACCCTCGCCTTGGCGACGCGGAACGATTCATCGCATGCCGGCGTGGGCTCAGCCATGGCTGGCACGCCGTCAAGGTCGATGTCATCGGCCTGCAGCGACGTTTGCTGCGCCCCGCCCTGCGCCATCAACACGGCGCGCTCCATCACGTTCTTCAGCTCGCGCACATTGCCGGGCCAGTCGTGCGCCAGCAACTTCTTCAAGGCCGATGGTGCCAATGCGGGTTCGGCACATTGCCATTGACGGGCGGCACCACGCAGGAAGAACAGCGCGAGCTGGGGGATGTCGTCACGCCGCTCGCGCAGGGCGGGCAGGTGCAGCATCAGCACGTTGAGGCGGAAGAACAGGTCTTGCCGGAAGGCCCCACTGGCCGCCAACTCACCCAACTGCCGGTTGCTGGCGGCGATCACCCGCACATCGGCGCGCATCACGGTGTTGGAACCAACCGAGCGGTATTCCTTGTCTTGCAGAAAACGCAGCAGCTTGGCCTGGGCGTTGTAGGGCAGCGAGTCGATCTCGTCGAGAAACAGCGTGCCACCTTCGGCCTCGCGCACCAGGCCCGGCCGCGCTGCGTGCGCATGGGTGTAGGCGCCCTTCACGTGGCCAAACAACTCGGCTTCGATCAACTCGATGGGGATGGCGCCGCAGTTGACCGCCACCCACGGTTTACCCGCGCGTGGCGACAGGTAATGAATGGCCTGGGCACAAACCTCTTTGCCCGTGCCGGTTTCACCGAGCAGCAACACACCCGCGTCGTATTTGGCGAGCATGGGCACGCGGGCCACCTGCCGCATGAAGGCAGGGCTGCTGCCGATCAGGTTGCGCAACGCAGGCAGCGGGCTTCGCGCGGTCGGTGCGCTTGTCGTGCGACCCAAGGCGCGGCAACTGCGCACCAGCAGCTCGTCGTTGGTGGCGGGCGCGCAGATGAAGTCACTGACACCGGCTGCCAGCAGGCGGGTCGATTCGGAGGCAGTCAAGCCGACCGTGACGGCCAGCAGGGGCCGCGCGGGGTGCTGCTGGCGGTAAGCCGACAACAGCCGCAGCGTTTCGCTGAAGTCGGTGGCATCAACAACCTGCACCAGAAAATCGGGCGGGTCTTCAGCCTGGGCCGCTGAATCAGCGTCTGACCAACGGGCCGAAAAATGGGGGGATGCGTTCAGCGAACGCACCACGTCTCGCGCCACTTCGACCTGCATGGCCGATGAAACCACGAGGGTGCGCGTGCTGACATGCGGCACCGTGATATGCGACGCTTCCCGCATGTCGATGGCAGGGGTGTTGTTCAACGTTGTGCTCAAGGCGATCTCCCTTGTGCCGTTGCGCAGGCAAACGAACAATCGCAGCCCCTGCACGGCGCACGCCACTCTAGGGCGACCCCCCGGTCACGCCCAGCCCCTAAGCTTCGGGAGAAGAAATCCGCCAGAAATGAAAAAGCACCTGAGCCGGCTGGGCCTCAAGTGCTTTCCGCGGTGACTGGAAGTCACGGCATATCACGGTCGAACAATTTGGTGGGCCGGGGTCACTTGAACTGTGACGGGTATGGCGCATGGATGCTGGGTTTGGTGTTTTGTGTTTTGCGTTTTGCGTTTTGCGGGTAGAGAGTTACCCGCAAATCTTGAGTGCTTGTGCGGGCTCGGAGGTGCCACGGTTGGCTGGTGAAACGTCACCCTCGGTGTTTGGGTCGCTGGCCATGCGATACCCCATGGCTCGGTAGCCTCGCTGCCGCTTGTCCCACATCCGCAGCAAGGCTGGGTGGCCGGTGTCGACGAAGTCGATGATCCGCACGTCGGTCTTGGTGGCGTGTTCGCAATGCAAGCGGCCAGCGTACTGCTGCAACGTGCCTTCCACGAGACAGGCATGGTCAGAACCAAGGTGTCAAACGGTGGATGATCCGAAACCTTCACCGACGAGCTTCCCAGTGGCCACCAGGACGCGTGGCGCCTGAGGTGGTAGCGCATCAAGTTCCGCAATGAGGGCGGCTCGCTGCTTCTTTGACATCCTGCCGTGCAGTACAAAGGGCGGTGGCACCAGCGTGGTCAAGGCCAAGACAATCGCGTCGAGATGCTCCGTTCGCTCGGTCAGCACCAGCACCTTGCGACCTTGCTCGAAGGCCGCAGCCACTTCAGCGGCAATGGCTTGAGTCCGCGCCAGGTCATTGGCAAGGTGCCGGAACACATCCTGGATGCCTGCTGCGCTTGGCAGGTCGATCCGGGCAAAACGTGAGCGCGGCGGTACTTCCAGATCGTGCGGAGCGTTGACGGGCCTGGCGGCTGTATGCCGTGTGGGTCCGCATTGCATGAAGATGATCGCTTGCTGGCCGTCACGACGAATGGGCGTGGCGGTCAGGCCGAGCACGAACTTGGCCTTGGTCTTGGTCTTTTTGAGGATGGCATCAAACGAGGCAGCGCCAACATGGTGGCATTCGTCCACGATGACCTGCCCGTAGTTTTCGACCAAGGCATTGACCTTGCCTTGGCGGGACAGCGACTGCATCACGGCGATGTCGACCTTGCCGGTAGGTTTGGCTTTGCCGCCGCCGATGGTGCCAACCGTGAACTTGCTGGCCTCCTCATCCAATGCGAGGAAAGTTTGCAGACGCTCCTGCCATTGCTTCAGCAGCTCGGTGCGGTGCACCAGCACCAGGGTGTTCACGCCGCGCCGGGCGATGATGGCCGCAGCCGTGACCGTCTTGCCGTATGCGGTAGGGGCGCACAGCACACCGGCGTCGTGATGCAACATGGCCGAGACCGCCAGCTCCTGATCAGCCCGCAAGATGCCGACGAAGCCGACTCGGATGGGCTCACCGCCATACCGCTCGTCCTGCAGGTCGCAGCGAATGCCGTTGTCCTTCAGCAAGGCCCGTGCGGCGTCGAGGCAGCCACGCGGCAACGCGATGTGCGCCGGGTAGTTCTCGGCATTGCCGATCACGCGGGGTTTGTCCCACACCGACAACCGCATGGCCTGGGCTTTGTAGAACTCGGGGTTCTGGAAAGCCGCCAGCCGGATCAGGCGATTGGCCAGCGCTTGCGGCAGCGCGCTCTTCTCGAAATAGATCAGATTGGCCAGCGTCACGTTCAACGCCAGGGGCATCGTGCCCGGCAGCTTCATGGCTGTGACGGCGGCACGCTTCCACGGCGTAGCCAAATCTTCATCGTCGATGAAGGTCACGTCCAAGGGGTGGATGCCACCGGTAGCACGCAGGATGGTCGGCTCGACGTCATGCGGCGCCATGGGCTGGATGGACGCGAGAAAGGCCCACTGGTCGCGGTACGGGATCAGGGCATCATCGACGAAGACACTGCAGCCGTTGTCGCGCGGGTACTTCTGTAGTGGCAAGGCGATGAGGTTGCCGAAACCCCCGACCCGGGAGCCCGCAGGGCTGCCGCCCTGGCGGGAAGGCATCGTGTCCTGATTGGGAAACAGGCGGTCGTAGGACGCCAATTTGAGCTGGCGAGTGCGCGCACAGGTGTGACTGATGACGGCCGTTCCAAGGCGTCGGGCCTCCCGTGCTGATAGCCGCCCGGCGAAGAACACCCAGATAGGCGCACCACGGCCTGAGCGCGAAATCTCCAACGCCGCTGGCACGCCCAACTCGGCGCACGACTGCATGAACGCCAGGGCGTCCTGTTGCCACTCGGCCTCGTCAAAATCGACCGCGAGGAAGTGGCAGGTGTCATCCTCCAGCAGCGGATAGACCCCCACGGTGTGCTTGCCTGCCAGATGGTCGTAGATCACCGCATCCGACAGCGGGAGCAGCAGCCGGTGGCTGCAATCGCCGCACTTGACGCGCGGCTTCTCGCAGACACCCGCCCGCCACTCGTTGCCGCAGGCTGGGGCGTAGCCTGACTTGCCCGAGGTCTTGCCTTCCCAGCGTACGGGAAAGACATCCGTGCGGCCACGGAACAGCCGTCGAAACAACGCCACCTTCTCAACGGTGGTCAGGCT